>NZ_JBSPKW010000015.1:0-153983 GCF_053848065.1 Mesorhizobium sp. BHscii | reverse complement strand
GGCGATGATCTCGCCTTCCTGCGGCTTTTCCTTCGCCGTATCCGGGATGATGATCCCGCCGGCGGTCTTGGATTCGGATTCGACCCGGCGAACGACCACACGGTCATGAAGTGGGCGGAATTTCGACTGTGCCATTTTGGATTCCCTGGTGCGGATGTTGAACGGTTCCCCGTTGCCGGAGCGCGATTAGCACTCACCGAGGCCGAGTGCTAACAAAGGGGGTGGATAGGCGGTTGGCGGTTGCAAGTCAAGGCGCGAAGAACGGCAAAACCGAGCCGAAGGAAGGTGAGCTGAGGGCCTATATCGTTCTCCAGAAGGAGCAGGAGCATGGGCTCATTTCTTGCATCTATACCCCCCACAGAGGCGGCGGCCGTCAGTGGGGGCATCAAGGCCGTTTACAATGCGATCGACAGACGCGTCGTCGATACTGTGCCTTGCACTGTTCGTTTTCTCGGTTTTCGGCGTGATGCGGTTCTCGTATTCGATGAGGGACGATAGGCGGATATTTGCCGCCAATCGTCAGGATCGTTTCGCTTCAAACCGCGCTGGCGAGGTCGTCCGCTGCTGGTTAGGTGCTCTGCTTGAGCAGCCAAAGGACTGAAGATCAGACCTGCGGCTTGATATCATGTTGCGGGGTCGAGCCGCCGTTGAAAAAGTTCTTCGCCTTCTTGAACTGGTCAGTGGAGTTCGCATTCACGAGCTGCTGGAAGTTTTCATAGTCGGGCCCGCCTTTTCGGATCCGGCGTGCCTGTACGACGCTGATGACCTCGGTATAGTCGATGTCCACATTGACTCGTTGCGTCGACGAGCAGCAGGATTTCAGCTCAAGGAAGTTCTGTTTGAACTCGATCTGGCGCAGAACGATCGCTCCGTAATCGTAATATCCGCCTGCCCCATTATCGAGAAGGTAGCTCTGGTAGGTACACGTCAGCGCCTTGTATTGCTGCGCCTTGGCGTTGGCGCTGAAAGTGATGTCACCCATCGCGGTCAGGAAGGACTCGAAATCCGTCAGCAGCGATGCCCCGTCGGTGATGATCGCTTGGGCAACCAAGGAAAGGAACGTGGCTGAGACAGAAGTGCCGAAAACTTCTTTCGAATAACTTTTCTGGTTTTGCGCTCCGATCGAAAGATTCGGAATGTTGCTAAGAACGTCTGCCCAGATTCCGATGTCCAGCTTTTTTGAGTCGATGTTAGGATAATTGGAATGCAAGTAGTCGTAGATGAGTCCGCCAATCGCCAGAAGATTGTCCTCATTCTCATTCAAGATTCCGCTATACATACGGTCACGGGTTTTCTGGCCGATAAGGTGAAACTGTACCGTCCCTTGATCGTTGGCAATCATGTCGTCTCCCGGAGGTGCGGCATTTGCCAGCGAAAGAACCAAGGGCCTTGCGTGGAAGTACGCGCGAGCGGCCTTATAAATGTTGTCAGAATATTCTTTTTCACGTTCCTTAACATCAAGCGAAAATACGTTGGACATCTTATTCTCCTATGTGAGAGCTAGGGTTGCTTGTGAAGTGGTGAGGCGTCTGGAGTGCGTGCACTATCAGCTGACTTTTATGTGCCTCTGGCTGAATAGAATGCCGGTCAAACGGGGAGAGTCTTAGGAGGAAACATCCGTTATTGCCCTCCCACTTTGTGATATTTGCGTCAGCTCTGTTTGCGAAGCCGCTGCGGTGATCTCGTGGCGAAGCCAGCGGTGCTCCGGGTCGCGATGGCAGCGTTCGTGCCAAATGAGAGCGACCTCGTAGGGGGTCAGTTCCACGGGCGGATCGACAATCGCCAGGGGCAGCAAGGCGGCGATCCGCGTCGCGACGCGCCGTGGGACAATCAGCACCAGATCGCTCGCCGCGACTGACGCGGCTGCCGTCAATATGTTGGAAACCAGCACAGGATCGCGATCCAGGAGATCTAATTTGACCAATTCATCATGCACCCGGCCGAACCCGTCCTTGGAGTCTGAGGCGAGGGCAGCGTGGTGCAAGGTCGCGAAGGTATCGATCGTCCATTCTCGCGCCAGGGCTGGGTGATCATGGCGTAGCAGGCAGGCAAAGCGGTCGGCATAGAGCGTACGGCGCAAGTAACCCAGTGGTGCAGCCTCGATCTGCCCGATGACCAGATGGATTTCGCCTTGCTCAAGCCGCCGGAGCGCGCCGGCTAGAAGCGGGTCGGTGACGATATCGAGATTAGGCGCGTGCTCGCGCAGAAGTGGTAGGAGAGGCGGCAGCAAGATCAGCGCTTGGTGATCGGGCATCACCATTGTGGCTTTCGATCGCCATTCCCCTTGGGCGCAACTGCGGTCCATCATCGCGCGGATAGCATTCAAGACCGGCGGGAGGATCTTGGCAAGGCGCTCGGCCTGCGGCGTCGGAACCAGACTGCTTGATCCACGAACCACAAGATCGTCATTGAAAATTCCACGCAGCCTAGTCAGCGATCGGCTCATCGACGGTTGGCTCACGCCCATGTGCCGAGCCGCATGCGTGACGTTGAGGTGCTCCAACAGTGCCTCAAGAGCCAACAGCAATCTCAGGTCAATCGACGCCAGCATCCGTTGTTGCCGTGCGGCGCGCTCGCCATTGACAATGTGTGGCGCCCGCTCACTCCTGCTTGAACGATCCCGACTGTAAACGAGGTCCATGCCCCTCTCCTTATCTTTGTAGCGGTGTGCCTCAAGCTAACGTCTTGATAGTGGGCGTTGCGGGCCGAGCCTGCTGTTGACAATAGCGATGTCGCCAGTTGGTTCGACGTGGTTCAAGGTGACCGGTCTCGATCAGCGAAGCGTTCACAGTCGGTGCCGGCGACGAGCGCCTCCTGCGGCTTCGCTCGATGCAGGGGCAAAGCACTTGGCAAGGTGGAGGCGATCGCGTTGAGTAGGGGGTGAGCCCTCACTCGTGCCTGCAACTACCACGGCACATCGCCCGCCCTCGGCGAGGCAGGAATGCTGCCTCATTGATATGCTTGGGCCCAGCCTCACACTCGCGACACTGTCGCCGCGAGGCTGGGCCCACGAAGGGCGCCACACCTCAGGGCCCATTCAGTGACGAGAGAAAGTCGTTGCACCACTTGTGGACATTGTGCTCGCGAAGAATCGTCATGATCGCTTTCCAACGGTCAATCCGGTCCTCTCGCGGCAGAACAAGAGCCTTTTCCAGGGTGCCAGCCATCTCCTCCGTGTCATAGGGATTGACGAGCATCGCTGCGCCCAACTTCCTGGCGGCGCCGGAAAAGCGCGAGAGGACGAGGACGCCCGGATCCCTTGGATCCTGCGAAGCGACATACTCCTTCGCCACCAGATTCATCCCATCGCGAAGTGGAGTCACCAAACCGATACGTGCCTTCCGATAGAGGCCGGCCAGCTCCGACTGCTCGACCTCCTTATTAATGTAGTGCACAGGCACCGAATCGACCGTTCCGAATTCTCCATTAACGCGTCCTACCAGTTCGGCGACGTCCTTCTGAACCGCCATATATGCCGGTATACTTTCCCGGGACTTCGGGGTGATCTGCAGCAGCAACGTCTTGTCCACACGTGGCCCGTAGCGCCGCAGAAATTCGCCAAAGGCGACGATGCGTTTCTCGATACCCTTGGAATAATCGAGGCGGTCGACGCCGATCGCGATGTCATAGCCGGCGATCCTCGGATAAGTCTCCTGCAGACGCTCGTCGTGGGCCGCTTTCTCGGCGAGGCTTTCGAAGTTCGCGGTGTCTATGCTGATCGGAAAAACGCCGCAGCGAAACTCTTTGTCATAGGCTTGGTAGAAACCCCCTTCGACGAGTTTCCCTTGCTCCTCGCGGTCCAGACATTCGAGGAAGTTGCTGAGATCGTAATCGGTATGAAAGCCGACGAGGTCATAGAAGGAAAGCCCGCGCAGCAAAGTAGCGTACTTCGGGACGGTGGAGAGAATGTCCGCCGGCGGCCATGGAATGTGCAGGAAAAAGCCGATCCGGTTGCGGAAGCCCGCCTGGCGCAATTCTTCCGCCAGCGGAATCAAATGATAATCGTTCACCCAAATGACGTCGTCCTCGCTCAGGAGTGACTTCAACAGCTCTGCGAACATCTTGTTGACACGATAATACCCGGCCCTTCGTGCCTCGGAATATTCGGCGAGATCGGGGCGGCCATGGAAGATCGGCCAAAGAACCCTGTTCGCGAAGCCGTGGTAATATTCGTCCAGATCCTTCTGCGAGAGATCGACAAGTTGGTAGTTGATGCCGTCATCTTGCTGCGGGATCAGCGCCGGCGGGGCGGCCTCGGGTTTCACCTCCTTCGACCAGCCCATCCAGAAGCCGCTCCTTTCCCTGAGCGCCGCTTTCAGCGCAATGGCCATTCCGCCCGCTGGCAGCACCCCGTTTTCATCGCGCAGTGGAACCCTGTTGGATACGACGATCAGTCTACTCATTTCCATCTCCTTCGGTTGTTGCAGACACAACGAGAGCTCTTCGCTCCAGTTGTTTGTAAGTTGATTTGTATCCGGCGCAATCCTTTCGAAGGTAAATGCAACCAGAATTGGATAAATTGTGTTGTCGGACAAGTCTCGTGTGCCTTGATGATCGCTGTCATGCTCTCCTATACATCGGAACTACGGCAACAAATCCGTCTTAGCCGCAAGAATGTCAATGTTTTCGAGGTTTCAGATGAAATGAGGCTCAATCCGATTGGGAGATGTGCGCGCAGGCGCAGAACGCCTCATCACACTACCCTCAAGGCCGCAGGGGAGGGGATCCGCAGGGCCAAACACGGCATGTCGCGGGCGAGCAGCCAAAAGAGTAGGACGAACACTCTGAGCTAAATCGGAGAACACGGCCGAACAGCTTGGCGAGCTCGGTTCCTGGTTCACAGCTGCAGTCCCGTCTAGGACCTATGTATCTGCGCTATTGTGTCATGCGCCCAACGAAGATTGTCCCGCCTGCGGACCCTGCCTAATTTGGCTGATCGTCGCGGAAGCCAAAGCTGCATTCAACAGGGGGTAACCATGAAGAAGATTCTCGTTTTGAGTCAGGACGCTTCAACGAGAGAACTGCTCGTGGACCTCTTGTCCAAGCATGAGTTTAGGATCAGTGCGGTCGAAAACGGCCAACAGGCCGCCGGCAAAATGGTTTCTGAAGCGATCGATCTGGCAATTGTCGATCTGAGCCTCGACCGAGAGGACGGTTTGCAATTCGTTCGGGATTTTGGCGCCAACAGGGACCTTCCGATCATCATCATCAGCGCCGACTACCTGGATGAGTCCGATAAGGTGGTCGGTCTCGAAACCGGCGCCCGCGATTACATCACCAAGCCCTTTGGCCATCCGGAGTTCCTGGCCCGCGTGCGCGCCGCCGTGCGTCAGCGGCCGGGGCGTGAGCGAAATGCGATCTTTAATTTCGATGACTGGCAAGTCAGCACGAAACGTCGCCGCTTGCGTCGAGGGACGGATCATGAAGTAAAGCTCACTACGGGTGAGTTCAACCTGCTCATGGCCTTCCTCAAGAACCCAGGCCGGGTGCTTTCGCGCGAGCAGCTTCTGAAGGCCACCAGGGTCTATGATCAAGAGGTCTATGACCGCAGCATCGACGTGCTGATCCTGCGCCTTCGCCGTAAGCTGGCACACCGCTCGGCCCTGCAGTATATCCGCACCGAGCGCGGCGCCGGGTATGTTTTCGAAAGCGCCGTGGACGTTGAGGAGCTGAGGACGCGCCGCTAAGGCGGCGCCCTTCCTTTGTAGTCTATCATTCCTTCACCAACCACTCAGCGTATGTGGTTCACTCAAGGAGTGTTACCGGAGAGGCGCGACTATGTTGTCTGCCTGGCCGGCTACCGTGGCCGGCTTTGCGGGCGATAGACACCGAGTAGCTCTTCCGCGGGGGGGCGGGCCCGATCAGAAGCGTTAACGTATGCTTGCGCGCGTGGCCGTTGTGGCAGCCGCGGACATAAGATCGTGTGGACCGGTGTCGGCATGCGCCGGCCAACGTCCATTGTCGGGTTTGTCCGGCCCACGACGCTGCCGTGGTCGATTTGCACCCGGCTAGGGCCGAAAGCCGTTTGGCACACTTGTCCGAGTTCTTCCTGCGCCTTTGGCTCGATTTTTGCTCCTCTCCATCGCGACGCTGCAGATGCTGCCGAGGACGCCCCCAACCGCTGATGATGGGAAAGCGCGCTCATTTGGCGCGCAGGATCGGGTTTGGAAAAGGAGAGGCTTGTTTGGCGATTGGGTGGAACTTTCGGTATGCTGCACTCGGATTTTGTCTGCTCACCTCGACGGCGATGGGACAGGACAATCTGCTCGATCAAGCGAAATCGCTGTTCAGCCCCGTTCCCAAGGACCCGCCTGCCCTTGAGGGCAATCCGGCGACTGCAGAGAAGGTCGAACTGGGCAAGATGCTCTATTTCGAGCCGCGACTTTCGGAGGCGCAAAACATTAGCTGCAACACATGCCATCAAATCGGGCGCGGCGGCGCTGATGGCCGCCCCACCTCAATTGGCTTCAATTGGCAGCGCGGCGGCCGCAACGCGCCAACTGTGCTCAATTCAGTGTTCAACACCACTCAGTTTTGGGACGGTAGGGCGATCGACCTGACGGAGCAGGCCGGCGGGCCCATCGCCAACCCGATCGAGATGGGAAGCACCCCTGAGCACGCCGTCGACCAGCTCAAGGGCATTCCCGGCTATGTAGAGGCATTTCGCAAAGCCTTCCCAGATGAAACCGATCCTCTCGACTACGACAACATCGGGAAGGCGATTGCCGTCTTCGAGGCGACGCTGACCACGCCCAATGCGCCGTTTGATCGATATCTCGAGGGTGACGAAAAAGCGCTCACCGTTGAAGAGAAGAAAGGCCTCAGGCTTTTCATCGATAAGGGGTGCGTCTCTTGCCACAAAGGCGTCAATGTCGGCGGCGGTATGTACGCTCCTTTTGGCCTGGTCGAGAAGCCCGGCTGGGGCTTCCTGCCGCCCGACGATGAAGGTCGCAAACAGGTGACAGGTGAGATTGACGACCAATATGTCTTCAAAGTCCCCAGCTTGAGAAACGTCGAACTCACGGCCCCGTACTTCCATAGCGGCCGTGCGTGGGACCTCGAGGAGGTGGTGGCGGTGATGGGCACCACCCAGCTTGGCACCCGATTGGCCGCTGACGAAGTCTCAAATATCGTCGCCTTTTTGCGGACACTAAGCGGAGACCAGCCGCAGGTAACTTACCCGATCCTGCCGCCGAGCGTCGCCACGACACCTCGGCCAGCGCCGTGATCGCATGAGTTTGGTGATTCGTTGATTGCCAGCCGCCGTTTGCCTCCGCGACCGGCTCTCGGCCTGGAACAGGCGCTTTGACGATTACAGCGGCAACAATCCGGATAAATGTCAGGCTGACATAAAGTCCGCACGTGCAAGGGTTCGCGAGATCGAATTCGCGCTCAAGGCAGACGGCGCTATTCCGAAAAGCGAGCACGAGACGCATGCTCGACCGGATATTTCCAAACGCGCGCAGCAAGGAGATCGTGGAGTACGAAGGTCAGAAGTATCAACGTCGCTTCACGCCGCTCGAACGATCCCGTTCGAGAAAGTCCGTGACCTCCTGGGACAAGTTGTGGGTAAAGATCCAAAACTGAGCTTATAAGCAGCGAAAAAGCGTCTTGACTGCAAACGGCCGACGCCTCCCGCGTCATTCAGCATCGACGTCCCGAAATAGATTTTGAAGTCCTGTGGCTTGTGGGGTGGATGACGCCACGGGCGCGGATGTCGATGACGGTTCCTGATATTCATCTTCCATTTTTGACACGGCCAGGCGAACGGCGCTTTTCAACCGAATGAGCGGGGTATCATCATATTCGTACGGTGTGAGCACATCGCAAAGCTGGCTTATGGATTGTTCGAGTTCTGAAAAATGGTCGTCTGGGGGATATTCCGGATTCCAGTTTTTTCGCAATTTTTCGACATACTCCGGCAGACGAGGCAGCACTTCGGTGCGTGCGCACGATAGGAATTCTTCCATCTCATCAGGCTTAAAGACAGCCCGAAGGTCCGGCAATTCCAAAAAGCTTGCATCAGCGTCCTCAACCAATGCACTCTTGGCCGCTTCAACAAACGTCTGCCGCCTGCCCTCCGACAGGAGTCCCTGGCTGAAGAGCGTCCCCAGCAGCGTCGCGTCCGGGTCCGACTTGATCGGGGTAGCAAATATGCTCAAGCCCTTCAAAACAGATGGTCTACGCTCGATTATGAGTGAGGAGAACTTAGGGCTCGACCGGTAGGACAGGAATGTTCGAAGGAAATGATCCTCAACCTGCAAAATGCGATCAACCAGCAGCGCATGAAGTGCGTCGGGAACGACCAAAGGCGCTCCTCCAATAACCACTCCGGCGCAAACCACTTCATATAGGATTGAGTGAGGGTTGGCCCCGCGGAGGTAGATCTCGATAAGTTCGGGGCTGGTAGCCAGATAGCTTGAGAATGCGTCGCTGACTGTTGGATGTTTGTAGATCCAAAAAGGTCCTAGCTCGTCTTGGGCCAAGAGCAGAAGGCTTCCGTTCAACGCCTCCAATTGGTTGCGCGTTTCAGCCGGGGTAACGCCAAACGCATGTGCACCGCTTGCAAGATCTTCTGACGAAACCGGCGAGCGCACCTTACCGCCATTCAGAAACAGCACTGCAATGGCCGCTCTGCAATCAGGAGACATGCTCGCGATTGTCTCTTGAAGGAAGCTTTTTGGGTGTGAAAAGAATTTGGTCACTACGTGCTCAGACGGCTGCAAACCTCCTGCAAAGAAAGCCGACCCGAACCGGCGGGCTGTCTCTGGCAGAAAATCACTCCGTTCAGCTATCGCGGGAAGATAAGGTTTTACTAACGTGCGAAACCAGGTTGGCTGATCACCCATTTTGATATGATTGTACAGGATCTGAGCCTTCTCCGGTGTCGACAATTCATGCACGTCGATCACAACCTGGCTCTTATTTAGAACGGGCAAACTCGCGAGTTTAAGGTCGGATTTGGCGGCTTTCCAAATGTAATCTCGGGAAGTTATCAGGAAACGTGTTCCTTGACGTATGGCCCCATTCATCAACGGAAACACCTGGTTCCAGTCCTCAGCGCGTTGTCGCTGGTATTGGGTATTGCCCCATGCGTCATCGATCCAAAAGAACTGGCCCCCCTCGGGGCTAAGGTGTCGCTGAACCTCGGCCGGCGATGTCGCCCTGATCGTGTTGCTTTGCCAGATATCGGCGGCTCCGATCGCAATGCTCGCACCGATCGTGGACTTGCCGGCAGCAGGAGCGCCGAGCAACAAAACCAAGTTATGTTCGCTAATCGCTCGGACACTTCGCCGATGTGACTCTGTTACGACCAACCGCTGCAGATCGTCGCCCATCGCGCTCAAGATTAGTTGCGCTTGCGCATAGGCGCGCTGATCAAGCAAATCGTTGAGGCTACCAAGCCCATAGAGGCGAGGCACCATCATTCTTAAACGTGAGGATGTGCGAACCTGTCGAGTGATCCAGTCGCCGCCGAAGACCCGGCAGCGACCCACGCCTACGCCTTCAAAGGCGGCTTTGATAGCGAGCTCACTTTCGCCGGTAACACCATGGTTGGTGAGAATGATATAGTCCTTTGCCAGTCCTTTTTTTGCGAGCCGCTCGGCTTTCGGAAGCTCCTCTCCAAGCGATGACATTGTGAGATTCAATGACTGCCGCGAGGTAAATTTGCACTGAATAGTGGATTCGCCTGCCGCCGGATCATCACCTTCCCACCTCCCAACGAAAGCCCCGTCCCTGCCGGCGTCGTTGCTCGGAAGAAAGCTTTGCACTGGACGTCGCAGGCACTCCTCTGCGACACTGACGCATAAGTCCTGGAATGCTTTCCATCCCAAGAGATGCAGCGGGTACGGCGCCAACGCCGCAAGCAACAATGGATCGGGCTGAAGTTCATTTAGCATTGGACGACGATACCAGACTTTCGGTGACTCCTAACATGTCCCGATGCAAACCGGTCAATGGCCGGAAGAATCGATGGCCGATGCACCGCAGGTGCATCGCTCGTTCGGGCTGTCATACTGCACACGACTAGCTTCCAGGAACCCAAGACAAACTGGACGCGCTACGGACAATCAGACCGCGGGATTCGGTTTGTCATCGCCGATGCGATCAGATCAGGAAGGCCCGCGACCGGCACAGGGAATGGCGGCGTGCCTACTCTCGCACGTCCAGCTAGCGCCCCTCCGAGTGCACATCTGCCGGTTTGCTGAAAGCCGCAGCCAAAATCGCGTTTTGCGCGACCTTCGCGTTGGCTTGCGTGTAGCCAATGTTTCAGCAATCCTCGGTCGATGAGCGTGCGGGACGTTTGGCAAACGATTAGAGATAGCTTGGCCTCTAGCCTGGCTGGTGCCGTTGAGGACTGGAGCCGCTTGCCAATAACTGATGCCAGCCGGACTTCTGGCCTCGAGGCGTACTATCCACCAGCGGAGTTGGAACGACAGCGTGAAGGCGCTGAACGGGCAGCTGAGCGCGCTGCCTCCCACCTCGCCGCTGAGTTGGAGAAGGCAAATCTGCGCCGAGAACAGCGCCGCGGCCGACAATGATCCGCCGCTCTTTTGCCGAAGAGCTTGAAAGCGCCGCCGATCGCATCGCGGATATCTCGCGAGCGGATTTGCAGGTCATCCTTCGTCGCGCTGCCCTCTTGCTGAGAAACGTGGCTGGTGTGCCCCTGGAGCCTGCAATCGCGGATGCTCTGGATTCGATCGCCAGCGAGATTGGAATTGGCCGATCGGACCTCGTTCAGATCGTGTTGCACGAGTGGCTGGAGACCAACGCCTATCTGCCGGTGCGAACGATCGACGAGGAAACCGAGACAAACGGAAGCGCCTAGGTACAGTTCCGCGATCACGCCATTACGCGTCGGCGACCTGTCTGTTACTTTGTTCTGGCGGACTTGATTGCCCGCTTGGCCGGCGCCCTTACCCCAAAACCCGACCCGCCCAATGGGCGCCGGCCATTACCAGCACGGAAACAATAGGATGACCCTGACAAAGGTCGCGCAGGCATTATCAGGAACATGACCAAACTCTCGGATTTTGATTGCCGATGACCAAGAAAGGCCAGATGATGAAGCTGGCAAAGTGACCGTTAATCTTCTGCCGCTTGTGACGGTAGAAGGGCGCTTGGTGACAGGATATTCTGCTGGTGACATAATCCATTCAGGGCCTATGCATTTTCATGATTCGATGGCTCCCTGTCCTGTGGGGGAGCGTCGAACCGATCGCAGGTCGCCCAGTCTTCTGTCCGTTATTTGAATGCGTCATTGAGAACGTTGGCGAGCCTTGCCGCTGCCAGCGCTGCCTGGCTTCTGGCAACGTTTCGCGCATCGGTCTCATATGCGCGGGTCAGCACTGCCACAGTGTTTTCGCTCAGCACAGGCTCCGCATACGCAAACTTCTTGCCGAGCACGAAGCTCCCTTGGGTCCAAGCGTCCGGGTCCAGCAGCTTGGCTTTTGCGCTGTCGACCTGGAGCTTCGAGATGCCGGTCTTGTCATTAGCATCGAAGATCGCACCGAGCACCGAGACGTAACCTCCGAACATTCGATCCCAATAGACGTGAAGGTCGATTGTTTCGCCGGTCGCCGGCGTCACGTTGACTTCGTTGCCGCCGCGGTCGCCATCTGTGTTGATTGCAGAAATTCGCTCCGTCGCGTGCAACGGCTGGTGAATGTCTCCAATGAGATGCAGCAGCCAACCATGTCGTAGGAGCGAATGTCATCGGTCGCGGCCGACGTCGCCGGCAGCGCCGCGATGAACAGCTTCATCTGCGACACGGCATTGATCGGATCGGCATCGGAGAATTGCGTCCCGTCGGTCGAAAATCTGATGTCCTTGAAATGCCAGTAGCGGTGCATGTTTTTGTCTGCGTAGCCGATGTTCTGCCCCGTCGGCGTGTCGTCGTCCTTGGTGTAGCCGTGGGCAGAGTCTTTGATGTCATCCGCCCAAACGGCCGCATGAACGAAGGCGTATTGCGCTTTCTTGTCATCGGGCACGCCGGCGATCCAACTCGGATAGTCGGGGTTCAGCTTGATCAGTGTATCGACTTTGGCCTTCGCCTGCGGCGTCAGTTTTGAGTAGGCCACGGCGGCGACCTGCATGTGCCCGCCGTCCCACCAGGCCAGTGAAGGCGCCGATGACAGGATCAACGAAAGAACGGAACCAAAAACGAGCGCGCCACGCATGTATTCCTCCCCGGGACCGACTTTGCTGCTCTATCAGCTGTAGACGACGCGGCAATGACGGCAATGGTGCCTTCACGGAAGGTCGAACCTCTTCTGGATTCGACAACAAAAGCCAAATAGCGCATGATCTAGCCCGGGGTTGGGGAAATTCATTCATGGGCGTGCGCGAATTTTCGTGCGTGTTGTGCGGAGTGCTCTTCTCGGGCTACGCGGCCGACTACTTGGACCATCACGATACGGTGACACTCGCGGCTGGCGACGCAGGCCATGCAAATCTGCTTCTTCAAACGGCCGACCCGTTCAATCCGAACAGTCAGAACACGCATATCGAGGGCGACGGCGTGCGCGCTGCCGCAGTCGTCGATAGGTATCGAGGGGTGTCGGCGGCGCCGTCGCAATCGTCACGGGCCGGCGGCGGCGATTTGGATTGCGTAGGCGGCAGGGGAAACAATCCCGTCGTGGTTGGTCCGGTGAAGATCAACGGCGATCCCAACAGGCTGGACCGCGATCACGACGGCGTCGGGTGCGAGTAGGGGCGACGGACGTTGGACAGCTCTCGCTACGACAATCGATCTGCCCAACGGCGCAAACGGAGTGGCGCCAAGCTGCGGCGTGTGCGCCAATTGGCCGGCATTCCAAAGCGACTGATCATCGTAACCGTGGCTGCGATGGCGGCCTACGCAACGCAGTTCGTCATGCCGCGCTTTGACCGCATGCCTCACCTCAATCTTGCGAACTGGACCAGCACGAGCCCGGCGCCGATCGCCGGTATTGCCTCCGTGATCGATGGCGACACGATCGAAATTCACGGACAGCGGATCCGCTTTAACGGAATCGACGCGCCAGAAAGCCGGCAGTATTGCGACGACGCCAAGGGCTTCGAATATGCCTGCGGGCGCCAAGCCGCCGAAGCACTGGAAAAGTTCCTGGCGGCCTCGAGGCCAGTGCATTGCAGCTTCGTCACCTGGGACCGTTACGGCCGTTTTGTCGGCGACTGCCGGCGCGCCGACGGCGCCAGCGTCGCCGCCTGGATGGTCGAGCACGGTCAGGCGCTCGATTGGTCTCGCTACAGCCACGGCGCGTATTTAGCTCAGCAGAGCAAAGCCGAGAAGGCGAAGGTCGGCCTGTGGGTCGGAACGTTTCAGGAGCCATGGGATTGGCGTGCTGAGCATGCGGACAGTCAGCAGCCAGCCGTCAGTCAACCGCTCGGCATAATCAACCGCAGGCAGGTAGCGCAAAGCTACTCATGCCAGCCGCGGCGGACGTGTTCGCAAATCAGCTCGTGCGATGAAGCCCAATGGTATCTCAGCAACTGCCCATGGAGCCGCAAACTGGATCGAGATGGTGACGGAGTTGCATGCGAAATGCTCTGTTAGAGAACGACTAATGGCCGCGGAATTTTGGCGGACTGAATAATTTGGGTGGGAGGGTAAATGGAAATCGGCCGGCGTGCCGCAGCTTCGGCTGCGGTTGGTTTTGCGCTTGCAAGCGCATCATGCACAACGTCCCAAGAGGCGCTGAATAAGAACCCCCAGGCAGTCAGCACTTCCGCGCTTTGCAGATCATATGCCTCGACGAGCGATCAAAGCTTCCGTGACGGTCTCTACACGGAGCTTGCTCGGCGATCGGTGACGCCACAGCAATGCGCCGACAGGATCAGAAAGCAGAACCAAGCGATCGCCGCGGGCGTGGCGATCGCCGCGGTAGGCGCAGCCATCGCGGTTTGCTCGAACAACAACTGCGGCGGCGGCGGATATGGCAGGCCGAACTATTATCAGGGCGCCGATTGGGATGAATTCTACAACCAGTACGGCCAATTGGTTTGGGCGTGCCGCGACATCTCTAGCGGGCAGTTCGTCGACTATGGCAACTGCTACGGCAAGGCGCAAACGGATTGGCGTTGGCCTGCAAAGTACGCATGAGGAATGGGTTTCTTGAATGAGGAAGAGGGAGGTTTTAGTGGGCGACAGATTTTACAATCGCGTTGGCGGTGATCGCATCTCATCGCGTCAAGTCGACGAACTCATCGGACTTGCGCGCGGTCTGGCCGCGGATGGAACCATCAACAAGGCCGAGGTCGAATTCCTTCAAAAATGGTTGGCGGCGAATGCGGAGATCAGCAATCAGCCACTTATCCGAACCTTGTATGGGCGCATCAACGATATCCTCGCAGACGGCGTGCTCGATTCGGATGAACACGCCGAACTCTTGGACACGCTAAACAGCTTTTCGAATCGTGATTTCGAACTTGGGGAAGTGCTAAAGCCGACAACGCTGCCACTCTGCAGGCCGGCCCCAACTTTGACCTTCGCCGGCCGGCTGTACTGCTTCACAGGCACATTCAATTTCGGTCAGCGAAAACACTGCGAACAGGCCATTGCAGATCGTGGTGGCTTCACGGGAGGTCTGAGCCAGAAGACAGAGGTTTTGGTGATAGGGGCGTATGCCACCGAATCGTGGAAACATTCGTCATTTGGCGACAAGATCGTGAAGGCGACCGACTGGCGCGACCAGGGATTGCCAATCTCGATTGTGGCCGAGAGCCACTGGGCTAGCTTCCTCTGAGAGCGGGAGTTCACGGCATGAACCTTAGACGAGGATTCTCCCGGCTATGGTGCGCCTTCTCGGTGCCGTGGATGGCCTTTTGGTCCTGGCACGATGACTTGCCTTGCTTACTGGGGTTTGGTCTCACCCATAAAAGCCCCTGGTGTAGCACCGGGCTTTACCTGCCGGTTCGTCCTAACATTGAAACGGCCGAGCTGATCCTAGGAGTGCCAATGGCGATTGCTGGGGCTATGGCCCTGGTCATGTGGGTAGCCGCCGGTTTCAAGGCACCGAACTGACATATCCCCATGTGCCGGGAGGCGACGGAATCCGCGCTGCGAACGAAGACAGCGCTCCTATACTTGTCGCGCAGAGTTTCGCGATCGTTTCGCTTAGCGACCTGAATTGCCCGTCGCGTTGCGCCCGGGCCGAGCCACGAGCGGAGTGCATCATCCTTGGCAATGAGGTCGCCCAGAGCGCCAAACATCGTCGCGCTTATCGCTTGCTGTTGGATGCGTAGGTGGTCCTCGAACAGCTTGTGCCGCGAAATGTACCCGGCGTTCGATGGTGCGTCGAACTCCGAGACGCCAGCAGCCGTCGCAAGCGTCCTGAATGTCTGCCGCTGGTCATTGCCCCACTTGCCTAGAACATCCCGATCTTCCTTCTGCTCGGCCAGATCTCCGCTTTCGCTGTCTGCAGGGAAGAGCCAACTATTGGCTTCAAGGGGAAAGATGTAGCGGCCAAAGCGGATTGCCCGCGCGAGGCAAAGGATCATCTGGCGCGAAAGCGGAATGTCAAATGCGCGGTCGGCTCCCCTTCGGTCGCGGGATGTGCAATACACGGCGGCGACGGAGGTCGAGATGCTACAGCCTAGCCTCCATCATCGCCATTGGGCGGCAGCCGGAAAGCAAAGAAACAGATGGAACTCACGACGGATGGGGTTCGGGAGTGCCGCGACTTGTTGGAACCAATGGCGTAAGTCGTCTAGGCCCATCGCAGTATTCCGGCGATACTCAGAATTCCAATCCACGACGCTCGCGGGGTTATCGGCCGGCAGGTAGCGATGTGCTTTGCGCGCGTGGTTGTAGATGGCGCGGAGCGTTCGCATGCTGCCGTTGGCAATATAGGGGCCATGCTCCCTAGTGATCTCGTCATTGCTTTCCAATGACCTTGGCCGGATCGTCGGCGAGTTGTAGCAGGGGTGTGGCGAGCCAATCCTTTAAGAGGCGTTCGACGTGGTCGCGATAACCTTCAATTGTCCCCCCGCTCCGATTGAGGTGGGCGTCTCGATACCGCTCCCACGCTTCTACTAGGGTCACGCCTTTCGCGGCTGCGTTATGCTCCGATGGGATTGTCGCCTCCCGGTTGGGTGCCGCGGCTTCGTTGGTCTCGACCGCCAAACCAATCGGTTTCGGATCTGGGTGCTCACCCTTCGAGATTTGAGCGAGATACGATTTTGGCCGTTCCGCGTGCTTCGCGTGTTGACATCGTCTCAGCATTGCCGATCCGCACGGAGATCGAGGCGACACGCTTGCCATTCTTTCGCGGTCTCCCTGAACGGCAAATATCCTGGTCCGCCGGCCGATCACAATGTGGAAGCCTTTTAGCTGTGTGTCGCGTGCGCGGTACTGTCTCGACTTCGGAGTTGAGAGATCGCTGATTACGCGATCTTTAAGGAGAATACGAATGTCGCCCATAGCGTTGAGTCTGCGAGCGTGGAGTTCTTTGATTGGAAATTCAGCCGGTTTTTCAGCCGGTGTTAGGATCTGCGGGTCAGGAGTTCGAATCTCTTCGGGCGCCAACAACTTCAGATATTTAGCCGAACCTCATCGTTTCAAATGGCTGACTTGAAACGGTTTTTGAAACGGTTTTGCATCGTGGGATAGATTCGCGCGGCTGGGAGAACTGCAGCGGAGGATCGGCGCTTCGTTGAGCACCGTGGACATTAACAGCAGGCCGTCCTCGCTGTCCGCTGTTGGCCAGAGCGGCCGCTCGTTCCGCGACTGCTTCTCGGCTGTGCGCCCCATGTCGGCCATACAACGGGACGACATCGCCGCCGGAAAGCGGACATCGCGCAGGAGATCGTCGCCAATGAAGAGGCCCCATCGTGTACATATGTTATGGAACTGTCGGATGCACCAAACGTAGGTAAAGGTCTTAAATGCCGAGCGTAACCATTGACAGCAATCTATGGGAACAAATCGTCCATTGGCACGTGTTTAAGTTTGATCCCGGGCGGCAAGGAACGCTTAGGGCCGTTAATGCCGCAATCGGACGGGGGGTCATCAAAGCCGATAGTGCTGAAAGCGTTGCTACAGTTGAAGGAGTTCCAGGCAAGGAACGCGGGACCTTTCTCACAAACCAGCCTGTAGAGCCACGCGTAAGGGTATTTCAAGGAGAAACCATTGTGGTCGCGGGGCCAAACCAGTCCAGCCGGCCACCAATCCCGCCTGTGCTGAATGATCGTCTCAAAGATGCGATCGAGCTTGGCATCCGTTTGATCGGACTCCCGGTACACAGCGAACTCGAGCTTCCCGAGGATTTCTATGCCGATGAGCCGCCTGCGTTCATCGATCGATATGCAAGGGCGCAAGAAGCCCTTATCAGGCGCGGTGTGGGTAAGGCGCCTTTCCTACAGTTTGCGAGCGAACTGGCAAGACGGGGGCCGCTCTCACATGTTTGCGCTGGACACGTTACCCCAAGTTCCTCTCACCGATGATGATCGGCGGAAACTTGCGGCGTTGGTCGCCGAACAGGCCGATGGAGAGCTTGTGGCAGCGCATGTCGGTATGGGGAACGACTGGCTGATAACCGAAGACAAAGCCGGGTCTAGCAAGCTGCCGGCGTCCGTGTTCGATGCTGCGCACCGGCAGTGGCTGCTGGAGGACTTTGGCGTGAAAATCACAGATCCGAAAGGCTTGGCAGAGCTTGCCGAAGAGCGGAGCTAGGTCCCTATCGCTGCCGCCAGGCGCCCATTTCGTGTCGCGAGCTCGTCAGAATGTGGCGCCAGCGCGTCGTTCGCCGGGGTAGTGAACTCACCATCTCGGGATGCATGGCCGCCCAAAGCGATCAACCCAGCTCTGGCTCTTGGCATCCCATGTACAATCGGTATTTGATCCTCCCGCAGCCTGCCGGAAAGCAAGACGCCCGATTGTCCCCGAAACGGGTATCGCGCGGGCGAAAATGTTCGCCTCGGGACTGGCGGGCCGACGCAATTTCAATGTCACGACCACGTGGCTATGGTCACGGCAGACAGCCGTGCCGTACCGCTCGTATTCCTCAATCATATCCTCGTGGATTGGGAGCCAATCGGTGCAGTCGTCATTTGTGGACAAGAGGACAACCGCCGGGTCGTTCTCGTCCTCTTTGACCATGCCGGTTAAATAGAAATCTCCGCTTTGCTTCAGTTCGGAGAACATATTCCTGGCCGAAAAGCGCTTCTTAGCGGGCACGTCCCCCTCCCACGTATGAGCTCTCCACGATCATGAACAAAAAATTGTATGAAGCAAGGCCCTTGCTTCGATCCAAAAATTAAAAGATGATAGCACGTGGGGCCCAGCAATAATTTGTTTGGGGGGTGAGATGTTGCGCGTTCGTCAAAGCATGCGGCGCATTTGTGCCGTAAGTTCTATTGCTGCCTTAGTTTCCGGCTGCGCCGTTGTAGACGTGGTGGCGCCGCGAGCGACCACTTTCAATAAACAAGCCGCAGAAGCTGGGGTCAAAACAATCCTGACGAATATTGTGCGCGCGGCGTACGCCGAGCCGCTTCAGTTTTCAAACTTGGCCAGCACATCGGCTCAGGGCACCATGAACGGTACGATCGGGGCATCAATACCCTTTCCGTTCCGAGGGGGAACTGGTCCTCTCCCTCTCCAGACCATTACAGGAACGATTAACTCGACATCGACTGCCGGAAACACAATCACCGTCAACAACCAAAACACGCAAGAGTTTTATCAGGGTATCCAGACGCCGTTGTCCCAGGCGGCAATGTTCTCATTGATGTCAGAAGGATACGACGCAAGGATTATCTTAAGTGTATTCGTGTCTGATATCATTCTCACAGGTCCTGCAGGTACCAAAGTTATACGAAACGATCCGCTCCAGCCGTCCGAATGGAATAATTTTTACTCGGCGGTTGATAAGCTGATCGATAACAATCTGGATGGAGAAAGAATCTCCGACGTCACTGCAATCGGTCCGCGGCTTTCAGCAGGTCAAGCACGTGATCCGCAGGTGCTGGCCGCGCTTATCGCGGCGCCAAGCGGCGCGCCGAGTCTCACCGCGGATAACGGGGCCTATGTCCTTACCAAACGCGAAGCGGGATTCAGGTACTGTTTCAGAACAGAAGCCACAAAGGTCATTCTGGCATATTACGGTTACCCCAATCCAGATCCTCAGCAGACCTTAGCCCTAAATGCCGGCGACAAGTGCGGCGCGTCAGCTACGGAGCGAGCGCTGCCAAACGAGGGCGTGAAGCTTCAGTTCAGGACGCGATCCATCAAAGCGGCCATCTTGTATCTTGGCGCCCTCGCGCGTGCACAGATAGGGCTGAGTGCGAGGGGTGCGCAGCCCTTGGCCGTACCACACTCCGATGGATCTACCTTTTTTGTGTTCAGGCTGCGTCGGGGGCTGAGCGACAACACGTGGCTGACCGTCAATCATCGAGGTCAGCTTTTCAGTCTGGCAAGCGATCCAACCGGTTTAAAAGATGGCTCAACACGGGTCATGCAGCTGCTGACCGACGTCCTGGCACTCCAGAGTTCCGCAAAGGACGCTCCCACGACGAACATTATCAGTGTTCTCTAAGGCATCCTCGGATCTGCATCGGTCGGCAGTTGGCCTAGCGGATTATCATCGCAGGTGCGATGGACATAAGCCCCTGATAAGATTCGAATAATGGTACTATGCTAAGGCGCGGGGTTTCCCGTGCGATGAGCCCGAGCGAAAATCGCACCTTCAGCTGATCGTTTCCGCGCGCCCCGGCCGCCGGTTCACGTTGAGAACAGCGCCCGCTATGGCTGGAGGGATGGTGGACAACGAGCGGCGGATGCTAACGCATGTTGGCGCGTGCCGCGACCGGTTGGCTCTTATTGTCGCGGATCCTTGAACACCGCCTCGATCGCCCGCGTGCTCCTCGGATTGTCGGCCATCGATGCAAACATGCCGCTCTGCCACGCCAAGACGGCCTTCTATCCTTCATCGCCATGATAGACTGAGGGAACATCATCGAAAGTTGCATCTGATCCAGGCGCTACCCGCTTGGCAAGGTCCTCAACCGTACCCCGCGGCAAGAACCAGCCGAGCGGCAGAGACAGGTCGTTGGTTCTGATGACGCTCTCAAAGACACCCCAGTCTGATGCCAGCTCAGCCTGGGGGACAGTTGTAACTGCCGCACAGCTGGGAGAGCAGCGCATATCGGGCGGTCTCACCGCGCCGGGAACGCGCTTTCAACAGCGAGGTGATCGGGTCGAGAAAGAAGTTCTGGGCACCCACGCCCCGTTCGTAAGGCACCTCGGCTCGAATCGAAATCACGTACACGCTGAATTTTACGCCGCAGGTTTCGACCCGGGTGTCCGGCGGTGAACGGGGATCCGCGACCGGCACGTACTGAGGCGAGTGGTGGCAATCAGATGCCACCGTGGGTGGTTGGTACGAGCGCGGCGGCTGTAAACCGAGCAAGGTTGAGCCGTCAAAATCTACGTTCGGATCTTGCAGCTCGGCTAGGATATCTCGTGCGGTCTCGCCACCCGAATTATCAATGTACCCGCCATCGACCAGCGCAATGCTTTGTCCGAACATACCGTGAAGCACCCGGCTGGGGGTTACGTAGGGAAAGCTGGCGCTAGCAATCGCGGCGTCCATCAGATGGATATCCGAGGATCGTATCCCAGCCTCATCGTCGCCTTGCCAATTCAGGTCCAGCAGACCTTCTTCAAACCTTTGCTTTGGAAAGCTGAACACGAAGGGCGCGAAGACGTAGCGCTTCCCGGACATCAGGTTGGTAGCGACGTCAACCAGCGCGGGCCGGTCATTCAGGACAAGCTGGTCTTCTGCCCCCTTGCTCCAGTAGTGCTCGAAGTACAGCGGATTCGACTTGTCACGGGGTAAATGGATCGAGTTGAGGATCGACTCGCTCAAAGCGTCCGAGCGGTCCCCGTCCCCGAAAACCGGCCAGAACTTGTTTGGAAAATCCTTGAAGAACAACGCTGCGAGCACGGGTGACAAATGGTCAGCCGACAGGCGATCGATCGACTTCGGGTCCTCCTCGTTGTGGTCTTTACAACCCATAGGTTCGGCAAGATTGATGTCGTCTTGCAAGCCAGCCCAAAACATGGTGTTGCCAACTGATCCGCCCGAAACGCCTACCAACGCGAAAACGTGCTGGGCGAAGTTCGGGCAACGTTTCTGCATCTTGGAAAGAAAAAGGTCGGCATGCGCGGCCGCATAGCCGCCCCCACCCTCGGCGGTCACGAGAAAGACCGGGTAGGGTATGTCAGCATCTCCGTAGGCTTGCAGGTCATTTCTGCCGGCCAGCCACGTATTGAACGACTCCTGTAGCGACACGGATTGCCGCCACTCTCCACCGACCGCATTGGCCTTGGTGAGCTCGACCTGGCCGATCTCGTGGGGCCGCTCAATGAACAGGAAGAGATAGCCGAGGAGGACGGCAGCCGGAATGCCAAGAGCTGGATAACGCACCATCAGCTGCAGGCACACGGCGGTCAAGGCAAGGAATGCCAGCGTCAGCCCGATGCTGCCGAAGGCCCGCGGAAACGCGATCGGATACATTCTTGTAGCCAGATAGAGACAGAGCCATAAGATCATCGCGAGACTCAGGACAGCGACGGCAAGGCGCCAAGTTGGCTCGGGGCCGCGCTGCAGCCAGAAGCAAAGCATCAGCGTCAAGATCGCTCCGGCTGCGGCAATATAGACTGCAGCCCGATCGTAGTGACGAAACGCGACGATTAGCAGCAGAGCCGGCAGTGCGAAAAGCACGGTATCCAGTAGGCGCCAAATGGCGTTGCCGCGCTGGGTCAATGGCAACATTCCAGTTGCCGACGCCATTGCGAGAGCTGTCGCAAGCAAGGCAGTCCAGGCTGAACTCGCGTCGAAGAGTACGGAAATCTGGTCGCCCTCACGCGTTGCCACCACATAATAGACGCTGCTCAGCAACACGATCGGAAGCCGCTCAATGAGAGCGCGCATGCCCCAGATATTCGATCTCTCTGCCGACCGTCCTGACACGCGCACCCCCCAAGCAGCTCTCCCCCAAAGATTGAACCGGTGCGTGCAGCGCTCGTCAAGCGGCTAGAAAAGCCTTGAAGGCCGCGGCGGTCGCCGCGAGACGCCCACTTGAATGGCATGGTCCGCCACAAGAGGCCGACACATGTTCCCACTGACTGTCGATCTCGATAAACTATCTGACGACGACGAGCGAATGTCTGGAATACGACCGTTTCCCGGACAGGCGATTTGTCCGAAGCATTCAGCAGATCCTCGGCCTTATACCTGTCCTGAAATCATGATCGGATTTCGGTTGTCCCGAAAACGTTTGCCTTCGGGTTTAGACCAAGGCAGATCGCACCATAAAACGGCCTCTGACCGCAGCCAGCGATGACCGCAATGCGCCTGATTCTGGCCATTCAGGCGCCGCGTTAGCGCTCCTAAAAGCGGCTCATCTGTCCTCGAACTCAGCAATGGGGTGATTCGCTCACCCGGCGCTGGAGCTTGACGGTGCGCCAAGAGCAAGCGCAGCGTCAAGTTAGCGCCATCATTACTGGCGAGAATCGTGGCAGGTGAAAGCGGCCGACCGCACTTGAACATCGCGCAAGGTAGTGCAAACGACCAATTTGGGGTCGGAAGCCGAGCGGCAGCTATCCGCTCCACGCCGACGGCAGCGCGCCAGCGTCACGATTGCATGCGAGCGATTCGGACGAGTTCCTCGCCATTCGGCTTGCTGAATTGATCTGCCTGGCGCAGCTCCTCGGGAAATCGGATCGAGTTGCCGAGGCGCTCCTCGAGCGTGGAGATTGCGACCATCCTCCGCCGCCACTCGCGGGTCGGCTCGAACTCGAAAGCAGACGGTTCCATCGCTTCGTCAACAGCCGGTGTTTCTAGGCGGAGATCGCTCAGATCCTGATCTAGGACAAAGGCGAAGGTCTGCAACGACCCCGCCTTGGCGGCGACGACAACCTTCCAGTAGCTCCTGGGAATCTTGACCCGAAGCGGACCGTCCTCACCCACGCCGTGGAACTCGCGGTCCGTCTGCTGAAAGATCGGGCCGGCGAAGACGCAATAGGTTTCCACCTTGGCCTGCATCAGCACGAAGTTTTCGAGATCTCCCCAATTGTCGACCCCTCGTGCCGATTGATTGTAACCTGACACCTGAGGCGAGCAGTTGGTGGTGTGGTAGGTATCGCCGTTGGCCCGCTGGATCTGAGCGAAGGAGTTGCCGAAGCAAACATCGTCGCGCCGTACGACGTGGCCTTTGTCGAACGCGCCTCGATCGTTGCTGTAGAATTTGTCGGGCAGTTGATGCGAGCTTGGAATTCGGGGTTCCGTGACCCACTCCTCTATATTGTTCCGACCAAGTCCGGTCAGTCCCTTGCGCGAATAGTCACGGCCCGGTTCGGGACGGCGGCTTGCCTGACGACCATCTACGTTTGTGGCGGTGAACAGCGCGAGGCGGCGCGGCTTGTGCATGACGATGGAGAAATGCTCGTAGGGGATTGCATGGCGACCATCGGCCATACTCGAAACGGTAGTGAGATCCGTTACTGTGGGAAGTGGGACCAAAAAATTAGGTCCGAGAAACGCCGGATCATAGCCGGCTCGGGAAGCGTAGTTGCGGTCGACGATCGGCTGCTTGGGTGTGAGCCGCTCGAGGAGGTGTGTCCGGGCGCTTATCGCCGGAGCAACCGGCCGCGCCTGCACCGCGTCGGGAGTTCCCAGCCTGACGGAAATGGTGAGAGGCACGTTGAAGACGATTTCGCCGGCAATCGTGCTCTGAGCCGGCGAAGCGGCTCGCGAAGCATTCGGTTCGTTGAGTGCGCTGGACGTGCTTGATGTCATTGGTTGGGTGTCTCCCGGCGAATTTACGATCGCGACCGGGCTCAGCTGGGCCTCCGGCGCCAAAATCGGAGGCGTCAACAGTTGGTCGAGCAAAGCCTGTTGTTGCGGCGACAGGCTGGTGAGACTGCGGAGCCGGGCGATGATACTGCTGATTCTGGCACCTTCGTTGGCGATCCATTTGACTGCGGCTTCGCCCATGTCCGGCGTCCATATCCGATCATCGCGGCTTAGGATTCGGCCATTGGCATCCCGGGCGGCCACGCCGGAATGATGAAGTGCGATCATTTCCCACTGATTGTTGAACACCGGCGACCCCGATGAGCCAGGCAGGGTGTCCGTCCGGTAATGTAGGAAATTCTCGAGCCGATCGATCAGTTCGTTTTGCTGAAGCGCGATCTGTTTTGGACGCCCGTCAGGATGCTGGACGATGTTGACGGATTCGCCGAGCACCACCTTGCCGAGCTCTTCAGTGAGGCGATTGAAGCCGAAATCACCGATCGAGGACCGGCCATCCTGCGATCGCTCGGTAACGGCGACGATGGTGAAGTCGAGATCGGCATCTGTGTAGAAGAAGATGTTAGGCTCGAGCCTGAAGACGCTGAGCGGGAGCGGCCGCCCGTCCTCCCCGGTCTCATAGTCAAACTCCACCTCGGAGGACTGCGCCGCGAGAGCGTCCGGAAACACGTGATTGTTGGTCATGACCAGCCGCGGCGATACCAGCGAAGCCGTGCCGAACCCCAGCGTCGCGCCCGACGGACCGCGGACGACTACGCGCGCGACCGTGCGAGAGACCTTGGTGCCGATTTTCAGGAAGGCGGCTCCCAGCAGATTGTCGCCGCCGATGATCCGCTCGAGAACGATTGGATCGACTGTGCCTAGCGTTTCGAGCTGATTTCCGCCCGGCCCACCGGCCAGGATATCGCGGACGCCGGGCTGCGACAGCACGCGCTGGCTCCGCAACGCGATCCTGTCTTGGTCATCGACCTCGAGAAGGCTTCCCTTCCGCTCCTTGGCCTTGTCTATCTTTTCGATGTGAGCGGTTCGTTCCGCCGTGCGCTCGGCAAAGCGCTGCTCGGTGGCAGCGAGAACCGTTTCCGGCAGCGCCAGGCGCGCTGCAGCCGGAGGGAGCGAGGGCTCCGTGACACCCTGTGTCTCGAGGAGCATGGTTGGCGTAGCTCCTGCTGGCTGGGGTGGGTTCGGCATGATCGCAGCGCCGTTCGGGTCGAGGCGCAGGGTAAGCAGTCCCAAGCTGGCTTCACCGCCGCGAAGGTCACGAACCAGCTCGCGGCCCGGCCTGTTTGGCGAAAGGCCGGTGTAGCTGAGCAGCTGCCGGTTATTGCTCGAATATTTGCAGAACTTGCGCAGCAATGCGGTCAGGCCGCGAGCTCGCTGCAGCGCGTCCCGACTGAGCGAGCTTTCGAGCGTTCGCAGATAGAGGTCGAGCCGATCCATCGCGTAACCGAGGCCCTCAGTGAACATCGGCAGCCCACGCCCGGAAAGAAGCAGGAAAGCGTCGAGCGCCTCGTCGTGCCTTCCCAGCCGTGCGAGATGCTCTCCGCGGATCACCGCCCCATCCGGCAGCCATTCGAATTGGTTTGAAAGATTGTTGGTCCAGCTGTCCGGCAGCCGGTCCAACTTATTGAATCGAAGCAGAGTATAGCCGCCGACGACCGCAGCGACCGGATCTTCGAACTTCTCCGAAAGCAGGTGGTGGGCAGTCGATGTCTGACCATCGCCGAGGCTGGTCTCGACCTGCCTGAGCTCTCCCATCGCGCGATAACGAAGCAGCGAGTTGGCGGCAGCACTGTCGAGGTGAACATCGATCGAGATCACGTCCACATCCGACGTCGGATTCAGCGGCGCCGCAAGTCTCGAAATCTCGACCAGGCAGCCGTGTTCGGTAGAAACCGGAAGGGCGATATTCAGTGGCGGTCGGCCTGCCTCGATGACCTGCAGCGTGCATGGGGAGTTGTTGCCATTGACGGCGATCCGGATGCTTCGGTCTGCGACGCTCGCTATCCAGGGCGTGTTGTCGACCACCAGGTTCGATTTGAAAGAGAGTGGGTTGCCGCGGAAGAAAGCGAGCTGAACGTCAAGCGGTCCGGCAGCGGCCTGCACTGCCGCTTGCGAAGCGATGGCCGGCGCCGTGGCCGGTCCGGCCGGCCCCATGACTTCGAGGGTGGCAAGGCCGCCGCCCGCGGCGTGTGTTGGTGGCGGCGTGCCCGACTGCAATGCGGCGAATTCGGCAAGCAGCAAGACGCTCTCCGATTCCCGCGGTGCGGCCAGAGTGAAGTCGCCCGGGGCCGCGCCCAGTATCTCGAGGCCGATCTGCCGGGCGCCGGGGCGAGCGCCGCGGGGTGCGGATTCGAACGTACTTGCGCCAGTGACAGTCGTAGCCGCGAGCGCGCTGGCCGGATCCTGCGCCAGAGGCACGGGCGATCTCCAGCCCGCTTGGTCGACCGGCGGCGCTGAGCTGAGCGCAGTCTTGACCGGTAGGCCCATATACTCGGATCTCTCGTCCGTTTCCCTTGCCGACCGCTGCGACTCGCGGACGGAAAGCGGCACCTCGATCGGTTCGGGCGAGGGATTCTTCGGGATCTTCACCGCTCTCGACAGATTCTGGCCGCCCGGCAGGGAGGCCATAACATAATATTGACCGGGCGGCAGCTCTCGAACGGTCTGCAAGCTCGTGGTCCTGGCCATGACCGTGGAATCGAGGGCTCTGACCTCCAGCGGGATTTCGAGGTCCTTCAGCTCGTTCGAGCGAAAATCCGTGCTGAATTTGAGCGAGCCGGTCTTTCGACTCGGCCGGCGTCGGCGCGGGGTGCGCGCGGCGCTCATGACAGCTTCACCTTCGTCCGGCAACGCAGAGGCTCGACCGTGTGAGTGAACTGGTCGGCTTCACGCAGCCCGTCAATCTTCGGATTTACTACGGCACCGATCTCGTAGATTCCGGCGGGGACGTCCCTTCGGAAGGGATGAGAATCACGGTTCGACCTGAACTGCGCGAGTACCGCTGGCGCGCCTCCCAGCTTCAGGTCCACTGTGGTGCTGCCGAGCGCACGCTCTGGATCGACTTCGATCTGCAGTGGAACGATCGGCGTACCGCTGAGGTGGGTAAGCACTGCATCGTTGCCGCCACCATCCATGGTCCAGCTCTGCTGGCCGCCATATTCCCGGTTGACCTCTTCGAGCATGATCGGCAGGCCTTGGGCGATCGACTGCGTGGAGACATACCAGTGGTTCGCCGCCCGGCCGTTAGCCATTCGGTCGGGCGGGAAAGCGGCCCGACCCGCGAGACAACGCAGCAATGCTATGCTGAACAGGGTCTGGACCCGGGGAACCGCCTGCGCCTTGCCGTCAGGTGGCGAGGCGAAGAAGATCGGCGCCCGGCGATCGTCGAGGCCGCTTGCATGAACCTGGAAGACGTCTCCAGCACGCACATTCTCGAGCGAGAGGTTGGCCGGCGGCAGGTTTCGGCAGGCGTCGACGAAGTAGAACTGGGTCCGCGCGATGTCCGGGTGCGCTAACGAGGGCGCCATTCCATTGCGCAGGACGCTGCAATCCACGGAATGCATCGACACCGGGCCGGTGTCGCCGAAGCTGTCGAGCAGCAAGGCCTGGTTATTGCGTGTGATCTGTATGCCATGGCCGGCGAAGTAGAACAGCGTGCTATGGTTTTTGTTGGTCGCGGCATCGTTCCGCCAGGCTTCGGCCGCATCCCGGAACAGGGGCATAGAGCAATTGGGCGGGGCCAACGCGGCAATCCCGGGCGCATGTCCAGCGCTGTCCGATCGTTCTTCAGCCGAGGGCGTCAGCAGCAGCCGACAGGTCGCGAGCGGCTGTTCGAGCCGGTCGTTCTGACTAGCGTTAAGCAACCAGTAGAACATGAGGTAGGCAGTCAGTGAGGTCGACGACAGCGGCACCATGCCAAGCCCGTTCGCGCTCGGCAGTTTCGGATAGGCGCTGACGCCCGCGATCAGCACGTGCAGGCCCGGCTTGCCCGCAAGCTGCTTCCGGGCGTCATAGACCAGCCATGGTTCCATAGCTGGTCGCGCAGGCGGGAGAACGATGCTCATACCCTTTGCTCCAGTTCTTTGCCGAGAAGCGTGTAGAAGCTTGGCCGCTTGAGGTAGGCGCCATGTGCTTCCAGTGTGCTAGCTCCCGACTTGAACTTCAGGTCTTTGATGGCGAAGCGAGGATCGGCACTCTCGAATACGGGCGCAACGAGGAAGCTCAGCACGTCGACCGGGTCGTAGACGTTGAGCCAGGTCTTCACTCGCCCGCCGAACGGCTTGACCTTTGCCGGGGGTCCGAGTGCCCGGTCGCTCGCCAGGAACAGCTTCATCTCCTCGAACTGGCCGACCTGACCGCCGACCGAAATCCAGGCATCGACTTCCAGTGCAGGATCGAACGTCGTCAGCAGATCGAACAGGATGTTGCCGCCCATCGAATGGGTGATGAGCACCAGCGGCTCGCCGCTCTTACGTGCCTTATGGAGTTCATTAAGAACGAGCTTCGGGATAGGACCCGGAGATGCCCGATCGCCGCGATGCTGGAGATAGACGAAAACGTCGCCGAGGAACCGCCCTATCTGGGCGTGGAGCCGCGCCCGATAGGCATCAAGAGTGCCAGCCGAAAGTGCTCTTCCCGCTTTCGACTTTGCACGATCGAACAATTGCTGGATCCGGTCTTTGGCGCCGGTTAGCCAGGACGGGCCAAGTTCCTCGAGGTTGGTGCTCGCCCCGGCGTCGGCGGGTTTGCCGGCAAGGCTGGCACGCTTGGTGAAGCGTTGATCGAGGTGGTCGCGAAGAAGATCGAGCGCGGCGTCGCCGGAAGGCGCCGCTTGCACTTCAGCCACAACGGCGGAGTCCGCTACAATGTCCTGCGCTGCGGCAAGCAGCATCCCTTCAAGCGCACCGTGCGCTTCGGCGTCCGGCGTGGGGCCGCGATCGATCAGAGGTTCCTCCGAATAGATAAGCGGCGCCAACACCGCCTCGAGAAGCGCCTGCACATCGCGTCGCGCGGCCGCTGCGATCGGATCGACCGCACCGAGAGGCTCGAGTCCGCTTGCCCTCCCACTTTGCTCCTTCAGCAGCATGGTCATTTCCAGGTCGGATTGGAAATAACTTTGCGCCGCCCCGAGGTCCTCTAGGAGGCTGACGTTCGGCACCGTCGCCTGCCCCCAGGCATGGGTAACGCCCAGTCCGCCCCAATACGGGTTGATGATTTTCAGCCCGCCATAACGCGGATTTCGCTGTGCCAAGCGTTTTAGGAGGAGGCTCCGGATCAGCTCGTCGCGTGCGGCCACGTCGCGGTCGTAGCTTGGGTCATCTTTGCGAACATTCACGCCGTGGATGAAGCATACTGGCATCACATCCCTCCGCAGAAAATGAAACCTCCCGCTCCAATAGTCGCGCTATTCCTGGGTGTCCAATATTATTGTGAAGTCCGACTCCAACCGCAAGTTGTTAATGCTATACAAGAAAAGCAAGCTATATGTAGCGGATGAAACCCGGTGATGCAACTCGCATCAGTTCGCGGCGGTTCTTCACGCGACAAGAAACTCTTCATCGCCGAGCCGGCGATCATCCCCGTCGTCGGGGTGCAGCATCACTAACGGGGGAAACGCGACCCGGCGCCCTGCGTCGTTCCGACTGTCAGAGACGGCGATCTGATCACATACTATGGCACCCTATGGCACCCCATCGCACCAGGTCCGCTGATCTCGCTGGCGCAGCGGTATCGCCGCCCCGCGACGACGCCCGGCTTGGCTAACCTTCTGGTACACGTCAATCTTGAGAGACGTTGGACGACGTATGGTCGGTCACTACGCGTCAGGTCCGAGCATGTCCGCTTCACACGCGCGCTTGATGCAAGCGGCCAATCAACTCTCGGCCCCGATGTAGCCAGTCTGCATGCGCCCGATTTCGGCCGAAGCCGTGAGTGCCACTGCTGCTCCAAAGCGGACACTGAGCCGAGCAGCTTTCTTAAGTCAGCAGCGCGCTAACACTACAGTTGCGGTTTGGGTCGGGGTTCGATTGAGGGGCTCTTTTCCGTTTGAGAAAGGCGGGCTCGATACCCTGAGCTTGAGGGGCAGAACGTGCGACAAGGTAAGCCGCTGAACCGCTGTCCTCCAAAGCGTACGCGTTCCGCGACTTGTACTGCAAGTTGTCCAGCGACGTGCTATGCATTGCATCGATCTCGGGCTTCCGCGCGGCAGGTTTACGCGATGCTTTGGCCAGCGGTGACGCCGAGATGCATAGAGGTGGTCCGTGATCTCACTCGATGACGTCGGAGCGCACCCGCAACCGCCCGTGGCAGGGCTATGGTTGGTCAGGTTCGGCCTCTATCTCCCCGGAGTCACGTACAACAAGGGTTACCGGTTGAAGGTCCGGGTGATCCACGAGGCGGACCATTTCATCCGAGGCATCGATCCCAAAGAATTCTGGATGACGTGGATCAACGGATCACCGCTTGATCTCTGGACAGCGACGGTGCCACTCGTTGCTGATCCGCCACCCAGTCATTTTGGCCAGCCCGGACGTTACGTCTATCGCTACCAGCTGCTCCGTTCGGACGGGCGCCCCATCGCATTCTGGTTTCCGGATCCCTTCGCCCGGGAGACGGCGATCGGGACACTGTCGGCGTTTACGATTGATCCACAGGTGCAGCCCTTCGCGTGGTCCGACGCCGCATTCGTACCGCCGGACGTCGACCAGATGGTCGTCTACGAAGTCAACGTTCGGGAGTTCAACACGGACTTCGATGGTCTGACGAGGCAACTCGACTACGTGAAAGCGCTGGGCGTGAACGTGCTCGAGTTGATGCCCATCTCGAACGTAAAGGAAGCGGTGGAGTGGGGTTACACGCCCCTCGACTACTTCGCGCCGGACGAGCGGCTCGGCGGCCCGCTGGCGTTCAAGCGTCTAGTGAATGCCGCGCACGAGCGGGACATCGCCGTGCTCCTTGACTCGGTGTACGCGCATACGCACCCGGAGTTCACCTACAACCTCGTCTACGAGGCGTCCGGTGAGACGAACCCTATGCTCGGCCGGTTCGAGGGGGAGTTCTTTCAGGACTGGGCCGGAACGGACTTCCGGAAGGCGTTCACGCGTGATTACTTTTTCACGCTCAACAAATATCTGGTCGCGGAATACCACGTCGACGGATTCCGGTACGATTACGTCCCCGGCATGTACGACGGCCCTGCCGGTCAGGGGTATGCCGACCTCGTCTACCGGACCTACCAACACTCGAAATCGATCGCCCGGTTCCAGGCGGCGAGCGGACGCAGCCGGATCATCCAATGCGCAGAGCATCTCCCCGATGCGGCGGGAATTATGGCGCAGACGCACTCGAACTGCGCCTGGCAGAACGGCCTCCTCGACCGCGCGAGAGAGATGGCGCGGGGCGGTTACGTCACCGAACGGCTGGCCCATCAGCTCGATCCTGAGTTCCTGGGCTACCCCTCGGAACACACGGCCGGCGGTGACACGTTCCCCGTGGCCCCGTTTCAGTACCTAGAGTCGCACGACCACGGCCGCTTCATTAACCAGTTCGGGACGATGAACCTGCGGGACCTGCTCGGCGAGCGATACGGGAACCGGGACCGGTTCTACAAGATGCAACCGTACGTGATTGCGTTGTACACGGGGAAAGGGATTCCCATGCTGTGGCACGGGCAGGAGTTCGCGGAAAACTGGGGCCTGCCGCCCGGGGGGTTGGGGCGCAACCTGTTCGAGCGACCGCTGCACTGGGAGTTCTTTTACGACGAGGCTGGGAAGGCGCTTGTGCGCCTCCACCGCATCTTGGGAACGCTGCGCGGGACCCACCGTGCGCTCGGAAGCCGCGGGTACTATTACTACTACCACGACCAGGCGCACCTTCAGCGTGGGGTGCTGGCCTACAGACGAAAGGCAGACGCCCAGGGCACGAGCGTCACCGAGGATGTCCTCGTACTGCTGAATTTCTCCGACAGCGAGGCAGAGGTATGGCTGCCGTTCCCTGCCGCCGGCATCTGGGTGGAAATGATCGACGGCACTCTTTCACCAATCCAGGTGGCGCAGAACGGCCAATGGTTCCCGGCGATCGTGCCATCAAATTACGGGAGCATCTACAAACTTACATGAGGCGGTGAACTGATGCGGTTCAACGCCTCCCTGCGACTTTCACGTGAGCGCGGCAACTGGAGGTGCGTCATGGCAAATGTGGGGATCGAGAAAACCACCTTCACGCTGGACGTGATCGGGCGATTCACATGCAATGCTGACTGGGAAGCCCTGGCCGCGATAAGCCGGCCCCACGCACGACCTTTCGACATCATCGTGGTGGGCGGCGGTAGTTTCGGTCCGATTCTTGCTGAGAACGTCTACTTCGACGACAAGACTCACAGCCGACGCGTGCTCGTGCTGGAAGCCGGACCGATGGTCTTGCCCGAGCACCAGCAGAACCTCCCTGTGCTCGGGGGCGACATCGAAAATCTCGTCCGAGATGTACCTTGGGCCGCCGACGGGAAGCTCAACTTCGCAGGTCTGCGGGTCATGCTCGGCGGCCGCTCAGCGTTCTTCGGCGGCTGGTCGCCTCAGCTCCTCGACAACGCAAAGCACACGGAGATGCCTCGGGACCGCTGGCCGGACGCGGTGGTGACAGAGCTGAAAGACACGTATCTTCCACGTTCCGCCGAGCAGCTCGCTGTCGACGAGACGAACGACTTCATCTTCGGCCCGCTGCACGAGGTGTTGCGGCAGCGCCTCGCCGACGGGATCGATGGCGGAAAGGTTGATGAAGCCGTCCCGCTAGACGATCTCGACCTCCATCTCAAGATAGATCCGGCCACGTCGCCAGCCGAACAGCGGCTACTCCGCCTCGAGGCTCCCCTCGCGGTACAAAGCAAGTCGCCGCGCCCCGGTTTCTTCCCTTTTAACAAGTTCAGCACGGTGCCGCTGATCGTCCGCTGTGCGCGCGAGGCCCAGTTCGAAATTGAACGGCTGCTGAACGAGGATGGCACTGAAGGGGACGACACCAAGAAGCGCTTCATGATCGTCCCGAGAATCGTGGTGACGAAGCTCGAGACTTCGCCAGCCCCGAACGGTGAGGTCCGCGTTACTAAAATCAAGGCACGGCGTCGCGAGCCGAATGGCAACGAGGTGCCAGTCGACTTTCCCGTGGAGAGCGGGGCCAATGTCGTGATCGCCATGGGGACAATCGAGTCCACACGCCTCGTGTTTGACTCGTTCACCAACCTGCCGAACGTTGGCAGCAACTTTATGGCCCACCTCCGCTCCAATGTCGTCATCCGCATTCCGCGCTCGTCCTTGCCGCCGAATCTGCCGAGCGAGCTGCAATCCTCAGCGCTCTTCATGAAAGGCGCGCATAAGTTTGCGGACGGGAGTTTCGGCTACTACCACCTGCAGATCACCTCCGCGGGTCTCGACAACTTGACCGATGACGACCACGTCGAACTCTTCATGAAAGTGCCGGACATCGATTTTTACGAAGACATGATCGAAGCTGACGACCAGCACGTGGTCATCACGATCCGCGGCATAGGCGAGATGGAACCGCGCAATCCGGCCAGTCACATTAAGCGCGTCAGCGACTCGCGCGTTGAGGTGACGATCGTCCCGAGTGCGCGCGACGAGGAGCTGTGGAAGGCAATGGACACCGCGTCCGATCAAGTAGCGCGCGTCTTCGCCGCAGGCCGAGAGTTCGAGATCCGAAAGGCCGACCAGAGTTGGAAACCCGTGCCGTTCGCCGCGGACCTCCAGGACGATACGAACCTGCCGCTTACGTTCAGGGACCGGCAGCCCGGTGATACGCATATACCCGGCCGGCGCGATCGACTCGGCACCACGCACCATGAAGCTGGCGGCCTGCACTTCGGCTCCGATCCCGCGACCACGGTTACTGATGAACACTGCAGAATTCGCGGTGTGACGAACGCGTATGTTGCCGGTCCGGCGCTTTTTCCGACGATCGGCTCCCCTAACCCGATGCTCACTGGCACCGCCTTCGCGCGGCGTCTGGCGACGCATTTGATCGAGACCATGCCGCACCACGTCCCGACGGTGGACCCAGGCTTCGCTCTAATGTTCGATGGGCTGACGCTCGGAGGCTGGGCAATGTCGACGATCAGCGGAGAGCCGGGACGGCCGGGCCGATTCCTCGTCGTTGATGGCGCGCTCGAGGGGACGCACGCGACCGGCCTCGGTTTGCTCTGGTACACCAAAGCGATGCCGCTGAACTATGTTCTCAAGTTGCAGTGGAAGCGGTTCCGGCATGAGGACAATTCCGGCGTGCTGCTCCGCTTCCCGGACCCGCGAACGAAGGGCTACCGGAACACCGCCTGGGTCGCAAGCCACTTCGGGTACGAGGTCCAGATTGACGAGCTCGGCGTCGGCAATCCGAACGGCGCGAACAAGTTCCGCACCGGCGCGATCTACAATGAGGACAACCAGAGCTTTTCACTCAAACCCGCAAAACCAGCCGGTGAGTGGAACGACTATGAAATCCGCGTCGACGGCAACCGTTTCACGGTCTTCCTCAATGGCCAGCAGGTCACCGACTTCACGAACACCGATCCGAAACGGGGCCAGCCGGCGAACCGCCACATCGGCTTGCAGATCCACCCCGGCTCGCGAGTGGCGTTCCGCAACATTCAGATGAAGGAAATCTGATGAGCGACGAAGTGCCGCCTCGTATTACTGAATAGGATTGGCGCCCATTCGGACGATCGTCTGATTTCGTGAAGGTCCGCTTCTCCACCTTGGATGCGAAAAGCGGACCGGCAGCTTTCGTGAAGAGTTTCGGGCGCCGGCAGGCGTACGAAAGTCCCCGAGGAAGGAACCCGCGGGCCACAGGCGATGGCTATGGGGATTTCGATTTTCGGCAGATGTCGGCGATGGCGCGACCGGTGTCGGGAAGTTCTGGGGTGAATGCAGACAGACTGCCTCGTTGCGCCTGCACGCGGTGTTGTCGGGACGGTGGGCGGCTGGGCGCGGCTCTGTCGGCGTTGATGATCACCATGGACACGCGTGGATCCGGTGCCGGAGGCTGTGCGCCTACGGCTTGAGACTGGATCATGCCGTGCCGGGTCATGGGGCGTTCTCCGGGTTCGGTGTCTTTTTGTCCGGGGGTCCGCGCGGCTGCCTCCATCGTTCGAAGGTCTCGATGATGATCATGCGGCCGCCACAGCAGGGGCATGGCGGGCGGAAGTCGTCCGGTTCTTCCGTGGTGTCGTCATCGGACGGTGCGGCGACGTTCAGGAGTTCGCGAGCAAGCGCGAGGCTGGCCTTGCGAGCGGAGCCGGCAAGCAGGCCGTAGTGTCGGATGCGATGGAAGCCGCGCGGCAGGACGTGCAGCAGGAAGCGGCGGATGAACTCATCGGTGGCAATCGTCATGACCTGCTGCCGCTCGGCGCCAGGGCGACGATAATCCTTGTAGCGGAAGGTGACGCCGTCCTCGTCGAAACGGATGAGGCGCCGGTTCGAGATCGCGACCCGGTGCGTGTAACGCGACAAATAGGCAAGCACCGCCTCCGGTCCGGCGAATGGCGCCTTGGCGTAAACCACCCAGCGTTTCCTCGTGACGGGAGCGAGGTGGCGCAGGAATGCCCGCCGGTCGGTGAGGTGCGCCATCGATCCGAAGGAGCTGAGCCGCCCGACGTCGTGCAGCGCGACCAGACGGGTCAGGAAGAGCCGTCGGAACAGCTTGCCGAGTACCCCCACCGGGAGAAGGAAAGCCGGCCGCGACGAGATCCATCGGTTTCCGTCCGGCGCGATGCCACCACCAGGAACGATCATGTGGACATGCGGATGGTGCGTCATCGCCGAACCCCAGGTGTGGAGCACGGCGGTGATGCCGATGCGTGCGCCGAGATGCTTCCGATCTGCCGCGATCGTCAGCATTGTCTCCGACGCTGCCTTGAACAGCAGGTCGTAGACCGCCGCCTTGTTGTGGAAGGCGATGTCGGCGACCTCGGCGGGCAGCGTGAACACGACGTGGAAGTAGCCGACCGGCAGCAGGTCGGCCTCTCGCTCGGCAAGCCATGTCCGCGCCGTGGCACCTTGGCACTTCGGACAATGCCGGTTGCGGCAGGAGTTGTAGGCGATGCGCCACTGGCCGCAGTCCTCGCAGGCCTCGACGTGACCGCCAAGGGCCGCGGTGCGGCAGTGCTCGATCGCCGACATGACCTTGAGCTGGGCGAGGCTCAGATGCCCGGCATGGGCGGCCCGGTAGGCGGGCCCGGCAGTGCGGAAGATGTCGGCAACCTCGATCGAGGCGCGCACGCTCAGCCGTCGGGTGAGATCTCCTCCGGCTTGAAGAGGCCAAGCTTGTCGAGCGGGCTCGTGACGGTGCGCACCGTGCGGGTTGCAACCTTGGTGTAGAAGGCGGTGTTGTTGAGCTTGGCGTGCCCGAGCAGGACCTGGATGATCCGGATGTCGGTGCCGTCCTCCAGCAGGTGGGTGGCGAAGCTGTGACGCAGTGTGTGCGGCCCGACCCGCTTGGCGATGTCGGCCGCTTGCGCTGCCTCGACGACCACGCGATAGAGCTGGCGGGTGCTGATGGGCTTCATCGCATGCAGCCCCGGGAACAGCCAGCCGTCGCGATGCATCACCCCCTGCTGGCGTCCGACCTTCCACCACTCCCGGAGAAGAGTGAGCAGATCCTCCGACAGCATGGCGTTGCGGTAGCGCCCGCCCTTGCCACGCTCGACGCGCAGCAGCATGCGCTCGCTGTCGACGTCGGCGACCTTCAACATCGACACCTCGGCGACACGCAGGCCCGCGCCATATGCGACCGACAGAGCCGCCTGGTGCTTGAGGCAGGTTGTGGCATTGAGCAGTCGGGCCACCTCGTCGCGGCTGAGCACCACGGGCAGCTTGCGCGGATGCGACAGCCGTACGAGCCTGCGAGCTAGGTCCGGCCGGTCGAGCGTGTGAGTGAAGAAGAAGCGCAGCGCCGACACGATGCTGTTCATGGTCGGAACGGGAACGCCGTCCTCCTGCTGCTCGATCTGGAACCGGCGCAGGTCGTCGGTGGTTGCTGTGTCTGGTGAACGCCCAAGGAATGTCGCCAGGCGTCCGATGTCGCGGAGATAGTTGCGCTGCGTCTCTCGTGAGAAACGCCTCAGATTCATGTCGTCGATCAGTCGTTGGCGCAGCGGGCTGATAGGGGCATCGAGAACGGAATGGGGCATGACCAGGCTCCTTGTTGAAGAAGCCCGTCATGCTCTGCCCCAGCCGGACGACGCTCAACGCGAGCGGCGACGGCCGACTCTTGATCTCTACCTCAACTGCAGGCGCCCTCCCGCGCAGCGGGTTCGTTCTTCGGCCCATTGCGGCCTTCGAGAACTGTAGACGAACGATTGCCTATGGCCGTTGGACGCTTTCATCGAACAGCCAAAGCTGCCGTTAGAAGGCCTCGCTTTGGGAAGTTTCGCCATTGCTTCCCTGCAGGGTAAGAATGCCTACAGAGTCGACCTCAAGGAGTAGGTCTTTATGTACCGCCTGAATAGCGTAACGATCCCAGCCCACGAAAAAGCCTCTCTCAATCAGGAGTTGAATACGTCCTCCGGGCCTCGAACCCTAGAGGGATTTTCGACTATCATCGATGCACAAGCCGCTGTCATATCGGCGTGGTTACCAAATGTCGGCATCGGTGGTTGCGTGTCCCCGCAACCTACTCAATTCCGGCACCCATTCCCAAGCCGGTTTAGCCGTGCGTGGTCGACATTCTAGGGAAAAACGCCGTACTAATTGCCGTACTAATTTGGAAAAAAGTACGGCAATGGTTCGCTAACTATTTGAAAAGCGTGGTGATCCCGACAGGAATCGAACCTGTGACCTACAGATTAGGAATCTGCCGCTCTATCCTACTGAGCTACGGGACCACGCGGCCCGACACATAACCGCTTCGGACCGTTTCGCCAAGAGGCAGGCTCGATGCAATCGGCCGGTTGCGAGGTGGATCGCAAAGATGAGCTGGGGATAGCGGAACTTCGGACCACCGCCGCGCTTTAGTGTGCCGAAGGAGATGCCGCATGAGTGCTACGAGAGAGTTCTTTGAAACCTGGCTCCAGGAGAACGTCGGTAACCTGCCCGCTGAAAGCGAGGTGAGCGTGGCGGTCCTGGCTCAGCAGTTCGAACAAGATGCCGACGCCGCCGGCTACGGTCACGAGGTGCGCGAAGACGAGATCGGCGACATTGAAGAGGCGATTGAGAAAGCTTTGGACAAGGCCCGGACCGGCGAACAGCAGCAGGCCGATCCGGTCGAAGAGAGTGATCTGGCGCCCGTCATGGAGGCGCTGGAGGTCGAGGACCCGAAGAGCGGACCATAGCGGTCCAGGCGCCATCCACTGATTTCGAAAAGAGTCCCAGCGGTTGCCCCTCCACCCCACATGACGCTCATGATAGATGCGTGGGTATCGGCGTCGCGTTGGCTGCCTACCCTTGGGGGGCAAGCCCGAGGGTAGGCTTTGGGGGCGATGCATTAGGCGGCCAGCGCCGTCTCCGCGAGCTTCACCCAATAGCTCATGCCATGCGGGATGACTTCGTCGTTGAAGTCGTAGGCAGGATTGTGGAGACCGGCCGTGTCGCCATTGCCGATGAAGATGAAGGCGCCCGGCCGCGCTTCCAGCATGTAGGAGAAATCCTCGCCGCCCATCACCGGCTGGATGGCGCGATGCACATGCGCCTCGCCGGCGACATCAGCCGCGACGTCGCTGGCAAAGGCCGTCTCTTCCGGATGGTTGAAGGTGACGGGATAATTGGCATTGTAATCCACCTCGATCGTTGCGCCGAAGGCCGCGCCCACGCCCTCGCAGATCGCGCGCACGCGCTCCTCAGCCTTCCTGGCGACCTCCTTCTTCAGCGTGCGCACGGTGCCGGCGATCTCGGCGCTCTCGGGAATGACGTTGTAGGCGTCGCCGGCGTGGAATTTCGTCACCGACACCACGACAGCCTCGACCGGATCGGTGCTGCGCGAGGCGATCGTCTGCAGAGCGCCGACGAGCTGGCTGGTGATGACGATCGGGTCGATCGTGCCGTGCGGCATCGCCGCATGCCCGCCTCGGCCCTTGACGGTGATGGTGAATTCGGCGGTCGCCGCCATGATCGGGCCCGGCTTGATGGCGAACTGGCCGACCGGCAGGCCCGGCATGTTGTGCATGCCGAACACCTTGGAGATGCCGAAGCGCTCCATCATGCCCTCCTTGACCATCTCGTTGCCGCCGCCGCCGCCTTCTTCGGCCGGCTGGAAGATCACCGCGAGGGAGCCGGCGAAATTGCGCGTCTCGGCAAGATATTTGGCAGCACCGAGCAGCATTGCGGTGTGGCCGTCGTGGCCGCAGGCGTGCATCTTGCCCGGAATGGTCGAGGCGTAGGATTTTCCGGAGATCTCGTTGAGCGGCAGCGCGTCCATGTCGGCGCGCAGGCCGATGGTCGTGCCTTCGCCCAGGCGGCCGCGGATGATGCCGACGACGCCGGTCTTGCCGAGCCCGGTCACCACGTCGTCGCAACCGAAGGCCTTCAGCTTCTCGGTGACGAAGGCGGCGGTCTTGAAGACGTCGAAATTCAGCTCCGGCGTCTGGTGCAGATGGCGGCGCCAGCCGGCGACCTCGTCTTGCATTTCGGCGGCGCGGTTCAGGATCGGCATGATGGTTCCATCTCGCTGTTGGAGCAGACGGGCTCTGCCTGCTGCTTTGCAAATTGTGCCTGCTGTTTTACAATTGTCATTCAGGCGCTTTGCCATCTTGACGTCACATAGGCTAAATAGCACCGCAAGATTGCGATCCGGATAGGGGCCGGATCACCATGCTGGCGATCGCGTAACAAATCTTACGGAGCCAGAGGCGACTGCGGCAAGAGGCGATTTCGGATTCCACCATGCGGTACAGGCATTTCCTCAAACTATTGCTGGCGGGCGCCGTGGCGCTTCCGGTGCTGGCCGGACCGGCTCTCGCCAATCCGACGATCGTGTTCGATCTGGGGAATGGCAAGATCCTCCAGCACCAGGAGGCTTTCAAGCGCTGGTATCCTGCCTCGCTGACCAAGCTGATGACCGCCTATGTGGCATTTCGTGCGATTGCCGCGGGCGAGGTCCAGCTCGATTCGCCGATCAAGGTCTCGAAACGTTCCGCCGGCGAGCCGCCGAGCAAGATGGGCTTCAAGCCGGGTTCGGTCATGCGGCTCGACAACGCGCTGAAGATGATGCTGGTCAAGTCGGCCAACGACGTCGCCATGGCCGTCGGCGAGAACATCGGCGGTTCGCAGGCCGCTTTCGCCGAACGCATGAACACCGAGGCGCGCCGGCTCGGCATGACCGGAACGCATTTCGTCAACCCGAACGGGCTGTTTTCGCCGGACCAGTATACGACGGCGCGCGACCTCGGCTTGCTGGTGATGGCGATCCGCACGGAATTTCCGCAATATGCCCCATGGTTCTCGATCGAGGGCCTGGCCGTCGGCAAGAAGCAGATCCCGAACTACAATCTCCTGATCGGCCGCTATCCCGGCGCCGACGGCATGAAGACCGGTTTCGTCTGTCCTTCGGGCTTCAACATGATCGGCTCGGCAACACGCGGCGGGCGCACGCTGGTGGCGGTGGTGCTTGGCGAGAAGTCGGCCGTCACCCGCGCCGAGACCGTCGCCAGGCTGCTCGACCACGGCTTTGCCACGCCGACACCGGGCTGGTTGACGGTGGCGGCGCTGCCTTCCTATGGCGACACCACATCGGTCAACAACCTGAATGACGAGATTTGCAGGAAGAAGCCGGCTAAGGAGCAGTCGGAAGCGGTCACTGTCGGCGATAAGAATGCGCCAAAATCTCCCTATCGGAAAAAGCTCGACCATGTGCCGACATTGGTCGCCGTCGGCCTTGGCGGCGCCACCGGGCCGAAGCCGAAGGCGATGCTCGATGCATCGGGCCGGGAATATGCCGACGTGCCGCTGCCGAACTGGCGGCCCGACCTGCCGCCGCCGCCCGGCGCCGAGCCGGCAGTGATCGGTTCCGCCACCGCGGCCCAGGACGACCAGCCCGCCAAGGCCTTGAACTAGCCTGATGAGCAGCGGCTTTCCCATCGCCGTCTCGGTGTTGACCGGCTTTCTCGGCGCCGGCAAGACGACGCTGCTCAACCGGCTGCTCAGGGATCCCGCACTTGCCGACACCGCGGTCATCATCAACGAGTTCGGCGAGGTGGCGATCGACCATCTCCTGGTCGAACAGGCCTCAGACGGCATCATCCAGCTTTCCGACGGCTGTCTCTGCTGCACGGTGCGCGGCGAACTGGTCGACACGCTAGCCGATCTCGTCGACCGGCTGCAGACCGGCCGCATCGCCCGGCTTGCCCGCGTCGTCATCGAAACCACCGGTCTCGCCGATCCGGCGCCGGTGCTGCAATCGATCATGGCGCATCCGGCGCTGGTCCAGGCCTTCCGGCTCGACGGCGTCATCACGCTGGTCGACGCGGTCAATGGCAATGCGACGCTCGACGCCCATGTAGAGGCGGTGAAGCAGGTGGCCGTCGCCGACCGCCTCGTGCTGACGAAAGCCGAGCTGGCCACCGATCCGCGCGACGTCGAGGCCTTGCGGGCCCGGCTGCGGCAGATCAATCCGGGTGCCGAGCTGCTCGATGCGGGTGACAGAAGGACCGATGTAGCGGCGCTGTTCGATTGCGGCCTCTACAACCCGGCCACCAAGTCCGCCGACGTGCGGCGCTGGCTGGGCGAGAAAGCCGCCCATGATCACCATGGCGGTCATGACCACGGCAACCATGAGCACGATCACGACCATCGGCACGATTCCCGCGTGCGCTCCTACTCGTTGGTTCATGAAGGGCCGGTGCCGTTTTCGGCGATCGAGATGTTCTTTGACCTGTTGCGATCGGCGCATGGCGAGCGCCTGTTGCGCATGAAGGGCGTCATCGAATTGCTGGAAGACCCGTCGCGGCCGCTGGTCGTCCACGGCGTACAGAAGATCCTTCATCCGCCGGCGCGGCTGCCGTCCTGGCCGGACGGTCAACGCGGCACAAGGCTGGTGCTGATCACGCTCGACATGCCGGAAGACTACGTCCGCCGGCTGTTTGCCGCCGTCACCAGCCGGCCGTCGATCGACACACCGGACCGCGCAGCGCTGGAAAACAACCCGCTGGCCATCGCCGGGCGGTAGCTTCAATTTCCGAACGCCGCACTGCCCTCTAACGGAATTGCAAACGTTCCGGAGCTGGCGGCGTCCGTGCAGCTACCAATCTCCCTCCTTGAGGGGGAGATGTCGCCGAAGGCGACAGAGGGGGTCGCCTCGGCTGGTGCGACGCCCCGCAGGACGAAAGAAAAGGTTGGCGCTTCACGCGCGGCAACCCCTCTGGCCTGCCCTCTTTGCCAAAACTTGGCATCTCCCCTCAAGGGAGATTGTCCCGCTCAGCCGCTTTCGCCAGAACGAGCTAAGCTGAAACTCAGCCACCGCCGCGCTCGACGAGGAAGCGATGGCCGCCTGATATCGCTGCCGTTTCGATCAATCGATGGCCGCTCTCGGTGCAGAAGGCGGGAATGTCGATGACGGCGAGGGGATCAGTGGTTTCAAGCCACAGGCGGCTGCCCGGCTGCATTGTTGCCAACCGCTTTTTTGCCTTGAGCACGGGCAACGGGCAGTTCAGGCCTTTGAGATCGTAGACGGCGGCGGGGCTGGTTGAGGGCCTTTCTTCTTGGCCCCCATCTTCTTGTTCAAGCATGAACCTCAGCCGCCGAACATGCCGAGCAGCTTCTTCTTCAGCCTTGTCGTCGTGCTTTCGTCGGCACTCGCCGCCTGCGTTTCGATTGCCGCGGCGGCCTCGGAGGGCACGACGGTTGCAGTGGCGACAGGCGCTTCGGCTGCGGCCCGGACCGCTTCCTCTTCAGCCAGAGCCTGAGCCTTAGCCTCAGCCTTAGCTGCCTCTTTCTCGGCCTTGGCTGCTTCTATCGCGGCAAGCCTTTGCTCCTCGGCCTTCTGCTTGGCGGCCTTCTCCGCGTCGAGCGCGGCCATCTTGCGGCCGGCCGGCGAATCGATGCGGCCCATGCGCGCCGTCGCCGTCAACGAGCCGTCGGCGTTGAGCGAGGGCGGCTCGATCGGCACGCGTTCGCCACGGGCGCGCTTCTTCGACCACTCGGAGACGATGCTGGCTTCCTTGATCCCGGCGATGGTCGGCTTGGGCGCCGGCACGCTAGCCTTGACCGCGCCGTTAAAAGCCGCTTCGTAGGTGCTCTGATAGGCATTGAAGGCGCTCTTCAGCGAATCCGGCTGCGTGGTCGCGGGGCAGGCGCCGGTCGGATCGAAGGTCGCGCCGTCAGCCGCGACCTGGTTGAAGACATAGCGCTTCTCGCAGACATCGACCTTCGGCGGCACTTTGGTGATCTCGAAATTGTCGTAGCCGACCTTCAGCATCTTCCAGAATTCGTAGTTCGGATCTTTGCGATAGCGCGCCATGTTGGCGGCGGTCATGCGGAACGGAAAGGCCTGGATCTGGAACTCGGTCTGGCCGCCCTGGAAAGCGTCGCGGCCGAAGGCGTAGATCTGCTCGATCTGCGCGTCGGTCATCGAATAGCAGCCCGACGACGAGCAGGCGCCATGAACCATCAGATGGGAACCGGTGCGGCCATTGGCTCGGTCGTAGGCGTTGGGATAGCCGATGTTGAAGGCAAGGTGGTAGCTCGACCGCGGATTCATCTGCGCCGGACGGACAGTATAGAAGCCTTCCGGTGCCTGGCGGTCGCCTTCGGTGTATTTGGGACCCAGCTTGCCCGACCATTTGCAGATGTCGTAGCTGGCGACCAAGTCGTAGCGGCCGTTAGGCTTGGCCTTCCAGATTTCGAGCTTGCCCTCTTCCTTGAAGATGCGGGCCATCACCGGCGAGGTGCGGGTCATGCCCTTGGCCTTCATGCTGGCCAGGATCTTGTCGGGCAGCGGCTTGTTGGCGTGGGGGGCAAAATCCTTCATCGAAGAATCGGTGCAGCCGGCGACGCCTATCGCGGCAATCAGAAGTCCGGTGCGGGCAAGCTTGGCAAACATGGCTATGTCTTTTCTTTCGGACCGCAGGCATCAACGCCGACAGACCCAACCCTAAGTCCGTTAACCTTGAAAATTCCTTACCGCAAGCGCCGGGCCATTACGGCAATCCGATTGAAACGAGTGCAGCGGCATTTTTGTGGCGAAGGTGCTCAATCTCGCCACATTGCAGCGCCGAAACCGTCCGGCGGTCCGTCCGATTGAAATCGGACGGCCCGAATCTTCTTGTTTCACCATGATCTTTTCCGAAAACCGGTACCCACTTTTTGCTACGCTGACCTTCGGTTTGGGATCATGGTCTAAAGGTTTCGCCCCATAGCCAGGTATTTTTCGCGGCGCTGCTCGCGAAAATCGGTGTTGGCGCCGGAGAACTCCTTCATCGTCTTGGCGATGAGGTCGCCGGTGGCGGCAATCACCGTTTCCGGGCCACGATGGGCGCCGCCGAGCGGTTCGGGAATGATGGCGTCGATGATCTTCAGCTCCAGCAGATCCTGGGCGGTGATCTTCATGTTGGTCGCCGCATCCTTCGAGCGGGTGGTGTCGCGCCACAGGATCGAGGCGGCGCCCTCCGGCGAGATCACCGAATAGATGGCATGCTCGAGCATGTAGACGCGGTTGGCGGTGGCGATCGCGATGGCACCGCCCGAGCCGCCTTCGCCGATGACCACCGAGATCGACGGCACCTTCAGGCCGAGACAGGCCGAGGTCGAGCGGGCGATGGCTTCGGCCTGGCCGCGCTCCTCGGCATTGACGCCGGGATAGGCGCCGGCCGTGTCGACCAGCGTCAGCAACGGGATGTTGAAGCGATCGGCGAGTTCCATCAGCCGCACCGCCTTGCGATAGCCCTCCGGCCGTACCGAGCCGAAATTATGCTTCAGCCGGCTGGCCGTGTCGCAACCCTTTTCCTGGCCGATGATCGCCACCGGCTCGCCGCGGAAGCGGGCGAAGCCGCCGACGATCGCCTGGTCCTCGCCGAAATTGCGGTCGCCGGCAAGCGGCGTGAAATCGTTGAACAGGCCCTTTATGTAGTCGACGCAATGCGGTCTGTCCGGATGGCGCGCCACCTGCACCTTCTGCCACGGGGTCAGCGCCCTATAAGTGTCGCGCAATGCGTCACGCACGCGTTTCTCGAGACGGCTGATCTCATCGCCGACATCGACCGCCTCGCCATTCTCTGCGAGCTTCTTCAGCTCGACAATCTTGCCTTCGAGATCGGCAACCGGCTTTTCGAAATCGAGGTAATTGTACATTCTTGAGCGGACCGATAAGCCGGGAGGCAATGACTGACGGAACCTGGGAAATAGAGGCGCCGGGCGGTGGAACGTCGTCCTCACATAGCGATATGACGTCTAGTCGGCAAGCGGATGATGATCGTTGACCAGCCGCACCAGCCGCTCCTCCAGCACATGGGTGTAAATCTGCGTCGTTGAAATATCGGCATGGCCAAGCAACTGCTGCACGGCCCTGAGATCGGCGCCGTTCTGCAGGAGATGGCTGGCGAAAGCATGGCGCAGCACATGCGGCGATATTTTCGCAGAGGCGATGCCGGCGCGCGCGGCAAGGCCCTTCAGGTCCCGGGCGAAAACCTGCCTCGAGAGATAGCCGCTGTCGCTTGCTGCTGGAAACAGGAACGGGCTATCTGCGAAAGCCGGCACCGTTGCCCGGGCAGCGAGCCAGGCCCGCATTGCCATGCGCGCCTTTGCCGACAGCGGCACCATCCGTTCCTTGTCACCCTTGCCGCGCACCATGAAGAAACGATCGTCGCGCAGCGCCACCGTGACCGGCAGGCCGACCAGTTCGGAAACGCGCAGGCCGGTGGCGTAGAGCACCTCGACCAGGGCATGCAGGCGCAGCGCCGCCAGGTTGTCGCCATCGTTCAGCGAGGCGTCAGCTGCCTCCTGCGCTGCACGGTCGATCAGCCGGCCGGTGTCGGCCTCGCTCATCGTCTTCGGCAGCGGCCGGCCCTTCTTCGGACTGTCCAAGGTTCCGGTCGGGTCGTCGCCGCGCAGGCCTTCTGCATAGAGGAACTTGAAGAACTGGCGGATCGCCGACAGTTTGCGTGCCTGCGAGGTGGCAGCAAAACCGCGCGCCGCGATCTCGTCGAGATAGCCGCGGATATCGGCGGCGGCGGCACCCGCGAGCCCGCCGTCGATCTCGGCCGAAGCGTCTTCGAGGTCGCGGCGATAGCTGGAAAGCGTGTTTTCGGCAGCGCCGCGCTCGGCACTCATCATTTCCAAAAAGGCTTCGATGCGGGCCGCGCTATTCATTTCTTTTGGGTCAGTTTTTCTCTTTTGGGTCAGTTTTTCTTGGGGTTCAGCTTTTCGGGAGGAATGCGTACGCTCATTTCGGTCTTTCTCGGCTCGACGAACATCGCCAGAGCGAACATCGTGCCATAGACAATGCCAGCCAGAATCGTGAGCGTCACGACAAAGCGGAACAGTGTCGGCATCAATTTTCGCCCGTCTTCTTGTTCTGCATTTCCAAACCCTGTGCCCTTATGAGACGCCAATCCGGCCAATTCAAGGGCGAAGCTCGGACGACGCTCGGGGCCGCCACGCTTGACGCAAACAGGCTTTTGATGTCGATACGCCGGCAAAGAGGGCCTAAGCAGGCATTCGTGGGCTGGCCCACGAATGCCTGCTTAGATTCTTTGGCTTGTCGCAGTTCTTGTCGCCAAACCGTAGGACACTTGGCGGAACCTGCTTAGAAACATCATGGTGTCATGAACGCACTACCAGCAAATACTCCCGATGAGAGCCATGCCGCGCTGCTCGGCCGGCTGGGCAACCGTTCCATCGTCTTTGTCGGCCTTATGGGCGCCGGCAAGACGGCGATCGGCCGCAAGGTGGCGGGCATCCTGGGACTGCCTTTCATCGACAGCGATCAGGAGATCGAAAGCGTGTCGCGCATGAGCGTCCCTGAATTGTTCGAACGCTATGGCGAGACCGAGTTCCGGGCGCTGGAGCAGCGGGTCATCCTGCGCGTGCTGGAACATGGTCCGCAGGTGCTGTCTACGGGCGGCGGCGCCTTCATGAGTGCGCAGACGCGGGAGGCCATTGCCGGCCATGGCGTGTCGGTATGGCTGAAGGCCGAGATCGACCTCTTGATGGACCGCGTTTCCAAGAAGCAGAACCGGCCGCTCCTGAAAAGCGCCGACCCCCGCGCCGTGATCGAGCGGTTGATGGCTGAGCGCTATCCGGTCTACGCAGCCGCCGATGTCACTGTGCCGACCCGCGACGATCGCAAGGAGGTCATCGCGGCCGAGGTGGTGAATGCGCTTTGCGGGTATTTCGGCGTTGCGGCCGTGACAGGCGAGGTGCGGTCGTGAGCACCAATACGACAGTCACCGTCGAAGTCGGGCTCGGCGATCGTGCCTATGACATATTGATCGGCTCCGGCCTGCTTTTGCGCGCCGGCAGCGAGATTTCGCGCCGCCTGCCCGGTACGCGCGCCGCGGTGGTCACCGACGTCAATGTCGCCGCAGCACACCTTGAGACGTTGAAGGCCGGCCTTGAAAAGGGCGGCATCCAGCCCGCCGTGATCACGTTGCCGGCTGGGGAAAAGACCAAGAGTTTCGCGCATCTCGAAGAGGTGGTGGACGGCGTGCTCGCCGCAAGACTGGAACGCGGCGATGTCGTCATCGCGCTCGGTGGCGGTGTCATCGGCGATCTGGCCGGATTTGCCGCCGGCATCGTGCGCCGCGGCATGAATTTCGTGCAGGTCCCGACTTCGCTGCTGGCGCAGGTCGACTCTTCCGTCGGCGGCAAGACCGGCATCAACAGTGCGCGCGGCAAGAACCTCGTCGGCGTCTTCCATCAGCCGAAACTGGTGCTGGCCGACACCGAAGTACTCGATACGCTGCCGATCCGGGATTTCCGGGCGGGTTACGCCGAACTCGCCAAATACGGGCTCATCGATCGCCCCGACTTCTTCGCCTGGCTGGAGGAAAACTGGGGCCAAGTGTTCGCCGGCGGCCCGGAGCGGGCCGAGGCCATCGCCGAAGCCTGCCGCGCCAAGGCCGATGTCGTCGCCCGCGACGAGTTCGAGACCGGCGACCGCGCGCTGCTCAATCTCGGCCACACGTTCGGCCATGCGCTCGAGGCCGCCACCCACTATGACAGCGCCCGTCTCGTCCACGGCGAGGGAGTCGCCATCGGCATGGCGCTGGCCTATCGCTTTTCGTCACGCCTCAACCTGGCAAGTCCAGACGATGCGGCGCGCGTCGAGGCGCATCTTCGCGCTGTTGGCCTGCCCTGGCGCATGGCCGATATTCCGGGTGAATTGCCTGATGCCGAAGCGCTGCTTGCCTTCATCACCCAGGACAAGAAGGTTTCGCGCGGCGCGCTGACCTTCATCCTGACGCGCGGCATCGGCCAGGCCTTCATCGCCAAGGATGTGCCGGCGTCAGAAGTGCTGTCGTTTCTGAGGGAGAACCGCCCGGGTCAGCCGAAAGGCAGCCCGGGTCAGCAGAAGAGCCGCCCGGGATGAACGAGGCCGGCTGGATTGCCGCTGGTGTCTTGGCCGGGCTCGGCCTGCTCGCTTTCGCCTTTCGCGCGCGCCTGCTCGCTGCCTTCGGCTATGAACTGCAGCGCATCGAGCCGCAGCATTCGAACCATGATGAAGCGCGAGGCGCCGTCGACGATTTTCGGCGCGACGGCCAGGTGGTGCGCGTGGATCGCGCCCGCATCGGCCGCCTGTCCGATCTCGACGAGCTCGAAGTGTCCGATGTCATGGTCCACCGCACCAACATGCGCTCGGTCAATGCCGACAATCCGCCGGAAGCGGTGGTGCGCGAGATCCTGCAGAGCCCGCATACCCGCATGCCCTTGTGGAAGGGCTCGCTCGACAACATCGTCGGCGTTCTGCATGCCAAGGACCTGCTACGCGCGCTGAACGATGTCGGCAACGACTTTTCCAAGATCGACGTGATGAAGATCGCTTCAAAACCGTGGTTCGTGCCCGATACCACGACACTGCAGGAACAGCTCAACGCCTTTCTGCGTCGCAAGGCGCATTTCGCAGTCGTCGTCGACGAGTATGGCGAGGTCGAGGGGCTGGTGACGCTGGAGGACATCATCGAGGAAATCGTCGGCGAGATCGCCGACGAGCACGACATCGACGTGCAGGGCGTCAAGCAGGAAGCCGACGGCTCCGTCGTCGTCGACGGCACTGTGTCGATCCGAGACCTGAACCGGGCGCTCGCCTGGGACCTGCCGGACGAAGAAGCCACCACCATTGCCGGTCTCGTCATCCACGAGACGCAATTGATCCCGGACGAGAAGCAGGCGTTCACCTTTCACGGCAAGCGCTTCGTCGTCATGAAGCGCGACAAGAACCGGATTGCAAGGTTGAGGATCAGGCCGGCCGGTGACATCTAGTTCTGGTAGGTTCTGTCGCGGCTCACCAATCCTTGACTGCACGCTCGCCGCGCCGGCGTGCACTTTTCGGCTGGGCTGTCTGGAGATGACGGTGATCGATCGGCGAACCCTGCTTTTGATGTCGATGGCTTTGTTGCCGGCCAGCGCTTCGGCGGCGTCGCGCCGGCTTTTGCCATCTCCGCAAACCTTCGACTACGGACCGGCCAGGCTCGACATCTACGCGCGCGCTGGCGCTAGCTCCCTGCCTGTGGTCCTTTTCATTCATGGCGGTGCCTGGCGAGCCGGCAATCGCACCAACGTCGACGTCAAGCCGGGCTTCCTGCTCGACAATGGCTTCTGCTTCGTCTCGATCGACTACCGGATGCTGCCTAAGGCTGATGTCGCCACCCAGGCCGACGATGTCGAGCAGGCATATCGTTACGTGCGTGCCAACATCGTCAGATACGGCGGCGATCCGAACCGGATAGCGGTGATGGGCCATTCGGCCGGCAGCCATCTCGCCGCATTGACCGGGCTGCGCGGCGGTCTGCCCGGCGTCGCGGCGCTGGTTCTGAACGATACCAGGGCCTATGATCTGGAGGCGCTTGCGAGCAGCGGCGGCATGACGCCGGCCTATGCCCGGGCCTTTCCCGACCCGTCGCAGTGGCGCGCGCTGTCGCCTGCCACCCATGTCGGGAGCCGCAAACATCCGCCGACTTTTATCGCCTATTCGCGCGCATCGGGTCGTGAGGCGGCCTCACGGGCCTTCGCCGAGCGCCTGCGGGCGACCGGAACGGAGGTGACACTGTTCGACGGCAGCGCTTATTCGCACATGTCGATCAACCGCGACTTCGGCGAAGGCGACACCTTGACCCGTGCAGTGATGACTTTCCTGAAGGCGGCGCTCGGCTGAAGCCTACCACCTGGTCTTTTCGTCCGGCGCGGCCGGCTCGATCGCCAGCGCGTGGACACCAGCCTTCAGCTCGTCGGCCAGCAATGCGTTGACCGCGCGATGGCGGTCGATTCGGCTCATGCCGGCAAAGGCTGAGGAGACGATGCGGACGCGGAAATGCGTCTCGCCGGTGCCGTCATAAGTGTCGTGATGGTCGGAATCCTGATGGTGATGGCCGGCATGCAGATGGCTTTCGTTGATGATCACCAGCCGCTCCGGCGAGAACGCCTTCTTCAACTTGCCTTCCATCGTTGACTGTATGGACATTCGTACTTCCCTTCACCACATATGCGGGCGCATGACCCTCGAAAATCGGCGCCCTTTGCGCGTCCGGAAGGAAGCGCGGTACCGTCGCCGCGACAAAATTCGCCGATCGCCCGCTTTATGCCCCGATTCAGCGGTTAGGGCGATCATTGCAAAAATGTCAATTCTTGTTTCGCACCAGCGAACAGCCCATAAATGGGTGAGATGAAACCGTACCCCAAATATTTCGAGAAAATTCGCATCCGCCCGGAGAAGGATGCGGAGTTGAAGTCGCGCTCGCCGATCTGCCAATGGGACGGTTGCAAGGAGGCCGGCACCCATCGCGCGCCGGTCGGGCGCATGAAGGAGGGCGAATATTTCCAGTTCTGCTTCGATCATGTGCGCGAGTACAATAAGGGCTTCAATTATTTCTCCGGTGTCCCCGATACCGAGATCGCCCGCTTCCAGAAGGAAGCGATGACCGGCCACCGGCCAACCTGGAAGATGGGCGTCAACGGCGCCTCGACGCGCTCCTCGCCCGATTTCGCCCAGCAGCGTTCCGGCCGCGCCGGCTACTACAACCGCATGCGCGATCCGTTCGACCTGTTCAAAGGCCCGAAGGATCCGCGCGAAGCGCGGGAGCGCAAGGCCAAGCCGCTTGAGGCCAAGGCGCTGGAAACGCTTGGCCTTGATACAAAGGCGACTGGCAAGGATATCAAGGCGCGTTATAAGGAACTTGTGAAACGCCACCATCCGGATGCGAATGGCGGCGACAGAGGTTCGGAAGACCGGTTCCGCGATGTGCTCCAGGCGTATCGCGTGCTCAAGCAGGCAGGATTGTGCTGAGCGACCATTCGGTTCGTGTCGTTTTCCAACTTTCATAAGGTTGGAAAAGGCTCTAAGACCGCCCCCGAACAAAATCGATTGCCGGCGAAACGCGGCGTTCGCCCGTGGAGACGTTGATAAAGATGAACAAGGTCGATCGCGACATCGCCAACCTGCCCGACAGCACCGTGTCGGTGAAGGAGAAATTTGGCTTCGAGTCCAAGATGGTGGTGCCGGCCTATTCGGTGACGAGCGAGCATGTGCCCGACATCGATCCCGACTATCTGTTCGACAAGAACACGACGATGGCGATCCTCGCCGGCTTTGCCTACAACCGCCGCGTCATGGTGGCGGGCTATCACGGCACCGGCAAGTCGACGCATATCGAGCAGGTCGCCGCCCGTCTCAACTGGCCTATGGTGCGCGTCAATCTCGACAGCCATGTCAGCCGTATCGACCTCGTCGGCAAGGACGCCATCGTCGTCAAGGAAGGGCTGCAGATCACCGAATTCCGAGACGGCATACTGCCCTGGGCCTACCAGCACAACGTCGCACTCTGCTTCGACGAGTACGATGCCGGCCGTCCGGACGTGATGTTCGTCATCCAGCGCGTGCTGGAGTCGTCCGGCCGGCTGACGCTGCTCGACCAGAGCCGGGTCATCCGCCCGCATCCGGCGTTCCGGCTGTTCTCCACCGCCAACACCGTCGGTCTCGGCGACACCACCGGCCTCTATCACGGCACCCAGCAGATCAACCAGGCGCAGATGGATCGCTGGTCGATCGTCACCACCCTGAACTATCTGCCGCACGACAATGAGGTGAACATCGTGCTGGCCAAGGCCAAGCACTATCGCGACAGCAAGGGCAAGGAGATCGTCAACAAGATGGTGCGTGTCGCCGACATGACGCGTTCGGCCTTCATCAACGGCGACCTGTCGACTGTCATGAGCCCGCGCACGGTCATCACCTGGGCCGAGAATGCCGAGATCTTCGGCGATATCGGCATGGCGTTCAGGCTGACCTTCCTCAACAAGTGCGACGAGCTGGAACGCTCGCTCGTTGCCGAGTTCTACCAGCGCGCTTTCGGCCAGGATCTGCCCGAATCGGCCGCCAATGTGGTGCTGGGGTAACACCGATCCCATGGGAACGATCCTCCGGATATTCCTATGGAGTTTTTCAATCTTCTGCTTTGGTATCTGTCAGGCGGCTATGGCCCAGGATGAACCATTCAAAGCCGGGCAAATTTGGACTTATCGCGGCGCGACACCGGTATCATCGCGGTTAATCGTTGGCGCAGTCGATAACTTCGATGGCGAAAGCCAGCCGATCGTATCGGTTTCAGTTACCGACGCTCCAATTCCGAATGGCGGCAAGCAGCTACAAACCGTCCCCCACCTTCCTGTAGCCGCCGACGCGCTGAGAAAAAGTGTAATTGAACTTGAACGGATCGGTTCGATTCCTAATGGTTTTGACAACGGATACAGTTTGTGGAGACATGCATATGACAGCGGGAAAGGAGGCTACTTTACGATCTCGGTGGAAGAGGTTGTCGGCCACCTTCGCGCTCAATTTGGTCAGCAGCCGGCAGCAAAATAGAGATGTATGATGGCGGGTCCGGGCGACAACACGCGCAACAAGTCGAAGACGGGTTCTGAAGCTGACAGCTTCAAGCGCGCCGTCACCGTCTGCATGCGCGCGATTGCCGGCGACAAGGACCTCGAAGTCGGTTTCGCCAAGGATCGGCCGGCGCTGGCCGGCAGCCGCGCCCGGCTGCCTGAACTTCCGAAAAAAGCGTCGAAGGCCGATATCGCCATCACCCGCGGGCTCGGCGATTCCATGGCGTTGAAGCGCGCCTGTCACGACACGCGCATCCACACTCGGCTGGCGCCGGAAGGCAAGCAGGCCCGCGCCATCTACGATGCGGTCGAGCAGGCCCGCGTCGAGGCGATCGGCTCCCGCGCCATGCAAGGTGTGGCCGACAATATCGGCTCGATGCTCGAGGACAAATACGCCAGAGCCAACCTTATCGACGTCAAGGACAAGGCCGACGCGCCGATCGAGGAAGCGCTAGCCTTGATGGTGCGTGAAAAGCTGACCGGCCGCACCGTGCCAAAGAGCGGCGAGCGGCTGGTCGACCTCTGGCGTCCGTGGGTCGAGGAGAAGGCCAGCGCCGATCTCAACGGGCTGTCGGCCAAGCTCGACGACCAGCAGGCTTTCGCCCGTGTCGTGCGCGAGATGCTGGCTTCCATGGAAATGGCCGAGGAACTCGGCGACGACCAGGAGACGGAAGACTCAGAGGACAACGACGACAACCAGCCGCAGGGCGAGGAGCAGAGTGAGGAGGGCGGCGAGGACGATTCCGGCTCCGAGCAATCGCAGTCCGACGACACCGAAGCGTCGTCCGACGACGAGCAATCGGCCGAGACTGAGGCATCCGATGCCACCGCCGACGACCTGTCCGACGATGACGACGCCGATGCCGAGACGCCCGGCGAGGCGCGCCGCAACGACAATCCCTTCACCAATCTGTCGAAGGAGATCGACTACAAGGTCTTCACCACCGCCTTCGACGAGACGGTGGGTGCCGAGGACCTGTGCGAAGAGGAAGAGCTGGATCGGCTGCGGGCCTTTCTCGACAAGCAACTTGCCAACCTTTCCGGCGTCGTCGGCCGGCTGGCCAACCGGCTGCAGCGCCGCCTGATGGCGCAGCAGAACCGGTCCTGGGATTTCGATCTCGAAGAGGGTTATCTCGATCCGGCGCGGCTGGTGCGCGTCGTCATCGATCCGATGCAGCCGCTGTCCTTCAAGCAGGAACGTGACACCAAATTCCGCGACACGGTGGTGACGCTGGTGCTCGACAATTCGGGCTCGATGCGCGGCCGGCCGATCACGGTCGCCGCAACCTGCGCCGACATTCTGGCGCGGACGCTGGAACGCTGCGGCGTCTCGGTCGAGATCCTCGGCTTCACCACCCGCGCCTGGAAGGGCGGGCAAGCACGCGAGAAATGGCTGAAGGAAGGCAAGCCGCCGAATCCCGGCCGGCTCAACGACCTGCGCCACATCATCTACAAATCCGCCGACCATCCGTGGCGACGGGCGCGCCGCAATCTCGGGCTGATGATGCGCGAGGGCCTGCTCAAGGAAAATATCGACGGCGAGGCGCTGCTGTGGGCGCACAACCGCCTGATCGCCCGGCCGGAGCAGCGCAAGATCCTGATGATGATCTCGGACGGCGCGCCGGTCGACGATTCGACGCTGTCGGTTAATCCGGGCAACTATCTCGAACGGCATCTGCGCGCGGTGATCGAACTGATCGAGACGCGCTCGCCGGTCGAGCTCCTAGCCATCGGCATCGGCCACGACGTTACCCGCTACTATCGCCGCGCCGTCACCATCGTCGATGCCGAGGAACTGGCCGGCGCCATGACCGAGCAACTGGCCTCACTGTTTGGCGAGGAAAGTACGCGGGACACGCGACGCGGCGGCATGCGGCGCGCCGGATGATTTTTTCGCGGGGCGGCTTTCGGCAGACGCTTTTCGCCGTCACAGCGCTGTTCGTTGCCGGCATCGCCCTGTCGCCTTGCATCGCCGCGGGCAGCGTTTCGGTCGAGCCGATCGAAATCTCGGCACGGCTGATAGACCGGTTTCATATCGGCCGTGACGAAAAGCGGTTCGGCCCGCTCGAATTCGTCGGCGGGCTGGACATGACCTCGCCGTCACGCGATTTCGGCGCGCTGTCGGCGTTTCGCTTCCTCAAGCCCGGCAGTGATTTCATCGGCGTCGCCGACACTGGTTTCTGGTTCTTCGGCACGGTTACCCATGATGCCGACAAGCGCCCGTCGGGCATGCGGAATTTCCGCATGCAGCAGATGGTCGACGAGGCGGGCCTGATCGAAGAGAAATGGAAGGTCGACGCCGAAGGCCTTGCGGTCAAGGGCGGCATTGCCACGGTCGGCTTCGAGCGCATCCACCGTGTTTCCCAGTTCAAGATCGACCCGCACGATATGGGGCCGCCGTTCAAGCAATTGGATTCCCTGATTCCAGCCTGGGAACTTCGCCTGAATCGCGGCTTTGAGACCGTCACCCACGCCCATCCTAACGGCCAGCACCAAGGCGGGCTGGTCGTGGTGTCGGAGAAGAGCCTCGACAAGGCCGGCAACATCTATGCGGCTGTTATCGGAGGGCCGCACAAGGGTGTCTTCACCGTCAAGCGCAACGGCAATTTCGACATTACCGACGGCGCATTCCTGCCGGACGGCGACCTCTTGCTTTTGGAGCGCAGCTTTTCGATGGCTGGCGGGGTCAAGATGCGGCTGAGGCGCATCTATGGCGAAAGCGTCGAGAAGGGCGCCGTTGCCGACGGGCCGGTGCTGATGGAAGCCGACATGGCCTACCAGATCGACAATATGGAAGGGCTCGACGTCTGGACCCGCGACGACGGCGCACTGATGGTGTCGCTGATCTCGGACGACAACCACTCGATGCTACAGCGTAATCTCTATCTGGAATTTGTGCTGCACGAGGATTGAGAACGTGCGGCGATTGGCTGATGGCGAGGCTGCCGTCTCGAGCTCTTCGATGTTCGCAGCTTCGCAAAGAGAATTCGGCCTATTGCTCGTTGGTCGCGATCCAGATGACGTGGCGGGCGCCGCGCTTGCCATTGGCGCGGACCCTAACTTCCTCGACCGAGAAGCCCGTCTGCTTGAGTCTGCGGGTAAAGCCGCTGTCGGGCCCCTGCGACCAGACCGCCAGCACGCCGCCGGGCTTGAGCGCTGCTCTCGCTCTGTTCAACCCGGCTATACTGTAAAGAGCGTCATTGGCCCCGTGGACAATCGCTTCCGGCCCATTGTCGACGTCGAGCAGGATGGCGTCATAGGTTGCCACGTCCAACTTGATGAGCCGTCCGACATCCGCCTCGCGAACGGTCACGCGCGGATCGTCGAGACAGCCACCGAACACCGAGGCCATCGGGCCGCGCGCCCACGCCACGACGGCGGGTACCAACTCGGCGACAACAATGCCGGCGTCGGCGCCAAGCTCGGCAAGGGCGGCGCGCAGCGTGAAGCCCATGCCCAGCCCGCCGATCAGGATTTTCGGCTGCCGCCGACCGGCAATCGTTTGGCAGGACAGCCTGGCCAGCGCTTCCTCGGAGCCGCTGAGGCGGCTGTTCATCAGTTCGTTCGAGCCGAGCATGATCGAGAATTCGGCGCCGCGTTGTTTCAGGCGAAGCTCGTGGTCGCCGTCAGGCGTATTCGCGCTATCGAGCTGGACCCATGGGATCATGCTCGAGACCCTGTGAGCATGATCTTTTCCGAAAACCGGCACCCACTCTCAGGGATCATGGTCTATGCCGCCAGTGCCGGCTGGCTCCAGCGGGCGGCAAGCAGCCGGTAGGGGATCAGCGCCACCACGGCGATGATCAGCTTCACGCCGAGGTCGCCGAGCGCCCATGACACCCAGCGCATGGTCTCGACCGGCAGCACGCCCATCAGCGGCGCGGTTTCAAGCGCGAAGCCATCGTTCGGGCCAGCGAAGGCGAAGGCCGCTGAAAAGGCGACGGTGAAGAACACGGCGGTGTCGAACACCGAGCCGACCAGCGTGCCGACGATCGGCGCCCGCCACCAGCTCTGCCGGCGCAGCCAATTGAACACGGTCACGTCGAGCAGTTGCGCGATCAGGAACGCGGTGCCGGAAGCCGCCGCAATGCGCACCAGCCGGTCGGCGGCCGTTTCGAACTCGATCAGACCGTAGCGGAACAGCAAGGGCGGCATGACGACCGAGCAGATCACCGCCGCCGTGAAGCCGACAAACACGATCCGGCGCGCCACGGCCGGGCCGTAGCGGCGGTTGGCAAGGTCGGTGACCAGGAAGGAGAAGGGATAGGTGAAGGCGCCCCAGGTCAGAATGTCGGCCAGCGACAAGCCGCCGATCGCACCTTCCAGCGGGAACTGCACAAGGATGTTCGACGCCACCACGACAAGCGCCATGGCCGCAACAAAGGGCAGGTAGCGGGAGAAAAAACTCATTTTTTTATCCTGGGTAATGGAACCAGCGGGGTGTCATGCCGAGTTCGGACGACACTCCTTGGAAGGCGGTTGCCTGAAAAAATTAAGCGGCAGGCTGTTCGGCAAGTTTCTTGGCGATCTGCTTCTTCAGCAGGCGGGCGCGCTGCGACAGCTCCTTGGCGTCGGCCTTGGCCAGGAACGCATCAAGGCCGCCGCGATGCTCGACCGAACGCAGCGCGTTGGCCGAAATGCGCAGGCGCACATTCTGGTTCAGCGCTTCCGAGATCAGCGTCACATTGACGAGATTGGGCAGGAAGCGACGCTTGGTCTTGTTGTTGGCGTGGCTCACATTGTTGCCGGACATAACTGCCTTGGCAGTGAGTTCGCAGGTGCGGGACATGGTTCTAAACCTTCAGTTCTCGGTCTGGCCAAACATTCGACCCGCGCCGGTTGGCGCGCGGTTTCGGTCAGGCGGCCTTATGGAAAAAGTTGGCGTTCCATAGTTGCATTTCGCCGATGCGTCAAGCTCCGGCTTGCGCACGGGTGTGACGACGCCTTTTCACATAAAGGCCGGAATTCAGCCTATAAGCGGTCGCACAACGAGATGCCAGGCCGGAGTTGTCCGCTTCCGCTGAAAAATCGAGGATCGATCCCCGCCATGCTTCGTTCGTCTCTTGCTCTTCTTGCCTCGCTTGCCGTTGCACTGCCGACGGCAGCGTCTGCCGCCACGCCACAATCCTTCAAGGGCGAGTATACGGTATCGATCCTCGGCCTCTCGGTGGCGAAAGCAACCTTTTCCAGCAGTTACGAAGGCGATACCTATTCGATCGACGGCAGCGTCTCCAGCGCCGGCCTCGCCACAATCTTCGACGACACACGCGGCACGGTCTCGTCAAAAGGCAAGATTTCGGGCAAGCAATTGCAGCCTGAAGCGTTCCGCGCCGACTACAAGTCGGGCGAGAAGGCCTCGATGATCGATATCCAGTTCGCCAATGGCACTGTTATCGCGACGAAGGTCGTGCCTGCGCCGAAGAAGCGCAATCCCAAAAATTGGATACCGCTGGGCGCCAGCCATCTCGCGTCGGTGCTCGATCCGATGGCCGCCACCGTCATCCATGCCGATAGCCTCGACAAGGTCTGCGGGCGCACGGTGAAACTCTATGACGGCGAGATGCGCGCCAATCTGACGCTGACATACTATTCGAAAGGTTCGATCTCCGTGCGCGGCTACAAGGGCGAGACCGTCACCTGCAGGCTGGGCTTTGAGCCGGTGGCGGGGTACCGCAAGAACCGCAAAGCTTTGAAGTACCTGAAGGATCGCAGCCGCATCATGGTGACATTTGCGCCGGTCGGTCAAACTGGCGTATATGCGCCGATCCACGCCACCGTCAGCACGAAAATCGGCACTCTCACCGTCAGCGCGGAGCGGTTCGAAGCAACAGAATAGGCGCGATCGCGCGCCGCCAGAAACAGGCATGAGGCCGACGGACATGGGGCGCGCAACACTGATCGGCTTCTCAGCGATCGCCATGTGGGCGCTGCTGGCGCTGCTTACGGACGCTTCCGGTGCGGTGCCGCCATTCCTGCTTTCGGCGATCACCTTCACGATCGGCACCGGCGTCGGGCTCGTCGCGCGGCTGTTCATGCCGGCCGCCGCCAACCGGCAGAAGATACCGCCGCAAGTGTGGGTGATCGGCATTGCCGGCCTGTTCGGCTATCACTTCTTCTACTTCACTGCGCTGCGCAACGCGCCGGCGGTGGAGGCGAGCCTCATCGCCTATCTGTGGCCGCTGCTGATCGTGCTCGGATCGGCGCTGATGCCGGGCGAGCGGCTGGCCTGGAACCATGTCGTCGGCGCGCTGCTCGGGCTTGCCGGCACTTTCCTGATCGTCACCAAGGGCGGCGGGCTTGCCTTCGACGCGCGCTATGCATTTGGCTATGCGATGGCTGGCGTCTGCGCCGTGCTGTGGTCGGCCTATTCGCTGCTGTCGCGGCGCTTCCCGTCGGTGCCGACCAGCGTCGTCACCTGGTTCTGTGCGGCCACGGCAGCACTTTCCCTTGTCTGCCATCTGATGCTGGAAGAGACGGTGCTGCCTGTCGGCGCCGGCCAGTGGCTGGCCGTGCTCGGCCTCGGCCTGATGCCGGTGGGCGCGGCCTTCTACGCCTGGGACATAGGCGTCAAGCGCGGCAACATCCAGGTGCTGGGCGCGGCGAGCTATGCCGCGCCGCTGCTGTCGACGCTGGTGCTGATATCAGCCGGTTTCGCCGAGCCGTCCCTGCGCATTCTCGCCGCCTGCGTGCTGATCACCGGCGGGGCAGCACTTGCGGCGAAATCGCTGTTCTTGCGCAAGCAGGCAACTGGCGAGGCTGGGGCGTGATGCCGTTTCCCGGCGGCATTGACGCCAACGCCAATGCGACGCTGCTGTTTTCGCTGGTGGCGGCGGTGATCTACGCCTTCATCATCGACATGCCGCCGACGCTTGCGCGTTCTGCGGTCAAGACGCTGGCCGTGGCAATGCTTGCCGTGCTGGCCTCGCTGCAGGGCGGTCCGTGGCTGCTCGTAGCGGCACTGGCGCTCAGCGCCGTCGGCGACGCGTTCCTGTCGCGCGACGATGAAAAGGCTTTTCTCGGCGGGCTGGCCAGTTTTCTCGTCGCGCATGGGCTTTACATCGCGCTGTTCCTGCGTTCCGGCGGTGGGATCGGGCTGCTCTCGGCCGAGCCGTGGCGCGGGTCGATTGCCCTGGCAATGGCCGTGTTCGCGCTCGCCATGCTTTTTTCGCTCTGGCGCCGTGTCGGCCCCGCCTTGCGCCTTCCGGTCAGCGTCTATATCGCGGCAATCCTCGCCATGGCGATTTCAGCCCTGACGCTGAGCAATATCTGGGTCGTCGGCGGCGCCGTGCTGTTCATGGCGTCCGACGGGCTGCTCGCCTCGGAAAAGTTCCTGCTGATCGCCGTTTCGCCACACCGCGCCTTGATGCGCTACGCGGTCTGGATGCTGTATTACGCTGCGCAGTTGTCGATCACGATGGGTTTCCTGTTGGGGTAGGATCAACGCAGAGAGACGTCCAAGGCTGATCCTCTAAGCTCTTGCAAAAATCATACCTACAGGATTGATCGGGACCGACGAGTCCGAATTGCAAGAAATGGCGCTCAATCGGGCGGGTCAGCGCTAATTGACCGCCCGGATTCGGCTACCTGCTGCTCATTACCTCAACATGGAACGCAGTGTCAGGTAAATCATGCATAAGAATCCGCCGAATGCCACGACAAAAATCATGAAGAGCAAGCGCTTCTGAAGCGTCGGAAGTTGCTTCCATTCCTGAAACGTCATCCAGGACCAGAAGATCAAATAGGCTGCACCGAACACGGACACTAAAAAGAGCGCTACAAAGATGCTCTTCGGATAAATAGGGCGCAACAGAAGACCTGCTATACAAATCGCGACGCAGGCGGCAATGAGCGCCTTGTTCCGCGCAGGAAGCCGATGATCATTCATATCGATCATGCCCCAGGCTGCCAGCCCGGTTCGGCCAGCTCGAAGGCGGCGAAATCGAAGCCCGGAGCCACGGTGCAGCCGACCAGCGTCCACTCGCCCAGGCTGCGTGCCGACTGCCACCAACCTGCCGGCACGACGATCTGCGGCCGCTCGCCCGCCGCCAGTGCCGTGCCGAGCACCTGCTCGATCACCGGCCCGTTTTCCCCATGCATCGACAGCGCCAGCGGCGCGCCGGCATAGAAGTGCCAGACCTCGGCCGCGTCCTTGACGCGGTGCCAGGCCGACACTTGTTCCTGCTCCAAAAGAAAATAGATCGCGGTCGAATGGCCGCGCGCGTCTTCCGTGCCATCGCGGAAGGTTTCGGCATACCAGCCGCCTTCCGGATGCGGTTTCAGGCCGAGCGTTGCGATGATTTCGGCGGAACTGGTCATTGGCCCCAGTACGTCACGGTTTCCAGACCATCAATGGTGCTCAGAAATTGTCCTTGCGCTTGCGAATTTCGGCGAACACTTCGGCGTCGGAGGCGTTCTCCAAGCCGAGATGCTTGCGGATTGCCGGATCGTGCCAGCGCAGGAACGGATTGGTCGACAGTTCCTCGCCGATCGTGGTCGGCAGCGTCGGCTTGCCGTCGGCGCGCAGCGCCTCGATTTTCGCAGCGCGCTCCTTTAACGCCGAATTGGTCGGGTCGACGGTCAGCGCGAAGCGGGCGTTGGACAGCGTGTATTCATGGCCGCAATAAACGACCGTCTCGGCCGGAAGTGCCGCGAGCTTTTTCAGCGAATCGTACATCACCGGCGGCTTGCATTCGAACAGCCGCCCGCAGCCGAGCGCGAACAGCGTATCGGCGGTGAACGCCACTTTCGATCCCGGCAGATGATAGGAGACATGGCCTGCCGTGTGGCCGGGCGTGGCGATCACGTCGATCCTCTCCTCGCCGAGGTGGATGACCGAACCCTGCTCGACGGTTTCGTCGATGCCGGGGATCTTGGCCTCTTCCGCTTCCGGTCCGACGATGCGCAGCTTGAAGCGCTCCTTCAGCGCCAGATTGGCCTCGACATGGTCGACATGGTGATGGGTGGTCAGGATCATCGTCGGCGTCCAGCCGGTACGCTCGATCGCAGCCAGGATCGGCGCCTCCTCGGGCGCGTCGATGATCGCGGTCTGGCCGCTTTTGGGGTCATGCACCAGCACGCCGAAATTGTCGCTGCGGCACATGAACTGTTCGATTTCAACCGGCATAGCATCTCTCCACTAGAGCGGTTCGGCGTTTCACGGAAACGCCGAACTGCTCTATCTCGTTGTTTTTGCGCAATTCCGGACGGAAACCGTTTCACACTTTTCCTGGAATTGCTCTAGAGCGCCGTACGTCCAGTTGGACGCACAAAGAACGCTCTAACACCTTTATCTGCTGCATCGTGCTTTCCGAAATCGAAATCGATTTCGGGCCGATGCAGTAGTCGCGGCAGACATAGGGCGCTTGCCCGCGGATGTCATCCGCCTTTGTTGAACTTGGACAGCATCGAAGATAGCGTGCCGCGCATGCATTCCGATATCGTCGACCTTCGCTCCTTCTATTCGACCACGCTCGGGCGATTGGCCGAACGCTCGATCACCATGGCGTTGTCCTCGATATGGGCTGTTGTGCCCAATGAGCGGCTGGTCGGCCTCGGTTACACCTTGCCGTGGCTGGAGCGGTTCGGAACCGACGCGGAGCGTGTCTTTGCCTTCATGCCGGCAACGCAAGGCGCGGTGGTCTGGCCGGCCACGGGGCCGACCGCAACCGCGCTGGTCTTCGATGAGGAATTGCCGCTGGTCGATGCCTCCATCGACCGCATGCTGCTCGTCCATTCACTCGAACATGCCGAGAACCCGCGCGAGACGCTGAACGAAATCTGGCGGGTGCTGTCGCCCGCCGGCCGCGTCGTCATCGTCGTTCCCAACCGGCGCGGTGTCTGGGCCCGTTTCGAGCATACGCCGTTCGGCAGCGGCCGGCCCTTTTCGCGCGGCCAGCTCACCGAATTGCTGCGCGAAGCAAACTTCACGCCCGCCGCCTGGTCCGACGCCCTGTTCTTCCCGCCATCGCGGCGACGCTTCATGATGCAGTTCCACAATGTGCTGGAGCGCGCCGGCCGCAGGTTCTGGCCGATCTTTTCCGGCGTCATCGTGGTCGAGGCGCAGAAGCGGCTCTATCAGGGCGTGCCGGTCGTCCAGCGCGCATCTCGCCGCGTCTTCGTGCCGGTTTTCTCGCCGCATGGCGCCACAAGGCTCGGCCGGATATCGCCGACCGGGAAGGCGACATTGCCGAGCCGTCGATGACATTTTCGTGATCGGGATCGAGCTTATTCTCACCTATCTGTCGAGGGCGGGTTTGCTACCCGAATGTGTCGACATGTTCACCGGTTTCAGCACCGCTTGCGAATTCAAGGACTTCACCAATGGCTGATCATCCGGATGTAGAGGCCAGCGCCAAGCCGGTTGCCGCGTCGATCGAGGCCAGCAGCTTGCGCGACCAATTGGCGACGATCAAGCTGGCGCTGGGGACATCGCCGATCCGCAAACACCTGCTCTGGGCGTGCGTCGGCATTGTCGCCGTCATTGTGGCAACGTCGATCGGGCAGGTTCTGCTCAATCGCTGGAACGAGCCCTTCTACGACGCGCTGGCTCGGCGCGACATGCAGGGCTTCCTGCACCAGCTTCTGGTCTTTGCCGCCATCGCCGGCGGACTTGTGGTGCTCAATGTCGGCCAGACCTGGCTCGACCAGAGGATCCGGCTGAAGCTGCGTGAGGCGTTGACCCTCGATCTGATCGGTGAATGGATGCGGCCGGCGCGCGCCTTCCGGCTCGCCAACGCCGGCGCCATCGGCGTCAACCCTGACCAGCGCCTGCAGCAAGATGCCGGACATCTCTCCGATCTTTCCACAGGCCTCGGCATAGGGCTGCTGCAGTCGTTGATTTTGCTTGTTTCGTTCGTCGGCGTCTTATGGTCGCTGTCTTCTGGCTTCGTCTTCCATATCGGCGGCTATTCGCTGGCCATTCCGGGCTACATGGTGTGGGCCGCGATCCTCTATGCCGGTACCGCCTCCTGGCTGAGCTGGCTCGTCGGACGGCCGCTCATCCGCTTCAACAGCGACCGCTATACGCGTGAAGCGGAGTTGCGCTCCTCGGTGGTCCGCGTCAACGAGAATGTCGATGCCATCGCGCTTGCGCACGGCGAAGCCGACGCGAGACGACGGCTCGAGCTCGACCTCGGCACGGTACTGGGCGCGATGCGGCGCATCTACAGCGCCCAGATCAATCTTTCCTGGGTGACCGATACCTATGGCTGGATCACTGTCGTCGCGCCGATCCTCGTCGCCTCCCCGGTCTATTTCGCCGGCGATATCAGCTTCGGCGGGCTCATGATGGCTGTCGGCGCCTTCCAACCAGGTGCATGCCTCGTTGCGCTGGTTCATCAACAATATCGGCGGCATCGCCGATTGGCGCGCCACGCTGATGCGCGTCGCCGATTTCCGCATCGCGCTCGTTGAAACGGACGTGCTGCACGACACCGAAGAACGCATCACGATCGGCGAAAACCCGAATGGCAAGCTGACATTCGAGAACCTCGAGGTTGCGTCGCGGGATGGATGTACGAAGCTCGCCAAGCCCCATGTCGAAATCCGCGCGGGCGAGCGCGTCATGATCACTGGAGATCCGCGCGCCGGCAAGACGCTGTTCTTTCGGGCCATTGCCGGTCTGTGGCCGTGGGGAAGCGGGCGGATCGGCATGCCGGCCGGAGAGGTGCCCGCCTTCGTTCCCCGCAAGCCCTATTTCCCGCTCGGCACGCTGCGCGAGGTGCTCAACCACGCCGATGCCGCGGTCAGCGACGCCGAGATCTCGGCGGTGCTTGCCGAGGTCGGTCTTGGGCGTCTGTCGTCCTCGCTCGACCGCTCGGCGCGCTGGGAGCGCGAATTGAGCGATGACGAGCAGCGCCTGCTTGCCTTTGCCCGGCTGGTTTTGCGGCAGCCGAAATGGGTGATCATCGACGAGGCTTTGGACACGTTCGACGGCGCGACGCTGAGTCGGGTGCTGTCGATGCTGGAGGCGCGTCTTGCCGACGCCGCGATCCTCAACCTTGGCCGGAGCCAGCAGAACATTGAATTCTTTCCGCGCTCGTTGGCGATCGTGAAAGACGTCGACCGACCGGCTCTCAAGCCAGTCCGTGTCAGGGCCGGCGCGATCGAACCACCCCCGGCCGTCGCCGCAGCCTACCAAGAGACGTAGCCGGCGATACGCAGCCAAGCTTTATTTCGCCGTGATCGCGGCGAAAGATTGCCGGCATCGTGCGGAAGCTCGCGGCGTTGGACCCATGCTTGACGCGCTTAAAACGCGTCCCCTTGAAGAGATTCATGCGACACGTTTTAAGCCTTTGTTTCTATGCATGTCGTTACCCCAAAACCGCTTCGCACTTTTGGGCGACATGCATTAGCCTGCTTGCCTGCCTTGCCTGCGCCCAGGCAGCACCACTGGCCGCGCCGGCCGATACCATTGCAGTGGACGTCGAACTGGTGCTGGCGGTCGACATTTCGCACTCGATGGACGAAAGGGAATTCGCCCTGCAGCGCGCCGGCTATGTCGAGGCGCTGCGCCACCCCGACTTCATCAATGCGGTGCGTTCGGGTGTGACCGGCCGCATCGCGCTGGCCTATTTCGAATGGGCAGGCACCGTCCGCGACGATGCGGTCATTGCCTGGCAGGTCATCGATAACGCTGAGAGCGCCGACGCATTCGCCGACAAGATCGAGGCGCGCGCGTTCAGGAGCTTTCGCGGCACCTCGATTTCCGGTGCGCTCGGCTTCGGCGCCAAGCTTTTGGATGGAGGCGCTTTCGAGGCGACGCGCAGCGTCATCGACATTTCAGGCGATGGTCCCAACAATACCGGGATGCCCGTTACCACGACACGCGACGCCGCGGTGGCAAAGGGTATCGTCATCAACGGCCTGCCGATCCTGATCAGCCCGTCGCCCAGCTTCAGCCATCTCGACCAATACTATGCCGAGTGCGTTACGGGCGGGCCTGGGGCTTTCGTGCTGCCGGTCTATGCCGCTTCCGAATTCGTGACCGCCATACGCCGCAAACTGATCCTAGAGGTCAGCGGTGTTGCCGGTCCTTGGGCCGATCGTGGACCGATCCGGGTCGATGCGGCAACACCGGTCGACTGTTTGCAAGGCGAGCGCGACCGGCGGTTTTTCTCCGATCCGTATTTTCCGCAACTTAATCGCTAGCTGGTCGATGAATGGCGATCAGTCCTACACCCATGGTCTTCGGACCCGGGCAGGCCGAGCGCCATATTGGCCGAAGAAGCGACGGCCGTTATCGCCTCAGCAGGAACACCGCTTGCTGGCCAAAGAAATTCCAGAACCACCATGGCATCGAGAGGCCGATTTTCTGGCCATTGGCGTCAAGCGCGGTTGCCCTTTCCACCGTTGCGCCGAGCTCCTCGCAGAGATTGACGAAGTCGCGGATGGTGCAGAAATGGATGTTGGGTGTGTCGTACCAGGAATAGGGCAGGTCCTTGGTCACCGGCATCCGCCCTTCGAGGAACAGCGAAAGGCGCACCCGCCAGTGGCCGAAATTGGGGAAGGAGACGATGGCGTGTTTGCCGATCCTGAGCAATTCGTCGAGCACCAGCTTCGGGTTGCGGGTCGCCTGCAAGGTTTGCGACAGGACGACGAAATCGAAACCCTTGTCGGGATAGAATTTGAGGTCCTTGTCGGCGTCGCCCTGGATGACGGACAGGCCGCGCGCCACGCATTCGTTGACGCCGCGCTGCGACAGTTCCATCCCGCGGCCGTCGACCTGCTTCGTCGCCTGCAGCAATTCGAGCAGCAGGCCATCGCCGGAACCGACGTCCAGCACCCGCGACTGCGGCGGGATGAGATCGGCGACGACTTCGAGGTCGACGCGCTGGGCGTGGTTGACACTCATGATCTCGCCTTTTGCCTGGCGCATGATCCTGATCCGAAAAGTCTGCAACTTTTCGGGGTCATGCGCTGATGCCTGGCGCATGATGCCGGTCCGAAAAGTCTGCAACTTTTCGGGGTCATGCGCTGATGCCTGGCGCATGATGCCGGTCCAGAAAGCCTGCAATCTTCAGGGGTCATGCGCTGAGCCCCCTGGCGCGGGCCGCCGAGGCGATGAAGCCGTTGATGGCCGCGAACAGCTCCGGCTCGTCGAGCAGGAAGGCGTCGTGGCCGCGATCGGTCTCGATCTCGACGAAGGACACCGAGGCGCCGGCCGCGTTCAGCGCGTGAACGACCGAGCGGCTCTCCTCGGTCGGGAACAGCCAGTCGCTGGTGAAGGAGACCAGGCAGAAACGGGTCCTGGTGCCGGCAAAGGCGTCGGCCAGTCGGCCGCCATGGTCGGCGGCGAGGTCGAAATAGTCCATTGCCCGGGTCATGTAGAGATAGGAGTTGGCGTCGAAACGGTCGACGAAGGTCATGCCCTGATGGCGCAGATAGCTCTCAATCTGGAAGTCGGCGTCGAAACCGAAGGTGAGCGCTTCACGGTCCTGCAGGTTGCGGCCGAACTTCCGGTGCAGGGCCGCTTCAGACAGGTAGGTGATGTGGGCGGCCATGCGCGCCACGGCCAGTCCCTTTTCCGGGCGCTTGCCCTGCTCGAAATATTTGCCGCCATGCCAGTCCGGATCGGCCATCACCGCTTGCCGGCCGACCTCATGGAAGGCGATGTTCTGCGAGGAATGGCGCGCGCCGGTGGCGATCGGCAGCGCTGAGAAAACGCGCTCCGGATAGCTCGACGCCCATTGCAGTACCTGCATGCCGCCCATCGAGCCGCCGAGCACTGAGAACAGTTTTTCGATGCCGAAATGGTCGACCAGCATCAGCTGCGCCCGCACCATGTCGCGGATGGTGATGATCGGCAGGTCGAGCCCGTAGGGCTTGCCGGTGGCTGGATTGGTCGAGGCGGGGCCGGTCGAGCCGAGACAGCCGCCGATGACGTTTGAGCAGATTACGAAGAAGCGGCTGGTGTCGATGATCTTGCCGGGGCCGATCAGCACTTCCCACCAGCCCGGCTTGCCGGTGACCGGATTGGTGCTGGCGACATGCTGGTCGCCGGTCAGCGCATGGCAGACGAGGATGGCGTTGGAGCGGGCGTCGTTGAGCGTGCCGTAGGTCTTGTAGGCGATCTGGAACGGTGACAGCAGCGTGCCGGCGTCGAGCTTGAGCGGCTTGTCGGCACCGAAACGCAACACCGGGCTCGACGGTTGGTCGGCCTCGTTGTTGGTTCTTTTAGTGCGCAGCGCGACCATCGCATCCTCTTGTATTACCCATCGCGCTTTCCGAAAATCCCGATTCCGATTTTCGGGCGATGCGGTTGTCCGGCCGGCAACGGACAACAAAAACCGGCATTGCCTTCGCAAAGCCGGTTACAGAATGCAAACGGCCCTTTAGCGAGTTGTTTAACGTGGCTGCAAGCCGACCGGCCAAATCACCACGGGATTTCGCCTTTCTTCTAGGACCGCCGCGCCTCGGCGTCAACGGCCAGTCGCTCACCCATAATTGACGCTCTCGACATTCCGGGCCACGGCTTGTATTTCCGCTGCGGCTTCCCGGGCGGAAACGTTCTCGACGGATTTTTGCAATATGAACCAGCCATCGGATCAGGCACGTCCAACGCCCCGCGCGGGGATCATGGACATAGAAGCCTATGTGCCGGGCAAGAGCACGGCGCCGGCCGGCGTTGCCAAGATCCATAAATTGTCGTCGAACGAGAACCCGCTCGGCCCCTCTCCGAAGGCTATAGAGGCCGCGCGCGACGTCGCAGCCAAACTCGACATATATCCCGACGGCACCGCCAGGCGCCTGCGGGAGGCGATCGCCGAGGTGCATGGCCTCAACCCGGCGAACATCGTCTGTTCCAATGGTTCCGACGAGATTCTGGGCCTGCTTGCGCAGATCTATCTCGCGCCCGGCGATGAAGCCGTTATCACCGAACACGGCTTCATGGTCTACAAGATCTACATCCAGTCGGCTGGCGCTGTCCCGGTGTCTGTCAAGGAAACCAATGAGCACGCCGACGTCGATGCGATCCTCGCCGCCGTAACGCCGCGGACCAGAATCATCTTCCTCGCCAATCCGAATAACCCGACCGGCACCTATTTGCCGTTCCAGGAGGTGCGCCGCTTGCATGCCGGCCTGCCTCGAAATGTGCTTCTGGTGCTGGATGGCGCCTATGCCGAATATGTCCGCCGCAACGACTATGAAGCCGGCGTCGAACTGGTGGCTGGCGCGGAAAACGTGGTCATGACCCGCACCTTCTCCAAGCTCGGCCTCGGCGGCGCGCGGATCGGCTGGATGTACGCGCCGATGCATATCATCGACGCGATTAACCGCGTGCGAGGTCCCTTCAACGTCAACGCGACGGCGATCGAGGCCGGCATTGCCGCGATCCGCGACCGCGCCCATGTCGAGCGCAGCGTGGCGCATAACGAGACCTGGCTGCGATGGGTGAGCGAGGAGTTGACCAAGCTCGGACTGCGGGTGACGCCGAGCGTCGGCAATTTCGTGCTCATCCACTTTCCCGAGGACCAAAAGCATTCGGCGGCGGCTGCGGACGACTACCTCTCAGCGCGCGGCTACATATTGCGGCGCGTTTCCGGCTACGGCTTCCCGAATGCACTGCGCATGAGCATCGGCACCGAAGAGGCCAATCGCGGCGTTGTCGCCGCGCTCACGACATTTCTGAAAAGCTGAGACAATGACATCACCGATGTTCGAAAAGATCGCGCTGGTCGGCATCGGCCTGATCGGCTCGTCGCTGGCCCGCATCATCCGCCGCGAAGGTCTTGCCCGCCACGTCGCTATCTCGACACGCAGCGAAACGACGCTGGCACGGGCAAGCGAACTCGGTCTCGGCTCCTCCTACACGGTGGACGCGAAAGAGGCGGTCCGCGATGCAGACCTGGTCATCGTTTCGGTGCCGGTCGGCGCTTCGGGCGAGGTCGCCGAGGAAATCGCACCGGCGCTGAAGCAGGGCGCCATCCTCACCGATGTCGGCTCGACCAAGGCGTCGGTCATCGCGCAGATGCAGCCGCATGTGCCTGATGGTGTGCATTTCATTCCCGGCCATCCGTTGGCGGGCACCGAAAAATCGGGCCCGGATGCAGGCTTTGCCGAACTGTTCGAGAATCGCTGGTGCATTTTCACGCCGTTGCCCGGCACCGATCCCGAGGCGCTGGAAAGACTCTCGGAATTCTGGCGCCGCTGCGGCTCCAACATCGATACGATGGATTCCCAGCATCACGACATGACACTGGCCATCGTCTCGCATCTGCCGCACATCATTGCCTACAACATCGTCGGCACCGCCGACGATCTGCAGTCGGTCACCAAGTCCGAGGTCATCAAATATTCGGCCTCCGGCTTTCGTGACTTCACGCGCCTTGCCGCTTCCGACCCGACCATGTGGCGGGATGTCTGCCTGCACAACAAGGATGCCATTCTCGAAATGCTGGCGCGGTTCTCGGAAGATCTGGCCTCGCTGCAGCGGGCGATCCGCTGGGGCGACGGCGAAAAGCTGTTCGACCTGTTCACCCGCACCCGCGCCGTCCGCCGCTCGATCATCGAGGCCGGCCAGGACATCGACGTACCGGACTTTGGCCGGCAGGCGGTCGAGCACCCATCCAAGGGATAGAGCATCGGACCCAAATGTGGGTACCGATTTTGGGAAATCCGATGCTCAAACAAAAGGCAGAGCGGCGGTACGATTCGATTTGAAAGCCGCCGCTGTCTCAGGCCGGCCAGTGGGCGGCCATCATCGCCAGCGTCTCGGCCCTGTCCGGCGCGCCCAGCCGGCCGCCGAAACGCAGGCATTTGAGCGCGGCGGCGGCGCTGGCAAAGCGCAGGGCCTGTTCGATCGGCATGGCTTCCGCCAAACCAACGGCAAAGGCGCCGTGAAACACATCGCCGGCGGCAAGCGTGTCCACTGCCTTGATCCTTGGCGCCGCGACATGGCGCACGGACGCGACCGAGCGGTCGAACCACCAGCTTCCCGCCGAGCCGCCCGTCACCGCTACGAATGCATCGGTGCGTCCGGCCAACGCTTCACAGGCCTCTTGCGGGCCTTGCTCCTCGCGGCAGAGGATGAATGCCGCTGGCTCCGACGCGACGATGTGCGAGGCGAGCGGAAACAGGCGTTCCAGCACGTCCCGTGGCGCGGTGTCGGCGTCCAGTATGGCTGGACGGCCGATTGCGCGCGCCGCCGCCATGGCCAGAGCTGCTGCGCCCGGCCAGCGTACGTCGACCAGGACGGCGTCGAATGCGGTGAGATTTTGGGTGGGGAGCGCCTCGGGATCGGCCTGGGCGAGCTTGTCATAGAAAGGAACGATGATGCGCTCGCCGTGCGTATCGACCAAGATGGCCGACAGTGCCGAACGCGCGCCGGTGACGCGCCGGACAAAGCTGCAATCGACGCCTTCGGCCTCGATCCCGGCGACCAGCTGATCGCCGACGGTGTCGTCTCCCGCGCTCGCCCACAGCGATACGTCCGCGCCGAGGCGGCGTGCGGCGCAGGCCGCGCTCGAAGCCATGCCCGAGGCGATCTGGAGGCCGTCGGCCGCGATGAGCTTGCCCTGACGTGTCGGAAGCGTGTCGACGCGTAGGATCGTGTCGAGCGTCAGCGCGCCAACACTCAGGAGCTTCACCGGGCGATTCATCTATCTTCCTGTTTGACCATGATCTTTTCCGAACTGGAGGTTCGCAATCTTGATCTAATCGACCGGCTTGATCCTGCCCAGCGGGATAAAACCGAGCGAGGCCTTCCCCTTGACGACCTTGAGCGGCATCGACGGTTCGTTGCCTAGCAGCGCCAGCCCGGCAAAGCCTGTTTTGATCTGGCTCTTCTGCTCGGGAATGGCCTTGCCGAGGATTGCCGCCACCGCCTTCGGATCGCTAAGCTTGATCATCAAATCGGCGTCGATCAGCCCATCGGCATCGACCGAAACCGGTCCGGAAATGGTGATACGCGCAGTTCCCGACGACAGATCGAGCTTGCCGATATCGACCGCCTGGCCGCGCAGGCTCTTTGTTTGTGTCTTGATCAGCGCCACGCCGTTCTTCAGCGTCACGTCGCCGCTGCCCTCGAGCGGCGGCAGCACGCGACCATCAATGGCATCGGGGTCGATTTCGAGATCGGTAAAACTCCCGGCATAGTCGATGTCCTGGCCGTTCGGACGCAATTGTCCGGCCGCTGTCCCGGCGCTGAACAGCTCGACCGGGTCTGTGCCATCCGCCGGATCGGTCTGGCCGGACAGGCCCTCTGCCTCCAGCGAAATGCTCCGGGGCAGCGGCCAGGACAATTTCAGGTTCGCTCGCAGAGTATCCCAGTCGATCCATAGCGGGGTCATCCCCGGGACGGAGGTCCTGAGCGGTCCCCGCAGGTCGACGCCAGGCGACAGGATCTGGGTGATGTGCGTAGCCGCGTGGAGGCTGCCGAGCGAGGCGGCGACGTTCCTTGTGTCGTCCTGGTAAGCCAGACTGTCGCAGGAAACGGCAAAGCTCGAGGGATAGCCGCTGACCGTGAGATTGGCGCAGTCCGCCTCGATGCCATTGCCGTTGAGCTCGGCCACCGCTTTGCCGGCTTCGCTCTTGACCTTGTCTGCCAGGTAGAACCAGCCGGCGCTGTAGAGGCCGAACAGCACGACGATGAAAGCGCCGAGCCAGAGCAGCCGGCGGAGAAAATTCGGCGGGCGTTCGTCATTTGACGTCATGCTGCGGCTCTTCGTTGGCGCGTGTTGCAGAGGGGACTGTCGTTTCCGGCAACATCAGATAGACGGAGGAGGATCGAAAAACACCGATTCCAGTGCGGTGCTGCAACAGGCTTGGCGATATGGGCGATTTTTGGGTTTTTGGCTACGGTTCGCTGATCTGGCGGCCGGGATTTGCGCATATCGAGACGCGGCGCGCCCGCCTCCATGGCTACCGCCGCTCGCTGTGCGTCTACTCCTTCGTGCATCGCGGCACGCGCGAACGGCCCGGCCTGGTGCTCGGCCTCGACCGTGGCGGCTCCTGCATCGGGCTGGCCTTCCGCGTCCCCGGCGATCTGCGCAACGAGGTCATCACCTATCTGCGTGAGCGCGAGCTGGTCACCAATGTCTATCTCGAGCGCATGCTTAGCATTCGCCTCGACAATGGCGATAAGGGTGGCGGCGATAAGGGGGGCGGCGATAAGGGTGGCGGCGAGACGGACGGGGGCGAGACGGTCTCGGCTGTCGCCTATGTCGTCGACCGTACCCACGAGCAATATGCCGGTGCGCTCGATGCGGCCGATGCGGCGACCGTCGTTCGCGGCGCCGTCGGCCAGTCGGGAAAGAACGAGGACTACGTGCTCAGCACGCTGGAGCACCTCGAAGCGCTGGGGATCCGCGACCACTGGCTGGAAGAAGTGGCGAAACGGATCGGGTCGTGATCTTCTTTCGTCGTTTGACCATGATCTTTCCGAAAACCGGTTCCACTTTTTGCTTAGCTGACCTTCGGTTCGGGATCATGGTCCGGGCTACATCCTGAAAATCTGCTTTCCGAGATCGGCGCGATCCAGGCTGTTTGCCACGGCGAGCTCGAACTGCGCCAGCGGATGGATGCCGCCGACAGAGATATGGAAATCGGGTTGGCCGAAGATGTCAACAATCTCGCGCAACACCGGCCGGTCGGCTTCGACAGGCGGCGAAAAGAAGTAGCGGTAGATATTTGCCCTGATCTCGACGCCGCTCAGCAGCACGTCGAAATTGTGCAGTTCGAAACGCTCGCTGCTCATGCCGCCATTGATGACCATCTGCCCGCCCATCGCGAGGGTGCGGATCAATTCGCCACTGGCGGGTCCGCCGACATTATCGATGATCCCGTTCAACCCGGCGCCGCCGGTCATGTCCATGACCGCTTCCCTGATGCCGACCTTCAAATCCGACAGATCGAGGGTGGCGGTGGCACCAAGCCGCTTCAGGTCCAGCCTGTCGTGAGAGCGTCGCACGAGCGCGATCACGTTGATGCCGCGCCGTTTGGCGAACTGCATCACCATCGTCGAAACCGATGAATAGCCGGCCGTGACGGCCAGCCACTGTCCAGGCTGCACACGGGAATCCGCCAGCAGGTCCCAGGCGGTGATGGGGTTCACCATCTGTCCGGCGCGTTCGAGCGGATAGTCCGCAGGTAGCGGGATCAGCCATTCGGCCGGAACGGCCGCATATTCGGCCCAGCTATTGTAGTAGCTGAACGCGACAAGCGTGCCCGGTTTCAAAGCGACGTTCGCGCCCACGGCATCGATAATGCCGGCGCCATGATTTCCGGCGATCTGGTGGGGAAAATGCGGCTTCTTCGGTTCGGGATAGAGGTTCTGGATGAACAGGAAGTCGCCAGGGTTGACCGAGGCGGAAACCATCCTGACCAGCACCTCGCCGTCGCCAATTCGCGGCATGGGTACGTCGTGCAGATAGAGCACGTCCCGCGGCGAGCCGATTGCGTCAAACACGATTGCTTTCATCTCGGCCTCCAATAACGGGCGATCTGGTCATGCAATCTGGACGCGGCCAGATCGCAGGCACCGATGTTTGCATCGGTGTCACGGAACCTAAGCTCGCTGGCAAAAATCGAAATTGGCAGATTTGACAATCTATATGCTAAACTTGCCATAGCTGTTAAAGGAGGCATCTTGGACCATCGTCCCGTCCACGCCGTGATCTGGCTGCCGTCGACCTTCTATTCGGCCGTCGCCGCGACGCTTGTCGAAATGTTCGAGCTGGTGAACACCATTCGCGGCGCGCTGGCGATTTCCTTCGAATTCGTGGCGCGGCAGGCCGACGCCGCGACGACGCCCGGAATTTCCTTTCACACCAGACGCGAACCCTCGCAGCGCATGGACCTGCTGGTCCTGCTGGCCATGCCTGGCATGCAAATCCCGGAGCTTGTTGCCGCGCTGGAGGAAGAGAGCCGCCACGCCGCGCCGCTTATCGCAATCGCGCAACGCGACGGTGCCATCATCGCCGCGCATTGCGGGGCCGGTTACTTTCTGGCAGACGCCGGTCTTCTCGACAGAAAGCGCGCGACGATCTCCTGGTGGCTGAAGACCGATGCTCAGCGCCGCTTTCCGAAGGTGCGTTGGGACGCGTCACGTGTGCTGATCGGGGACGGACGGATCTACACTTGCGGCGGCGGTTTTTCAGGCTTGGAGCTCGGCAAGGCGCTTCTGCGGGATCTTGGTTTCGCCAGGGAGGAGCGCCTGGTTCGCAAATTGCTGGTGCTGCCGCCGTCGCGGCAGATCCAGACGCCCTACGAGTTCCCGCTCACCGATCTGCTGCCCACGCCAGAGCCGTTCCGCGACCAGCTCGAAGCTTTATCCAGAAAACAGCTCGGAGCGCTCGACCTTGCCTTCCTTGGAGCGCAACTCGGCCTGTCGCCGCGAACGCTGGCGCGCCGGTTTTCCGATGAATTGCACACCACTCCTGGCCGATGGATTCAAGACCGGCGCCTTGAGGCCGCGAAAACACTTCTTGAAAGCACCAAACTCGGCATTTCGGAAATATGTTACCAGGTCGGATACCGGGATACGGCCTCATTCAGCCGGCTTTTCAACCGCGTGGTCGGACTGCCGCCTGGTGAATACCGGCGCCAAAGCCAGTAGACATTTGGAGCGCGGCGAGTCGCGCCTTTGTGAAGCGCTGGTCCATCGGAAAAGACAGCCGGGCCTTTGACCTCGGCACGGTGAGACCTAGTTAAGCCCGGGCTTTTCGCCCGCTCCTTTCCATTCCCCACGGAGATCAGTCTTGCAGAAACGTCGTCTCGGTCAAACCGACCTGTCCATCGCGCCGCTGGTCCTGGGCGGCAACGTCTTCGGCTGGACCGCCGACGAGAAAACCTCTTTCGACCTGCTCGACCGCTTCGTCGGCACCGGTCTCAATGCCATCGACACGGCGGATGCCTATTCGCGCTGGGTTCTCGGCAACAAAGGCGGCGAATCCGAAACCATCATCGGAAAATGGATGAAGAGCCGCGGCAACCGCGACAAGGTCGTGGTGATCACCAAGGTCGGGTCGGATATGGGACATGGCAGGAAAGACCTCTCCGCCGCCTATGTCGAAAAGGCCATCGATGCGTCGCTGAAGCGGTTGCAGACCGATGTCGTCGATCTCTATCTGTCGCACTGGCCGGATCCGACGACCCCCTACGAGGAAACGCTCGGCGCCTACCAAAAACTGCTCGCCAAGGGCAAGATCCGCTACGTTGGCGCCTCCAATCTCGATGCCGGCCAGTTGCGCGCCGCGCTCGACGTGGCAAGCCTGCGGGGCCTGCCGCGCTACGCGGTGCTGCAGCCGGAATACAATCTCTATGATCGCGCCTCCTTCGATGGGCCGCTCCGCGATCTGTGCATGGCCGAGGATCTCGGCGTCATCAGCTATTTCGGCCTCGCCAAGGGTTTTTTGAGCGGCAAGTACCGCAGCGAAGCTGATCTCGGCAAAAGCGCGCGTGGCGACGGCGTGAAGCGCTATCTCAACGCGCGCGGCATGCGCATCCTGGCGGCACTCGACGCTGTGTCGGCGCGTCACTCGGCCAAGCAGGCGGAAGTGGCGCTCGCCTGGGTGATCGCGCGGCCCGGCGTCACCGCGCCAATCGCCAGCGCCACGACGCTGGACCAGGTCGACAGCCTCGTTCACGCCGCATCATTGAAGCTCAGCCCAGACGATATCGCCGAGCTCGACAGCGCGAGTGCGTAGCCGCGTGGGAAGTGACTGCTTGCGTGTCCCAGGACATTCAAGCAGTGGATGCGTCAAGGACACCCGGCCGCGGACGAGTTTGCACGATCGTTCAAGACGCTCGGCGCTGCCTTGCCGTACCGTCCCTGCATCGACGCACGATGCGGGGATGACGCATGGCCGGACAAGTTCTATCCCACCCGTATCTATGGCAGCAATTGCTCGCGCTTGTGCTGGCATCGGCGGTTGTGATGGGCAGTCCGGGGCCGGCGACGATCAGCGTCACCGCCGTTGGGGCCGCCTTCGGTCTGCGCGATTCGATCCGCTACGCCTCGGGCATCGTTCTTGGCACGGTCGCCGTGCTTTTGGTCGTGGCGAAGGGCATCACGGCCATGCTTGCCTCTGTGCCGAAGCTCACATCGCTCTTGGCGCTGGCATCCGCAGCCTACATCCTCTACCTCGCCTTCAAGATAGCAACGGCTCCGCCTCTGGCTGCGCGTGCCGGCGGGGCGGCACTTCCCACGCTCCTGGGTGGGTTTCTTCTGGCCGTCGCGAACCCAAAAGCCTACGTGGCGATTGCCGCTGTGTTCGCCGGCACGTCGTCCGCCGGTGAGCTTGATGCAAGCCTCAAGCTGGCGGTCCTCGCCTCGATGATCGTCGCCATCCATGCCCTTTGGCTTCTCGCCGGGGCAGCGTTTGCGCGCTTCCTGCGCAAACCGCTGGCCTCGCGGATCATCAATCTGACGTTCGCGGCGACGCTGGTTTTGACGACGGCACTGGCTGTGATTCCCTAGGGGAATATTACCGGTCAGGCAGCAGTTCAGGCCGAGGTATCGGAGGCCAGCTCACTCAGCCGCTTCACCGCCGTCGGCGGCATAGGCGGCGGGTTGGGCGCATTGGAGGCCTCGACGAGCAGCTGGTCGCAGGCGGCTTCCGTCTCACCAATCAGCCGTTCCATGAATTCCTGCTTATCCAACCCGGGTGGGATCGGCGGCAGGAAGCAGGCCTTGATCGTGCCGGGATAACGCAGGAATTTCCGGCGCGGCCAGTAGAGGCCGGCGACATGGGCGACCGGCACCACCGGAATGCCAAGCTGCGCATAAATCTCGACGATGCCGTATTTATAGGCCGGCTCGTCGCCCGGCGCCCGGCGTGTACCCTCGGGATAGATGATCAGCTGGCGGGGATTGCGCGCCAGCTCCTGTTTGGTCGCGGCGACGACTGCCTTCAATGCTTTCGAGCGGCTGCCGCGGTCGACCGGGATCATCCGCATTTTCAAGATGTACCAGCCGAAGAACGGGATCCAGGTCAGTTCCCGCTTCAGGATGTAGATCGGATCCTGCAGGAGGGGGAAGAAGGCAATCGCATCCCAGAAGGATTGATGCTTGGGCGCCAGGATGAAGGAGCCTTCGGGCAGGTTTTCCTGGCCGGTGATCTCGCTTTTGGTGCCGGCGATCTTGTCATAAAGCCACATGCTTGTGCGCGACCAGAATTTCGGCACGAACCAGGCGCGGTGGCGCGGCGACAGGAAATAGTACGGGGTCCAGAGGATCATCTGGACGATCAGATTGACATAGAAGACGAAGTTGAACGCCAGCGAGCGGATAAGGAGCATGGGAGAAGTGCCCGGTGAGGAGGTGTGCGTTGGTTACACCAAGCGCGGGCAAAAAGGAAACGATGCGAAATCGATCCGACTTGATAATCCGCTATCCGTTCATCAGGCCTGCCACGTCGCTTGCACCAGCCGCTTCTTCAGGCGCGGGGCGGCGAAATCAAGGAACGCACGCAGTTTCACTGGCAGCAGACCCTGGCCGGCATGCACGAGACTGACCGGCCATGGCTGCGGCTCGAATGCCTGCAGCACGGCGCGGAGTGTGCCCGCCCGCACCGCAGCTGTGACCTGGTAGGAAAGCACCCTCGTCATCCCGGCGCCGGCAACCGCGGCATCGACCGCCGCTTCCGCGGTGTTGACCCGAAGCCGTGAGCGGATCGGAACAGCGAGCTCGGTCTTGCCGGTCGCAAAAGTCCATGCGGCGGGAGCGGTGAGCCCCTCGAAGGTGATGCAGTTATGTGCCGCGAGGTCTCTCGGGGTCTCCGGCATACCGTGCTCGGCCAGATAGGCCGGGCTCGCGCAAACAACGCGCCGGATCGAGCCGATGCGGGTGGCCACGAGGCTCGAGTCGGGAAGCTCGCCTATGCGGACGGCGAGATCGATATGCTCCTCGCTCAACTGGGTTATCCGGTCCGCGAGCATCAGGCGGATAGCCACGTCGGGGTAGGCGGCGAGGAAGCCGGTGACTACCGGCAGCACATGCAGGCGGCCAAAGACGATCGGTGCGGTGATGATCAGTTCGCCCGTCGGGGCGATGTATTCGCCGGCGGCGGTCCGCTCGGCCTCGCCGACCTCGTCGAGAATGCGACGGCAGGCCGCCAGGTAGGCGTGACCCGCGTCGGTCAGCGTCAGCTGCCGTGTCGAGCGGTTCAGGAGACGCGTCTTCAGATGCCGCTCCAGGTCGGAGACCTTGCGGCTGACCGTTGCAAGTGGGATGCCGAAACGGCGTCCGGCGGCCGAAAGGCTGCCGGCCTCCACCGCGGCGACGAAAAGCGACATGGCCTCGAGGCGATCCATGGTTCTCCCGAAAAATGGAAGGATCAATTGCGAATATGACAGCTACATCCGAAACATGGAAGGGGGCATATTTGGTGGCGAAGCTGATCGACGAGAAGGAAATGCCATGCCCCGTATCGCTACACCTGCGTCCATAGAGGCCGCGCCTGCTGCGTCGCAGCCGATGTTGCATGCCGTCGAGGAGCAACTCGGTGTCGTCCCAAATCTTTGCAGGCTCGTTTCCAATAGCCCGGCTGCGCTGGAAGGCTATCTCAGTCTATCCGGAGCGCTTGCCAGGGGCCGCCTTCCCGCGCCGACGCGCGAGCGCATCGCTCTGGCGGTCGCCGAGATCAATGGCTGCAGCTATTGCCTTTCCGCCCACACCTATCTCGGCAAGAACCTCGCCAAGCTTGACGACGCCGAGATGGTCGCCAATCGCGGCGGCGGGTCCAACGACCCCAAGGCCGCCGCAGCGGTGCGTTTCGGCGCCAAGGTTGCGCGCGACCGTGGCCATATCGGCGACGAGGATCTCACCGCCGTCCGGCTCGCAGGCTACGATGATGCGCAGATCATCGAGATCGTCCAGCATGTCGCTCTCAATGTCTGGACCAACTATGTCAATGAGGTTGCCAGGACGGAGATCGACTTTCCGCTAGTTTCTGCCCGCAGGGCAGCCTGAATTCAGCAACCGTGAGCCCATTGCAAGGAGTTCCCATGGCCGAAAGCCGCCCGCCGCTCCCGCCATTCACCGCCGAGACCGCCGCACAGAAGGCACGCATGGCGGAGGATGCCTGGAACTCCCGTGATCCGGCACGGGTCGCGCTTGCGTACACAATCGACAGTCGCTGGCGTAACCGGGCCGAGTTCCTGCAAGGACGCGATGCCATCCAGACCTTCCTCACACGCAAATGGGGTCGCGAACGCGACTATCGGCTGATCAAGGAGGTCTGGGCCTTCCGCGACAATCGTATTGCCGTGCGTTTCGCTTATGAATGGCACGACGACAGCGACTTGTGGTTTCGCAGCTACGGTAATGAGAACTGGGAGTTCGATGAACATGGATTGATGCGCTTGCGTATCGCCAGCATCAACGACCTGCCGATCCGCGAGGCCGACCGCAAATATCATTGGCCGCTCGGCCGCCGGCCGGACGAACATCCCTCTCTGACGGACCTCGGCCTTTGAAGGAGGCTTTCCAATGAGCGTTCACGTCTTCACCAGCGATGTCGCCTTTACGCCAACCGTCAAGGCGATCCAGGCCCGCAAAGGCTCACGCGTGGCCTATGCCCGCGTCGAGGAGCGTGGCGGCTGGCAAGCTGATATCACGCCCGATCTCGCCGCCTTCATCGAGGCGCAGACCAGCGTCTTCCTGTCGACGGCCAATGGTGAGGGCCAGCCTTACATCCAGCATCGCGGCGGGCCGGCCGGCTTTCTCAAGGTGCTCGACGAGCGGACGATCGGCTTCGCCGATTTCTCCGGCAACAGGCAATTCATCACCCAGGGCAATCTGGACGACAACCCCCGCGCATTCCTGTTCCTGATCGACTATGCGCACCGACAGCGCATCAAGATCTGGGGCAGCGCGCGTGTCGTCGAGGACGACGCCGAACTGATGGCGAAGCTGATGCCGGAAGGCTACAAGGCCCGCCTCGAACAAATCATCCTGTTCACGGTTTCGGCTTGGGACTCCAATTGCCCGCAGCATATTCCGCAACGGTTCGAAGCTGCCGACGTCGCGGCGGCGCTGGCCGAGCGGGACAAGCGTATCGAACGTCTCGAACAGGAGATCGCGCGCCTGCGCAGTGCCTCATGCGCCACGGTCAAGGAATGATACAGGTCCAGATCGGCTCAGTTCGGCGCAGCAGCCTCGGCCAGCGCGATGCCGGTTGGCGTTGGTTTCACCGGCACGATGCCGCGCGCCAGCGCCAGCAGATATTTGTTATATTCGGTGAACAGCACGCGCAGCGCCCTGGGCTTGGTCAGCCAGCCGCCATTGCCAAGGTTGCTGTTGACAACCGGATAGGGCTCGAGCTTGGCCTTGTGCAGCAGCCGGCCCATTTCCAGCAGGCTGCGCGGCATGTGATAGTTGTTGGTGACGAGGATCACGGTGCCATAGGCGTGGTCTTCCACCCACTTGGCACTTTCCTCGGCATTTCCGATCGTGTCGAGCGCGGCGCGGTCGATATCGACGCAGCAGGAAAACAATTTCTTGTCGCCGCGGGTCGCGACCTGAAGCTGGCGGCGGCTGGCGGAAGGATGCACGCCGCTGATCAGCAGCCGCTCGCCCTTGCCGGACGCCAGCAGACCCATAGCGGCGTCGAGACGCGAATGGCCGCCGGTCAGCACGATGATAGCATCGGCTTTTGCCGGATTGATAGGCGTCGCGAGACGGCTGACAGTGTTGGCGAACCAGCCGAAGCCGCCGGCAAACAGCGTTGCCAGCACGAGCAGAAAGAAAGCGGAGATGCGCAATGCGCCCGCCAATCGGCCGGGCGTGACGCGCTCGCTGAATGGCGCAATCACCAAGGGTAACTGTCCAGCCGTTCCAGTCGACTCGCGCGCGTCCATCGTCTCTATCGTTAACCCCGAAATGCGGCGTTTAGTAGGTGGAGAAGCACACATTACGTTACGCTAATTCTCTATTCGTGATCACCCCGCGTCCGGCTGGCGGACATCGATGTCGCTGAGATAGGTGACGACGGTGACATGGGAGGTTGCCGCCGTCAGCGCACCGATGACCAGCACCATGAGGACGACGCCGAGATAGCCGGCCGAACCGATAGCGAAATTACCGAACAAGGCGGTCGCCTGATCGGCCTCCGGCGTTGCCATGTTGCGCGACGACCACCATGAGAAGACGATGAAGACGAGCACCGCCGCCGCACCCCCGGCGGCTGCGCCCTTCATGCCGGTGACCAGGAAGTGGTGGCGGAATTCGCGCGCGATGAAGCGCGCTTCGGCGCCGACGAAATGCAGCACCTCGATGATGTGGCCGCTGCCGGCCATGGCGCCGCGCGTTGCGAACACCACGGTCAGCACGGTTGCCGACAGCATCAGCGCCAGCACGGCGATGCCGATTGTCACCGTGGTACGGGCCATGGCCACCAGCCGGTCGACCCAAGTGCGATGGTCGTCAAGTGCTGCACTGGGCAGCTTCGGCGTGATCGCGGCGCGCATTGCGGCGAAGTCGGGCGGGTTGTTCTCGTCTATGGTGACGATGATCAGACGCGGCACCGGCAGCTCGTCGATGTTGAGACCCGAACCCAGCCACGGCTCCAGTAGCCGCGCCGTGGCATCGCGGTCGACGATCCTGGCGCTCTTCACACCAGGAAATTCACCGGCGATTTGCGAAGCCTGGGCAAGTGCTGCCTCCATGTCGAGGCCATCCACCGGCTTGATCTGGATGGTCGCCTCGCGTGAGATCTGGTTCTCCCAGACCGAGGCGGTGTCACGCACCAGCGTCACCGCGCCGAAGGTCAGGCAGGAGAGGAAAGTCATGATGGCAATGACCAGGACCAGTGCCCGGCCGGCGATGTTCTGCGCCGGCACGATCGGCGCCATCTTGCGCTGAGCGCGCTGCGTCGTCGCAGCCTTACCGGCGTGCTGGTCTTCGGCATGGTGAACGGAAAGGTCAGTCATAGATATCCAGCCTTCCGCCGGCCAGGATCATGCGCCGTGCGTCGACCTGTTCCATCAGGCCGAGGTCGTGCGTTGCAATCACCACCGCAGTGCCCAGCCGGTTGAGTTCGATGAACAGCCGCAACAGGCGTCGCGCCAGCGGTGGATCGACATTGCCGGTCGGCTCGTCGGCAAGCAGGATCTCGGGCTGCTCGATCAGCGCCCTGGCAATTGCGGCGCGCTGCTTCTCGCCACCCGACAGCACCGGCGGCAGCACATGCATGCGCTCGCCAAGGCCGACCCATTTCAGTAATTCGGTCACGTCGGTGCGGTAGCTCGCCTCCTCTCGCCCGCGCACGCGCAGCGGCAAGGCCACATTCTCATAGGTCGTCATGTGGTCGAGCAGGCGAAAGTCCTGGAACACCACGCCGATGCGCCGCCGCAGATGCGGCAGCTCGGTGCGCGAGATGCGCGAGCGGTCCTTGCCGAAGATGGTGATCAGCCCGCGCGTCGGCTTGAGTGACATGAACAAAAGCCGCAGCAGCGTCGTCTTGCCGGCGCCCGAAGGGCCGCTCAGGAACTGGAAGGAGCGCTCCGGTATGTGCAAGGAAATGTCGCGGAGGATTTCCGGACCCATGCCATAGCGGAGGCCGACATTTTCGAAGCGGATCACGTTCGACGACCTGAAACTTGCGGCGGCGACGAGCCAGCCTTCTCTGGGAAGAGACCATCGGCCGGCATGGTTAACCGGCGGTTAATTCGGAGGTTTTTTAGGCGCGTCACAAGGGTTCCGGTGGGGAAGCGTTAACCATTTCCGTTTACGCAAAAGAAACGAAGACGAACAAGTGCCGTAGTGCTGGGGCCGTGATGGCTGACGATCGAACCGCGCGCCCGGTTTCCGGCGAATTCATGACCGATTCGGCCGCAAATCCTGCGCCGGAACGCATCTTGCGTGATCCAGCCGCCGACGTCGTCGATGCCGACTTCGAGGTGCTGCCCCGCCTCACCGCCAGCATGGACCTTTCACCGCCGCTTTCGCGGGTGATCGCCACGCCATCGCTCGAAGGCATGGACATGTTGCGCAAGCCGAAAGCCGCGATGGAACGGCTGCGGGCGTCGCGCGGCGGGCCGATCTTCTGGATCGCCGGCCTCAGCGTGGCGTTTGCAGCCTTCTGGATCTCGGGCGGGCACGCGCTGGTGCGCCAGGCGCCGCTTCTTCTCGCGGCACAGGAGACGGGCGCTGCACTCAGCATTTCAGGCGTTACGTCGCGTATCGATGCGTCCGGGCCGGAACCTGTCCTGTTCGTCGGTGGCGAGGCCGCGAATGACGGTGCCAGCCCGTTGCCTTTGCCGCCGCTGGAAATCCGGGTCACCGGCAATGACAGGCGCACAACCCGCTATACGCTGGAGACATTCAACCATTCGCTGGCGCCCGGCGAAAGATTTGGCTTTTCCAGCCGGCTCGACGTGCCTAGAAACGGGGTCAAGACCGTCTTGGTCACCTTCGCCAATTAGGGGCGATCATTTCTGGAAAGGCGGCTAATGCCAATCGTGCGTGGCAAGGATATCGAGGTCTTGTTTTCGGCGTCGGCGATTGCCCGGCGCAATCTGGAGCTCGCCAAGGAGATCGCCGGGCACGATTATCAGGACCTTCTGGTGATTTCGGTGCTGAAAGGATCGTTCATCTTCGCCGCCGATCTTATCCGCGCCATGCACGATGTCGGCCTGTCGCCCGAGGTCGAGTTCATCTTCATTTCCAGCTACGGCGCCGGTACCACCAGCGGCGAGGTGAGGGTGCTGCGTGACATCGACAATGAAGTCGCCGGCCGCGACGTGCTGTTGATCGACGACATTCTCGAATCCGGCAAGACGCTGTCCTTCACCCGCGACCTGATGCTGTCGCGCGGCGCCAAAAGCTGCGCCATCGCCGTGCTACTCGACAAGCGCATGCGCCGCCAGACTGCGCTCAACGCCAACTATGTCGGCTTCGACTGCCCCGACTATTTCGTCGTCGGCTACGGCATGGATGTCGCCCACGCGTTTCGCGAATTGCCGTTTGTCGGCGTCGTCAAGGGCGACGCATAGATTTATCTTCGATGCCGTTTGCGGTTCAGGAAAAGTCAACTTTTCCCCGCCAAACATTCCGCTATGGCAAAGCTCCTGATCGTCGAGGACGATGAGTCCGTCCGCACCCTCGCCGCCCGCGCGCTCGAACGCGCCGGGCATATGATCGACATCGCCGCCGACGGCGCGCAAGGGCTTGCCCTGATCCGCGCAGCACGTGGCGGCTATGACCTTGTCGTTTCCGATATCCGGATGCCGGAAATGGACGGCATCCAAATGGCCAAATCGGCGGCATCGCTTTTTCCGGCGATGAAGATCTTGCTGATGACCGGCTATGCCGACCAGCGCGAGCGCGCCGAGGAATTGAACGGTGTCATTGTGGACGTCGTGCAAAAGCCGTTCACGCTGGCAGAAATCCGCGCGCGTGTCGAACAGGCGCTCGCCTGTTTTGCCTAGCGGCCAAAGCCTGATTGCAGTCAGGCCGGATCGCAGGTTGCCGCGATTGCCGGCGCGCTGCTCCGGCGCCGATTGGCGTTTAGCGCGAACAGACCGGCGCCGATGATGAGGGCGGCGCCGACGACGGTGGTCGATCGCGGCACTTCGGCAAAGAACAGGAAACCCCACAGCGGCGACCAGATGATGCCGGTGTATTCGAAGGTGGCGACGCTGTTGGCGGGCGCCAGCCGGTATGCCTGCGACAACAGGACCATCCCAGCCGAAGCGACGAAGCCGCAGGCCGCCATCTTCAGGAAATCGATCGGCGTCGGCCAGATCCATGGCCTGACCAGGAATTCGAGGCTCGGATGCGTGGCGTGAGCTATTCCTGCCAGCCAGAACAGCCCGGCAACCGCCGCAGCGCCCAGGAGATAGACGCCGTTTTGATAGAACGCCATGACCGTGGATGATTCGGTGTCGCCGATCTTGCGGGCCATCAACTGCGAAAAACTGTACAGCACCGCCGAGGCCAGCGACAGCAGCGCTGCCCAGTCGAACAGCCCGGCACCGGGCCGCAGCATCACCAGCACGCCCAGCATCCCGACCATGACGGTGACCAGCGTCTGCCACGCCACCCGTTCGCCGAGATAAGGGCCGGCAAGCGCCATGATGAACAGCGGTGCCATGAAATAGAGCGCCACCGCGTCGGCAAGCGGCAGGGCGGCGATCGCCAGGTAGTAAACGGTGTAGGAGGTGAACAGGATGAAGGCGCGCATCGTCAGCATGCGAAATCGCTTTGAAAAGATCGCGCTGAGCCCGACATCGGCATGAACGAGCACGAGAAGAATGGGCAGGGCGACGATCGAGCGGATCGCCATCACCTCGGTCACCGGATAAGTGCCCGATACGGCTTTGATCAGCGGGTCCTGGAGCGAGAACACCAGAACACCGAGGCAAAGGCTTGCCATGCCGAGGACGGTCCGGTTCTGCATGTCGTTCGACGGCTCCTTGCGTGTGCGGCCCGACAGCCGAGCCTGGCAATTTTTTGTTTATGCCTGTCGCTGTCCCAAAACCGCTGCGCACTTTTGGGCGACATGCATCAAAAAGAACCCGCCACCGTTTCGGGCAGCGGGTACGAGTGAGGACTCTATATTGGTCCGCGGCCGATTTCGCAGCCGCATGTCCAATGGGTGAGGCGACTATTATCCGCCGTTTGACATGTTGCAAACGAATTGGAATGATGCCAGCAATCAGAATTTCTTATGGCGGACAAATGAAGCTCACGCTCGACAGCGATCTGCTGCGCACCTTCGTAGCGGTTGCCGATACCGGCAATTTCACCAAGGCAGCGGAGCAGGCCGGCCGTACCCAATCGGCGGTTTCGATGCAGATGAAGAAGCTCGAAGATGTGCTCGGCGACAGCCTGTTCGAGCGCGGCTCGCGCGGTGTGGCGCTGACGCGCCGCGGCAGCGAACTCATCATCAACGCCCGCCGGATCGTATCGCTGCTGGACGAGACGGCGGCATCGATGGTCGCAGCGCCGCTTGGCGGGCCGGTTCGCATCGGCATTCCGGAGGAATATGGCCACGCGATCCTGTCTCGCGCGCTCGGCGCTTTTGCCAAGCGCCATCCTCAGGTCGACATCACCGTCCGCTACGCGCATTCGGGTGCGCAGATCGCGGCGCTCGCCGCCGGCGACCTCGATCTGGCGGTGGTGTTCGAATGGCAGGACCTCTCCGGCGGACAGGTGCTGATGCATGATCCGACCGTATGGGTAACGTCGGAGCTGCATCACATGCATGAGGAGCGACCGGTGCCGATCGCCCTCTATAATCGTGCCGGCTGGTGCAAGGATTTCGCGATCAAGTCGCTGGAACAGCGCGGTCTCGCCTACCGTGTCGCCTATACCAGCGACACCAATGGCGGCCTGCGGCTCGCCGTCACCTCCGGGCTGGCGATTGCGCCGATCTCGCGCAGCAACATCCCGGCCGGCTGCCGCGAACTTACGGCCGCCGACGGGTTCGGCGACATTGATTCGTCGAACGTAGTGCTGCGGCGCAATCCGAACGCTTCCGGCGAGGCCATCGACGGCATGGAAGAGGCGATCCGAGAGGCGTTCACCAACCGCTAGAGCAGGGCAGCTTTACTTCAGCTCCAGCAGCCGCTCCAGATAGCTGCGCTCGATGTCGGGGCTGAGCGCGTTGCCGAGCCGCTTGCGGATCGCTTCGAGAATCTGGCGGGCGCGCTGCACGTCGATCTCGTCCGGCACCTTCACCGAATCGCCGAAATCGGGACCCTCGGTGGCGCGCGGCCGGCCGAGCGGATCGCGGTCGGCGTTCTGCTGGCGGCCGCCTCGCTCGCCGTCGCCCTCGTCGCCCTGCATGGCCTGCAATTGCTTCATCATGTCCTTGGCGCCCTTGCGCAGCGCTTCCAGCGCGCGGCCCTGGTGACCGACGGCCTGATCGCCATCGCTGTCGCCAAGCGCCTGTTCGGCGTTGCCCATGGATTTGCCGGCCTCGCCAAACCCTTCATTGGGCTCGAGACCCATGCCTTCGAGACCTTTTCTCAGCTGGTCGAGGTCGCCTTGCAGCTTGCCCTGGCCTTCCTGCAACCGCTTCAGCGCGTCGGCGAACTCCTGCGGCGTCATTGGCCGGCCGAGCGGATCGCGGTCTTCACCTGGGCCGGGCTGCTCGCCCTGTTCGCCCATTTGGCCCTGCTCACCGTTCTCGCCGAGCTGGTCGTCGCGATTCTGCCCGCGCTGTTGCTGGCCGCGCTGCATCTGGTCCATGCGGAACGTCTCGTTCATCATCTCCTGCTGGCGCCGCATGATCTCGCCGAGCTTATCCATCTGCTGGCGCATTTCACTGTTCTGCTGGCCGCCCTGCTGCTGACGTCCGGCCTGCAGATTGTTCATCATGTCCTGCAGTTGCGAAAGCAATTGTTGCGCGCTGTCGCGATCGCCTGATTTCGCCAGGTTTTCGATCTGGTCCATCATGCGTTCGATGTCGCTCTGGCGCAGTTCCTGGCCGTTCTGCTGCATCTGCGGCGCGTTCGGATTCTGCTGCGCACGCTGGGCGAATTCCTGCAGGAACTGGTTCATCGCCTCGCGCAGTTCCTTCATCGCCTTGTCGATTTCCTCGTCGCTGGCGCCGTTCTTGATCGCGTCCTGCAGCGCCTGCTGCGCCTGCCGCAGCCGCCGCTCGGCCTCCGAAAGATTGCCTTCCTCGATCCCGAGCGCGATCTCCCACAGATAGGCGACCTCGTCGCGCAGCTTGTCGTCGCTGTCAGCCATCTTCAACCGGGTGCGGGCGCTCATGATGGCGAGGTAGTGCGCCATGTTATCGAACGTATCTTCGGGCCTGAGCGTGATCGCGTCCATCAGGTCGAGCACGCGGCTCTTGGAGTTGGCGTCGAGCGCCAGCACGCGGCGCTGCTCGATCACGGCCCTCGCCAGCGGGTTGGAGAAAGGCCGCTCCGGCATCACCAGCGTCTTAGTCTCGCTGGTTGCCGTATGTCCGGCGTCGTCGGTGGCGACAAGCGTGAGCTTGATGTTGCCGCCGGCCCAGATATGCTCGGTCAGGTCCTTCGTGGTCTTGGCGGCGTTCCCCTTGGCGCCGCGGCGCGGCAGCGTCAGCGGCATTTCGGGCGGGCCATAGAGCGGATGCGCATTCGGCGCCGGTGGATCGGCCAATGCGAAATCCGCCTTGGCGGAGGCCGCGCCATAGTCGTCGTCGATCTGGTAGTTGAGTTCGAAGGAGCCGTTGACGGCGCGTTTCGGCTCGCCGACGAAGCGGATCTGTGGCGGCTTGTCCGGGATCACCGCGAAGGCCCAGTTGCCGAGTTCGTCATTGCCCGATTGCAGCGTCAGCGTGCCGTTGGTCGTCAGCTTTCCTGTGAACTGGCGCACCGTGGAGGGCGTTGCCGTCGAGGGCGTTGCCGCCGCCGGTTTGGCCGCGTCGGCCTTCTGCCCGGTCGGTTCGATGGTGCTGGCGTTGCCGTCGGCGTCGGCGTAGCTCAGCGTTTCCTCGCCCGAACCGCCGGTGACGCGCAGGGACACATCGCTGCCTTCCGGAACGGTGAAGGTGGACGCAGCCTGCTTGCCATTGTCGGCGAGGGCTGGGTTGGCGAGGGCGGGGGAAGTGAGGAAGACCGGCGGCCTGCCGGTGTAGGCCGGCGGCGTCACCCAGGCGTCGATGCGCGGCGGCACCGCGTCGCGCGCCGCGTGGGCACTGAACCCGTCTGCGATGCGGCCGCCCGACGGTCCAAAGGAGAAGGCAAAGGCGGTGACCAACAAAAGCGCCGCCACGGCGCGCAGCCCCCACGGGTCGCGCTCCGGAACCCGGGTGCGTGGCATGTCGCCACCAAGGTTACCGAGTTTTTCGGCCATGCGTTTCTGGTGCTCACGCCACAGCGCTTGCGAAAAAATACTCTCCCTGCCGCTCGGCCGGTCGGTCTGCACCAGCACCGGGCTGTGCAGCAATTGGTTGGCAGCCTCGATGCGCCGGTCGATCTCGGCGCTGGTCGGCACCCGGAAGAAACGCAGGGGATAGAGCGCGGCAAGGGCTGCGATGCCGAACACTGCCATGAGGCTCATGCGCGCCGTGTCGGGCAGCAGAAGGAAGAGGCCGAGCCACGAGACGCTGAGGAACAGGCTGGCGACGATGACCAGCGGAAGAAGCAACGGCCAGCCACGCTCGACCGTCATCGAGACCCGTGTCGCCAGCCGGCTCAGAGCAAGGCGCCCGGCCAGGCTGCGATCACTGGTGAAGGTGGGTCGTTGCGTCATCGGCCCTTCCTATTCGGGCGGATAACCCGAACCTCACAAATCTGTCGCACCGGCCCGAGAATCGGATGCGAAGGACTCAAACCCTTAGATGCACGTCGCTACAAACATACCAAGAAACACGGCGAAGGCGAGGCAGTTCCCTAAAACGTGAACAGGACTGCCCCCGTTATCGTCAGAATTTAGCCGGATTGGCGTTTGCACCGCAGACCAGTACCGCGACACGCTCGCCCGCAGCCGGCGCGTACCGGCCGGACAGGATCGCCGCGAAGGCCGCAGCGCCGCCCGGCTCGGCGATGATTCGCACTCGGTCCCAAAGCGCCGCCTGCGCGGCGATAATCTCGTCGTCGCTGACCAATATGGAACGCTCGACGAAGGCCTCGGCGATTGGAAACATCATTTCGCCGACGCGCTTCGGCGCCAGCGAATCGGCGGCGATGCCCTCGGCTGGCGCATCGACGGGTTGACCGGCCTCGAAGGCGCGATAAAGCGTCGGCGCTCCTTCGGGCTCGACGGCGACGATCCTGATTCGGCCGGCAAACCAGGCGGCGATGCCGCCGATCAGGCCGCCGCCACCGACGGCGACCAGCAGTGTGTCGAGCCCAGGCAGGTCGGCCTCGATCTCGAGGCCAAGCGTGCCTTGCCCCACAAGCGTTTCCTCCTGGTTGAAGGCGTGGATCTGCAGTGCACCGGACTTTTCGGCAAAGTCTTCGCTGGCGATCAGCGCCTCGGCATAGCGCGCGCCACCGACGACCAGCTCGGCGCCGTAGCCGCGGATGCGTTCCAGCTTGGCCGGCGGGCTCACTTCGGGAACGAAGATGGTCGCCTTGTGACCGAGCCGCATGGCGGCATAGGCGACCGCAGCGCCATGATTGCCGCCCGATGCCGCGACAACGCCAGCCTTGGGAACCGGCCGCTCGAGAAGATTGGTGAAGGCGCCGCGTGCCTTGAACGAGCCAGAATGCTGCAGGCATTCGAGCTTCAGGTCGACGGCAAGAGGCGGACGGCCGAAATCGGCCATGTCGACGCGCAGCACCGGCGTGTGGCGCACGAATGGCCGGATGCGGGGTTCCATTGCGGCGATGCGTTCGCGTGTGATGCTATTGCGGTTAAGCATGGCCTGCTCCCAAGGATTGACATCACTTAGTAACTTAGCAAAATGGCTAAATGCAAGAGGTTGATGTCTTCAAGGCGATCGCCAACGAGCGCAGGCTGCAAATCCTCGAGTGGCTGAAGGACCCGCGCGCGCATTTTCCACGCCAAGCGGATGGCGATCTTGTCGAGGACGGCGTCTGCGCGCTGCTGATTGCGGAAAAGCTTGGCATTACCCAGGCGACGCTCAGCGAGCATATGCGGGTGCTCACCCGGGCCGGCCTTCTGAGCAGTAAGCGTATCAAACAGTGGACGTTCTATCGCCGCGACGAGGACAGGATCGCCGAGACGAGGGCGCTCATTCAGCACCGGTTGTAGCGCTGCAGGCGATCTATTCTTGTTTGACCATGATCTTTTCCGAAAACCGGTTCCCACTTTTTCGGGATCATGGGTCTATTCCAGCCAGTCGGGCAGCGAATCCAGTCCGATCAGCGCATCATAGGTCTGGCGCGGGCGCACCACGTGGAAACGATCGCGGTCGACCAGCACTTCGGGCACCAACAGGCGGGTGTTGTAGGTGCCGGCCTGCACCGCGCCGTAGGCGCCGGCAGTGGCGACGGCGATCAGGTCGCCGGCCTTCAGCCGGGGCAGGTCGCGGTCGAGGCCGAGATAATCGCCGGTCTCGCAGACTGGGCCGACCACGTCGACCGTGATGCGCGGCGCCGCAGCCGGCTGCTGCACCACCGGCTTGATGTCATGGAAGGCGTCGTAGAGCGTCGGCCGGATCAGATCGTTCATCGCGGCATCGACGACCAGGAAGTTCTTGGCGTCGCCCTCCTTCGCGAAGATCACTTGCGAGACAAGAATGCCGGCATTGCCGACGATCAGCCGGCCCGGCTCGAACATCACCTTCAATCCCAGCTTGGTGACGTGATTTCTGACGATCTGGGCATAAGCGTCCGGCAAGGGGGGTGGGCTGTTGTCGACGCGGTAGGGAATGCCGAGGCCACCGCCGAGATCGATGTGCTCGATGGCGTGCCCGTCGGCACGCAGCACGACGACCAGCTCCACCAGCAGCGCGAAGGCGTCGTCGAAGGGCTGCAATTCGGTGATCTGGCTGCCGATATGGGTGTCGATGCCGGTGACCTTTATGCCAGGCAGTTCAGCTGCGCGGGCATAGACCTGGCGTGCCTTCTGCCAGGGAATGCCGAACTTGTTCTCGGCCTTGCCGGTGGAGATCTTCTTGTGGGTCTTGGCGTCGACATCGGGATTGATGCGCAGCGAGATCGCAGCCACTTTTCCCAGTGCCGTGGCGCGGGCCGACAGCAATTCAAGTTCCGGTTCGGATTCGACGTTGAAGCACAGAATGCCGGCCGAGAGCGCAACATCCATTTCGCGCGCGGTCTTGCCGACGCCCGAAAACAGGATCTTGTTGGCCGGAATGCCAGCGGCCAGGGCGCGGCGCAATTCGCCTTCCGAGACCACGTCGGCGCCGGCGCCGAGCTTGGCCAGGATCTTTAGCACCGCCTGGTTGGAATTCGCCTTCATGGCGTAGCAGACCAGCGCGTCGAGCCCGGCAAAGGCCTGCGCAAACACGCGGAAATGCCTGGTCAGCGTCGCCGTCGAATAGCAATAGAACGGCGTGCCGACGCTTGCGGCGATATCTGATATCGCCACGTCCTCGGCATGCAGCACGCCGTCGCGGTAGTCGAAATGGTTCACAGCAGTGGTTCCGGATGTTGAAGCCGATAGGATCGGCCGATCTCATCGGCTCTAGATCAGCGGGTCGAGAATGAACTTCTTGTCCTTGACCGGTTTTTCCGGCTCCGGCGGCACGGGCTGCTCGGCCTTTTGTGCGTCCTTGCGCGCCTGCACGGCCGCCTCATAGGGCGTGTCGAGGCCGGCTTTCCTGCCGCAGGCCGTTACGGTTGCCAGCGCCACCAGCAGCGTCAGCGTCACCAAAATCCTGCTTGCGGTCATCGATCCATCCGTCTGAAACTTTCGCCCGCCGCTTTTAGCCGAGTTTTGCTGGCATTGCACCTAGTGTGGTGGATTAGAAGTTCCTGTCATTGATGGCATTCGCGTCAAGGAACTTCAAATCCAAAACCACACTAGAATTCATCAATTAACTCGTGCGGCTTTTGAATCCGAAATTCGCTCGCCGCGCTGCTCCAGCGTGATGCGAATTTCGGATTCGCCGCACGAGCATCACGCCTTGGCGATGTGCTTTTTCCAGTATCGGATCTGCTTCCTCACCTCCGACGGCGCGGTGCCGCCGAAGCTCGTGCGGCTCTTCACCGAATTCTGTACGGCAAGCACCGAAAACACGTCCGCCGTGATGTCGGGGTGAATGGACTGCAAGTTTTCCAGCGGCAGCCTGTCGAGCCCGATTTTCTTCTCCTCGGCCAGCGCCACCGCGCGGCCGGTGACGTGGTGCGCCTCGCGGAACGGCAGGCCGAGCGTGCGCACCAGCCAGTCGGCAAGGTCGGTCGCGGTCGAATAGCCTGACCCGGCGGCCTTCTTCATGGCGGCCGCGTTCACCGTCATGTCGCGCACCATGCCGGTCATCGCCGCCAGCATCAGATCGAGCGTCTCGGCGGCGTCGAACACGGATTCCTTGTCCTCCTGCATGTCCTTGCCGTAGGTCAGCGGCATGCCCTTCATCACCGTCAGCAGGCCGACCAGATGGCCGGTGACGCGGCCGGTCTTGCCGCGCACCAGCTCGGCGGCGTCGGGGTTCTTCTTCTGCGGCATGATCGAGGAGCCGGTGGAGAATGAGTCCGACAGCCTGACGAAGCCGAATTGCGGCGTCGACCAGATGATGATCTCTTCGGCCAGCCGCGACAGATGCGTCGCGCAGATCGCCGCCAGCCCCAAGAATTCCAGTGCGAAATCGCGGTCCGAAACGCTGTCCAGCGAGTTGCGCATCGGTTCGCGGAAGCCGAGCGCCTTGGCCGTCTGGTGCCGGTCGATCGGAAAGCTTGTGCCGGCAAGGGCGGCCGCACCGAGCGGGCTTTCGTCCATCCGTTCGATGGCGTCGCGGACACGCGACAGGTCGCGCGAAAACATCTCGACATAGGCCATGCAGTGGTGGCCGAAGGTCACCGGCTGCGCCGCCTGCATGTGGGTGAAGCCCGGCATCACCGTCGCCGCATGCTCCTCGGCCCGTTCCAGGAACGCCGTGATCAGGCCCTTCAGCGCCTCGGCGACGCGAAAGCATTCGTCTTTGACCCACAGCCTGAGATCGACCGCTACCTGGTCGTTGCGGGAGCGGGCGGTATGCAGGCGGCCGGCGGCCGGGCCGATCAGCTCGGCAAGGCGGGCCTCGACATTCATGTGGATGTCTTCCAGCCTGGTCGAGAACTCGAACGTGCCGGCTTCGATCTCTGCCAGGATCGTGTTCAGCCCGTGAGCGATTTTTTCTTGATCGGCCGTCGAAATAATGCCCGTCTGCGCCAGCATCTCGCTATGGGCGATCGAGCCTCTGATATCCTGCGCATAGAGTTTGCGGTCGAACGAGATCGACGCGTTGATCGCTTCCATGATCGCGGCCGGACCCGAGGCAAAACGTCCGCCCCACATCTGGTTGCTGGCCTTCTTGTCGCTCATCGCTATAACCCGTGCTCCGGAGCAGTTTTTAGAAAATGGCAGACGGCAATCGATTTTTCCCGGCCCCGCGCCTCATCCTCGCCGCTTTGGTGGCGGGCGTGCTTGCGGGCGCGGTCGCGGTATATGTCAGCGAGAGCGGTTCTGGCAACAACGCGCCCGCGCCAGTCGCCGTTGGCGACAGCACGGACGATGTCGCCTGCGCCGCCAAGGCCGACCGCGCCAAGACGGTCGCGGCGGCTGCCACCGGCCAAGTGGCAGCACTTTTGCCGGCTGATCCGCCGCAATCGCTGAAGGGCCTTGCCTTCAACGACCCTGGCGGCAAGCCGATGACGCTCGCCGACCATGCCGGCAAGACGTTGCTGCTCAATCTGTGGGCGACATGGTGCGCACCCTGCCGCGCCGAAATGCCGGCGCTCGACGCGCTGCAAAAAGAAATGGGCAGCGACGCCTTCGAGGTCGTCGCGGTCAACGTCGATGTCGGCGACGACGCCAAGCCGAAGAAGTTCCTCGAGGAAACCGGCGTCAAGGCGCTCGGCTACTACCGCGATTCGACGATGGCGCTGTTCAACGATCTCAAGACGCGCGGCCTGGCGCTCGGCCTGCCGGTCACCATGCTGATCGACGGCGAAGGCTGCCTGATCGCTCATATGAACGGCCCGGCCGAATGGTCGGGACCGGACGCCAAGCGGCTGGTCGTGACAGCGCTCGGAAAGTCGGACTAGGCGCCAGCGATTTGTTGCCGGTCTTCGTCGCCTTGTTCGAGCCGTAAGCCGGCTTGGCAATCCCTTTCCATCAGCTCTCATTCGCAAGCGTGCACCACTTTGCGTGGAGATCGAGTTCATCGATCCGCAACAAAACCGTTGTCCAATTGTCACGAGCGGCACATATTGCCATTGCGAGAGTGCCCTTTCGCCAATGACAAAACGGGAGATGAAACATGAAGTTCTTCGGCTTCGCGGCCGGTGTCGCCGCCACCTTGACGCTGCTTTCCACCACTTCCGCTTTCGCCGTCACGCAGATCAGCTGGTGGCACGCCATGACCGGCGCCAACGCCGAAGTCGTCGACAAGATCTCCAAGGATTTCAACGCCAGCCAGAGCGACTATGAGCTGGTTCCGGTGTTCAAGGGCACCTATCCCGAGACGCTGAATGCCGGCATCGCTGCCTTCCGCGCCGGACAGGCGCCCGATATTCTCCAGGTGTTCGATGTCGGCACCGGCGTGATGATGGCGGCCGAGGGTGCGATCAAGCCGGTGGCCGAGGTGATGACCGGTGCCGGGATGACCTTCGACAAGAGCCAGTATCTGCCCGGCATCGTCGGCTATTATTCGAAGCCGGACGGCACCATGCTGTCCTTCCCCTACAACTCCTCCTCGCCGATCCTCTATTACAACAAGGACATCTTCCAGAAGGCGGGTCTCGATGTGAACAACCCGCCCAAGACCTGGAATGAAGTGTGGGAAGCTGCCAAGAAGATCAAGGCGAGCGGCGCCGCCTCATGCGGCTACACCTCGACCTGGCTGACCTGGATCCATCTCGAGAACTTTGCGGCGTGGAATGACGTGCCCTGGGCCACCCAGCAAAACGGCCTGGCCGGCGGTGATGTCGAGCTCAAGATCAATGCGCCGATTTTCGTCAACCACTTCCAGGCGCTCACAGACCTCGCCAAGGACGGCACCTTCAAATATGGCGGGCGCACCTCCGAAGCCAAGCAGATCTTCCTGGCCGGCGAATGCGGCATCTTCACCGAATCGTCGGGCGGCCTCGGCGACATCGTCAAGTCCGGCATGAACTATGGCATCGGCCAGCTTCCCTACGACGCCGACGCCAAGGGCGCACCGCAGAACACCACGCCGGGCGGCGCCAGCCTGTGGGTCTTCGGCAACAAGTCGGACGAGCAATACAAGGGCGTCGCGACCTTCTTCGCCTATCTGTCCAAGACCGATGTGCAGGAATATCTGCACCAGAAGTCGGGATACCTGCCGGTGACGCTCGCCGCCTACGAGGCGACCAAGAAATCAGGCTTCTATGACAAAAACCCCGGCCGCGAGACACCCATCCTGCAGATGACGGGCAAGGCGCCGACCGATAACTCGAAGGGCGTGCGCCTGCCGAATCTGCCGCAGGTGCGCGATATCCAGAACGAGGAGTTCGAGAAGATGCTGGCCGGCCAGCAAACCGCTCAGCAGGCGCTCGACAATGCGGTCACGCGCGGCAACGCCGCGATCGAGGAAGCGCTCGAGAACTGACGAGATTATCTCGGTCGATCGATTGGAATATCGCCCACGCGAGCTCGCGTGGGCGATTCCTGGATAGCGAGGGAAATCAGCCTGTCTCCACGCATCGTCTTTCCCAACAAGATCCTGCCCTACCTGCTGGTGGCGCCACAACTCGCCATAACACTGGTTTTCTTCTACTGGCCGGCCGGTCAGGCGCTTTACCAGTCGATGCTCAGGCAAGACCCGTTCGGGCTGAGGACCAGGTTCGTCTGGTTCGCCAATTTCCGCAAGGTGCTGGCCGATCCGGCCTACCTCAACTCGATCCACGTCACCGTGGTGTTTTCGCTTGCGACCGCGATCGTTGCGATGGGCGTGGCGCTTTTGCTTGCGGTCATGGCCGAGAAGGCCGTGCGCGGCAAAGGCCTGTACCGCACATTGTTGATATGGCCCTATGCCGTGGCGCCGGCGATTGCCGGCATGCTGTGGCTGTTTCTGTTCAATCCTTCGATCGGCTCGTTGGCATATTTGCTGAGAAGCCTCGGCATCGCATGGGACCCGCTCCTCAACGGCACCCACGCCATGATCCTGCTGGTGTCGGCGGCTGCCTGGAAGCAGATCAGCTACAATTTCCTGTTCTTCGTCGCCGGCCTGCAGGCGGTGCCGAAAACGCTGATCGAGGCGGCGGCGATGGATGGCGCCGGCGAGACCAAGCGCTTCTGGACTATCGTCTTCCCGCTGCTTGCGCCGACGACCTTTTTCCTGCTGGTCGTCAACACTGTCTATGCGCTGTTCGACACGTTCGGCATCGTTCATGCCGTCACCGGCGGCGGGCCGGGCAAGACGACCGAGACGCTGGTCTACAAGGTCTACAATGACGGCTTCGTCAATCTGATCCTGGGTGACTCGGCGGCGCAGTCGGTCATCCTGATGGCCATCGTCATTGCGCTCACCGCCATCCAGTTCCGCTACGTGGAACGCAAAGTCCATTACGGTTGAGGGCAGCGATGATCGGCCAGTCCCCGCTCCGCACCTTCATCGCCCATGCCGTGCTCATCCTTGGCATATTGATCGTGGCTTTTCCGATCTACTACACTTTCGTTGCCTCGACCCACACGCTGCAAACCATCCTCAGGCCGCCGCTGCCGCTCTTGCCCGGCGGCCAGCTCTGGAACAATTACAGCGAGGCGCTGTTCGGCGGTATTGGCCGCATCGGCGGTGTAAGCGTCGGCCAACTGCTCCTCAACACCACGGTCATGGCGCTCGGCGTTGCGGTGGGAAAGATCTTCATCTCGATCCTGTCGGCCTATGCGATCGTGTTCTTCCGCTTTCCCTTGCGCATGACCTTCTTCTGGCTGATCTTCATCACCTTGATGCTTCCCGTTGAGGTGCGCATCCTGCCGACCTACAAGGTTATGGTCGACCTCGGCATGATCGACACCTACGCCGGCCTGATCATCCCGCTGATTGCCTCCGCCACTGCGACGCTGCTGTTCCGCCAGTTCTTCATGACCATACCGGGCGAATTGGTCGAGGCGGCGCGTGTCGATGGTGCCGGGCCATGGCGGTTCTTCTTCGATATCCTCTTGCCACTGTCGCGCACTAACATCGCGGCGCTTTTCGTGATCCTCTTCATCTACGGCTGGACGCAGTACCTTTGGCCGCTGCTCGTCACCAACAGCAACGATATGAACACCATCGTCATCGCGCTGAGGAAGATGGTTTCCTTCGCCGATGCCGATACCGAATGGCACCTGGTCATGGTCACGGCGATGCTGGCCATCGTGCCGCCGATCCTGGTGGTCGTGCTGATGCAACGCTGGTTCGTGCGCGGCCTGGTCGAATCCGAAAAGTGAGAAGCCGATGGCGACCGTCGATCTGAAGGACGTGAAGAAGGTCTATCCCGGCGGCGTCGAAGCCGTGAAGGGGGTCTCCATCGCCATTCCCGACAGGGAGCTTTGTGTTCTGGTCGGCCCCTCCGGCTGCGGCAAGTCCACGCTGCTGAGGATGATCGCTGGGTTGGAGACCATTTCTGCCGGTACGGTCGCCATCGACGGCAAGGTGGTCAACGCCATTGGCCCGACCGAGCGCGACATCGCCATGGTGTTCCAGAACTACGCGCTTTATCCGCATATGAAGGTCTACGACAACATGGCCTATGGCCTGCGCAACCGCGGCACGCCGAAGGACGAGATCGACAGCAGGGTGCGTTCGACCGCCAAGGTGCTGGAGCTTTCGGCGCTGCTCGACCGGCGCCCGCGCGAGCTTTCCGGCGGCCAGCGCCAGCGTGTCGCCATGGGCCGCGCCATCGTGCGCAACCCGAAAGTCTTCCTGTTCGACGAGCCGCTCAGCAATCTCGATGCCAAACTGCGCGGCCAGATGCGGGTCGAGATCAAGAATTTGCAGCGCACGCTCGGCGTCACCTCGGTCTATGTCACCCACGACCAGCTGGAGGCGATGACGCTGGCCGACATCCTTGTTGTCATGAACGCCGGACTGGTCGAGCAAACGGGCGCGCCGCTCGACGTCTACGAGAAGCCAGCCTCGATCTTCGTCGCTTCCTTCATCGGCGCGCCACCGATGAATCTTCTGGCGCTCACCGGAAGTTCCTCAGGCCCGGTATTGGCTGACGGGACGGCGATCGGCTTTGCGGCTCGCGAAACACCAGCCGTGACACTGGGTTTTCGTCCGGAAGATGCCGACGTGACCTTCAATGCGGAGGCGCTGGCCGGTGCGCTCGTCCTGCCGGCGACAGTCAAGGCAGTCGAACCGGTCGGTGCCGAAAGCTTTCTTCACTGCGCCGCAGGCGGTAGCCGTATCGTCGTGCGCGTCTCAGGGCGCGCCGCCGCAAAGCCTGGTGACCAGTTGCGTGTCGTGGCCAAAGCCGAAAAGCTGCATTGGTTCGATCAGGCCGGAAAACGGGTCGATTGAAGCCAGCCTGTCGTCCTGGCCAGCGAACCGCGCGAGGCGCAGGCCGTTCAGGCAAACACATGCGCCTTGCCCGACACCGTCAGCCGGACGATCTCGCCAACCCCCGGTGTGTCCATGCCCGGCTTGCGCAGGATCAATGGCGTGTTGCCGATCGCGGCTGCGTCCGGCGGATCGGGACTGTTCAAGAGCCGCACCGCGATGGTGCACATCGAACCGGCGAATTCGGACTCCGTCACTTCGCCGAACAGCATGTCCGGCGTGCCCGACATGCCTTCGCGCGATGTCCGTTTCAACAGCACCTGTTCCGGCCGCAGCATGATGCGGACGATATCGCGCCGCTCGGTGCTGTCGACGGCGATGCGGCCGAGCGGCGAGTTGGCGAAGCCGTCCGCGATCTTGGCCGGCAGGATGATGGCATCGCCGAGGAATTCGGCGACCATCCTGTCCTTCGGTTTGAGGTAGAGTTCGTGCGGCGTGCCGATTTGCGAGAATTTTCCATCGCGCATCACCGCGACCTGGCTGGCAAAGGACAGCGCCTCGGCCTGGTCGTGCGTGACCAGGATCGTGGTGATACCGGCGGTCTCCAGAAGTTCGGCCACCGCCTTGCGCATCGAGGCGCGCAGCCCGGTGTCAAGCGCCGAGAACGGCTCGTCGAGCAGCATCAGCCGCGGCTTCATGGCCATGGCGCGGGCCAGCGCCACACGCTGCTGCTGGCCGCCGGAGAGCTCGTGCGGCCGCCGTTTCAGGATCGCCTTGTCGAGCCCGACGATATAGGCGAGCTCGACGATGCGCTTGTCCTCGTGATGTCGCATGCCGAAGCCGATATTGGCGGCGATGCTCAGATGCGGGAACAGGGCGCCGTCCTGCGCCACCACGCCGATGCCGCGCCGATAGGCGGGCACGGCGGCGCCGCCATTGGCCAGCACCTCGCCGTCAAGCACGATGCGGCCCTGGTCCGGCGCCTCAAAGCCGGCGATCAGCCGCAGCAAGGTCGTCTTGCCGCAGCCGGACGGCCCGACGATCGCGGTGCGGCTGCCGCCGGCCACGCTGAGATCGACACCGGCCAGTGCGGCCACCGGGCCGTAGTGCTTGTGCACATCGGTGAGTTCGAGGAAGCTCATCGTCCGGCCATCCGCTTCGACTGGACATAAAGCAGCCAGGTCAGCGGCAGCGAGATCGCCACCATGATGAGGGCGTAAGGTGCGGCGGACGCATAGTCGATCTCGCCGCTGTGGGCCCAGAACGCCAACGCCAGCGTGCGGGTGCCGTTGGGCGCCAGCATCTGCGTTGCGGTCAATTCGTTCATGATGCCGAGCGCCACCAGCGCCATGCCTGCCGCGGCACCCGGCGCCGACAGGCGGATCGTCGTCGACCACAGCGCCTTGAGCGGTGACCGGCCGAGACTGGCGGCGGCAAGTTCGAGCTCGACCGGCGCCTGCGCGATCGACGCCCGCAGGCTGATCAGGGCGCGCGGCAGGAACATCAGCGCATAGGCAACGAGGATCGTGAACAGGGTCTGGTAGAGCGGCAGAGCGATGCGCACGGTGATGGTGACCAGCGCCAGCGCTACGACGACGCCGGGCAACGATCCGACGATGTAGTTGCAACCCTCCAGAAGACGCTGCAGCGGTCCCGGCGCGCGGATTGAGATCCAGGCCATCGGCATGGCGGCGATGGTGGCGAGCAGGGCGCCGGCCAGCGCCAGGAACAGGGTCTGGCCGAGCGCAAGGCCGATCTCATCGAGGCGCCAGACATCGGCACCGCCGGCTACGAGCCAGCGGCCGATGGTGACGAACGGCACGCCCAGCGCCAGCAGAGTGGTGACGACCGGCAGCAGCAGGCACGGGAGCGTGGCGCGGGCGAGCCTTGTGCGTTGCTGCTGGCGCGCGGCGCCCGAGCCGACGCGGGCATAACGCTCCTCGCCGCGCACGAGCACTTCGATCCCGAGCAGCACGAAACAGCATGTCACCAGCACCGCAGCCAGCATGTTGGCGGCGGGGCCATTGAAGGTCGACTGGAACTGGTCGACGATCGCCGTGGTGAAGGTGTCGAAGCGGATGAACACGTAAAGGCCGTATTCGGCCAGGAGATGCAGGCCGACCAGTAGAGAGCCACCGCAGATGGCGAGCCTGAGCTGCGGCAGCACCACCCGCCGGAACACGCGCCACGGCCCGAGGCCGACAGCTGCCGCGGCATCTTCGAGAGCAGGATCGAGCCGGCGCAAAGCTGCCGCCACCGGCAGATAGAGGAACGGGAAATAGGCGACGACGGAAACCAGAACGCCGGCCCACAGGCCATGCAGTCCCGGCACCAGGGTGATCCAGGCATAGCTGTGGACGAAGGCGGGGATGGCGAGCGGCGCCACCGACAGCCAGGCCCACAGGCGGGCACCGGGAAGATCGCTGCGTTCGGTCAGCCAGGCCAGCGCCACCGAGAGCACGATGCAGATCGGTACCGCGAGCATCACCAAAAGCAGGGTGTTGACCAGCAGCTCGCCGACGCGCGGCCGGAAGACCAGTGCCGATACGGTCTCCCAGCCGGTCTGCACGGCAATCCAGATGATGAAGGCGAGCGGCAGCAGGGAGAAAAGTGAGATCAGGATGGCGGCAAGCGAAATCCAGGATATCGGCCGCCGGCGCGTCCATTGCCCAGCAACCATGCCGGTCGGCAGGCCCGAGCGTGCAAGGTCGGCCGCAGACTGCATCAGCTCAGGCGCCGTGCCGCTGCCGCCCGATGGCGGAAACGGTCGAAGGGCCGCAAACGCGGCCAGAAACGCAGCTTGTCGTCATGGACGAATGCCACCTCGAAAAACAGAGCGCTCCTGCGGAAGCGAATTCCCGCAGGAGCGCAGTCGGTTGCCCTTTTAGGACGAACGCCGACTAAAGCAAGCCGGCTGCCGTCATCAAATCGGTCACCTTCTTGGAGTTCAGCGTCGTCGCGTCGACCTTCGGCGCCTGCAGTTCGGCCAGCGGCACCAGCGCCGGATTGGAATCCGCGCCCTTGCCGACCGCGTATTCGAAGGAATTGCCGGTCTTCAGCACATCCTGACCACCCTTGCCGGTCACCCATTTCAGGAAGGCCTGGGCTTCCTTCGGGTGCTTGCTGGAGGCCAGCACGCCACCACCGGAAACCGAGACGAACGCGCCCGGATCCTGGTTCTTGAAATAGTGAAGCCCGATGTTCTTGCTGTTCTCACCGGTCTTGGCCTGGTCGCCGTAGTAGTAATAGTGATAGATCACGCCGCCGTCGACCTCGCCGGCATTGACCGCCTTCATCACCGTGCTGTTGCCTTTGTAGGCGGTGAAGTTCTCTTTCATCGCCTTCAGCCAGCCGGCCGTTGCGGCCTCACCCTTGAGCTGCAAAACCGCGCTGACGATCGCCTGGAAATCGGCGCCGGACGGCGAAGCGGCCCAGCGTCCCTTCCAGCTCGGATCGGCGAGATCAAGCAGCGACTTGGGCAGCTGTTCGGCGGTCAGCTTGGTTTTGTTGTAAACAAAGACGGTGCTGCGCGCGGCGATGCCCACCCATTTGCCGCTGGACGGCTGGTACTCCTGCGGAATCTGGGCCAGCGTCTCGGCATCGACCGGCGCTAACAGGCCGGCGGATTCGACCAGCACCATGGCGGGGGAGTTTTCCGTCAGGAACACGTCGGCCGGCGACGCGGCGCCTTCGGCGACGATCTGGTTGGAGAAATCGCTGTCACCGCCGTGGCGAACGGTGACCTTGATGCCGGTTTCCTTGGTGAAACCTTCAACCCAGGCGTCGGTCAGGCTTTCATGCTGGGCATTGTAGACGACGATGCCGCCGTCCTGGGCCATTGCCGGGCCGACGATCAGGCTGATTGCAAGTGCCGCGGCACCGGCAAGGGCGGAAAGAGCATATTTCATGGACGTTATCCCTCTCGAACTCAATGGTCTTTGATTTAGCAAGACTGCACCTATCAATTCCTGATCGGTGTAGTCAACATTAATGAGCGGCGCAATCGGGCGCTGGAGGTGAAACCTTCGTGATATTCACATATTTTGGCTTGGACATTATTCGCTTGCCACGTAACAAATCAGCGCCGAGGCGCGAATATCGGGGAGTGAACTCTTGTGACCGGCAACGACGAGGCCGAGCTTTCCCGGCTGATGCGGGCCGCGATCGCGGGAGATGAAAAGGCTTACGCCGACTTTCTGCGCCGGACGGCTGCTCTCGTTCGCGGCTTTATCAGGCGCAAGATCGTTCAGGGCGGGGTCGATCCCGAGGACGTCGTGCAGGAAACCTTGCTGGCCATTCATGTGAAACGGCATACCTGGCGGCAGGATCTGGCCGTGCTGCCCTGGGTCTACGCCATTGCGCGCTTCAAGCTGATCGACGCCTTTCGGCGGCGCGGGCGGCGCATCGAGATCGAGATCGACGAGATCGCCGAGACCTTCGCCGAACCGGAGGCCGAGACGGTCAGCGAGCGCGACATCAATCGGGCATTGGACGGCCTGCCGCCGTCGCAGCGTTCCGTGGTCTCGTCGGTGTCGGTCGAAGGCCGTTCCATCGGCGAGACGGCAGCGAAGTTCGGCATCAGCGAAACGGCGGTGCGCGTGTCGCTGCATCGTGGGCTCGCAACCATTGCCAAACGGTTCGGGGTCAAACAATTCGGGCGGGCCAAACAGTTCAAGCGGGAATGACATGAAGACCGACGATCTCATCAAGGCGCTCGACGCCGATGCCCACAGCAGGGCGATGCCGCTTGGCTCGGCCTGGTGGGTGGCCGCCGGTGCGGCTACGGGGATCGCGGCGGTGGTTTTCTGGCTGGCGATCGGCCCACGCACCGACATCGCGACCGCAATGCATACGACGCGCTTCCTCGCCAAGTTCGTCTTCACGACTGCTCTGGCCGTCAGCGCCTTCGCCTTGATCCGCGTCCTGTCGACACCCGGTGCATCGACGAGCAGGGCGGCGGCCTGGATGATTGCGGCACCGCTGCTGGTGGTCATTGCGGTGGTTCTGGAACTCCTTTCCGTGCCTGCGGCCGACTGGGGCATGCGGCTGGTCGGCAGCAATCTGATCATCTGCCTGACGTTCATTCCGCTGATCGGCATCGGTCCGCTCGCCATCTTCCTAGCGGTGCTGCGCTATGGCGCCCCGACGCAGCCGGTGCTTGCCGGAACCGTGGCAGGCCTGCTCGCCGGTGGGCTGGCGGCAACTTTCTATGCCGCACACTGCTTCGACGACTCGCCGCTTTTCGTCGCCACCTGGTACACGATCGCCATTGCCATCCTTGCGGCGCTCGGCGCGCTCGGCGCGCGGATTTTCGTGCGCTGGTAGCCACGGCCCGCGATCGGAACAATAGGCGCACGGCAGGTGATCGGCCCGAAATCGAATTCGCTCTTACCGGCGGGCGATCTCGGGGATCATGCACATGCTGCGCTCCAGCGTGCGCTGGAAAGACTGCCCGGTCGTCGGCCCCTGGTCGCTTCGTTTCTTGATCCGAGGCGAAAGGGCGAGAACGCTGCGATCCAGGAGGAACATTTGTTAGCTGATTAAGGCTTGACCAACTCCAAGGGGGTATATTATTTGGATCCATGGATCCAAAGTCGATTTTTAGCGAGCTGCAAGACGAGATCGAGTCAGGTGAATTGGCACCAGGCTCCGTTCTCAAGCAGGAATCGATAGCCGAGCGTTTCGGGGTCAGCCGCCAGCCCGTCCGGCAGGCCTTAGACCAGTTACTCGGGAGTGGCTTGGTCGTGCGGCGTCGCGATCGAAGCCTGGCGGTAGCGATCCTCTCAGAACGGGAGGCGACTGAACTTTGCGAACTTCGGGCCATTTTGGAGGTCGCCGCCTTGGAGCAGTCGGTGCCGGGGCTTCAGCCTTCCGCCTTGCGTAAGGCTGAGAGGCTCAACGACGAGCTATTCGCGGAGTATGATCCGTCGCGGATTCTGGAGCTCGACCAACAGTTTCACCTCGCCCTGTACAGTGGCTGCGCGAATACTCGATTGCTTAAGACCGTCGGAGACCTTCGACGAGAATCCCGGCGGTCAACCCTTCACCAAGAGCGTGGCGCGCAGGAGCGAATTGATTTTTTCGAGGAACACGCGGCGATCGTTGCCGCTTGTGCGAGGCGCGATTTCGACGCTGCTGCGCAGCACCTTCGCCGCCATTTAACCCAAACGACTGCAAGACTTCTTTCCATTCCGACGAAGGATCAATCATGAAAATGACCGTCGAGGTGCACTGGGAGCGAGAAGGGGCAGTATTTACCGACAGGCGCTACAGCCGCGCACACGTTTGGCGCTTCGACGGAGGCCAAGTGGTGCCGGCCTCGGCTTCGCCGCACATCGTTCCGCTTCCTTATTCAGTGGAAGCCAATGTCGATCCGGAGGAGGCCTACATCGCGGCGATTTCCAGTTGCCATATGTTGACTTTTCTCTCGATCGCGGCGCCCCAGGGAATCGTCGTCGAGAGCTATACCGACAAGGCGATCGGCATGATGGAGAAGGTCGACGGGCGATTGGTTGTCAGCCGCGTTGGCCTCAATCCGACCATTGTCTACGCCGGGGAGCCGCCAAGCGCCGCAACGCAAGCGGAACTGCACCACTTGGCGCATGAACAGTGCTTCATTGCCAATTCAGTCAAGACGGAAATCCAGGTAGCCACTTGAGATATCCATTTTACCGTCGCGATTGATCGGTGGATATCTGTAGACTGTTGAACGAGCTCAAGGGCCGGACCGAAGACAGGGCGGCCGTCGAAACGTATTGCGTTGCCAATCTAGCCCTTGCCATCCGAAAACTCCGGACGCCAAGGAATCAGACCATCGCCTCTTAAACAATCACAATTGGGTTTCGAGCCTAACGCGTCGGAACGGGATGCTCGCCGCGATAGTCGTAGAAGCCGCGTCCGGTCTTGCGGCCGAGCCAGCCGGCCTCGACATATTTCACCAGCAGCGGGCAGGGGCGGTATTTCGAATCCGACAGGCCGTCATGCAGCACCTGCATGATCGAGAGGCAGGTGTCGAGGCCGATGAAATCGGCAAGCTGCAGCGGTCCCATCGGATGGTTGGCGCCGAGCCTCATGGCGGTGTCGATCGCGTCGACCGAGCCGACCCCTTCATAGAGCGTGTAGATCGCCTCGTTGATCATCGGCAGCAGGATGCGGTTGACGATGAAGGCCGGAAAATCCTCCGAGACGGTGATCGTCTTGTCGAGATGGTTCACATAGGCCTTTGCCGCTTCGAAGGTCTGGTCCTCGGTGGCGATGCCGCGTACCAGTTCGACCAGCTTCATCAGTGGAACCGGATTCATGAAATGGATGCCGATGAAACGCTCCGGCCTGTCGGTCTGCGCGGCGAGACGGGTGATCGAGATAGACGAGGTGTTCGTCGCCAGGATGGCTTCCGGATTGAGCTGCGGGCAGAGCTGGGCGTAGATCTTGCGCTTGACCGTCTCGTCCTCGGTCGCCGCTTCGATCACCAGATCGGCAGCCGCAAGATCGGCCATGGTGGGCGCTGCCGAAATGCGCGCCATCGCCTCGTTGCGCAGCTTTTCCTCGAGTTTGCCGGAGCCGACCTGGCGGGCCATGTTGCCACTGATCGTGGCGATGCCCTTTTCGATGCGGTCGGGTGAGATGTCGTAGACCAGCACCTTGTAGCCCGCAAGCGCGGACACATGGGCAATGCCGCCGCCCATCTGGCCCGCGCCGATGATGCCGATCGTCTCGATCTTGTTCATTACACCGATCCCGTCAAAAGGCTTTGCGGCCTGCTTTTGTGCGGTGCAAACTAAAAGGGCGGGGCGACTTCGTCTACCCCGCCCTTCACAATTTAATACGCTTTGGCAGAAGGCGTCAAAGCGCCTTTTGCAGTTCCGGCAGAATGACGAAAAGGTCGCCGACGAGGCCGTAATCGGCGACCTGGAAGATCGGCGCTTCCTCGTCCTTGTTAATGGCTACGATGACCTTCGAATCCTTCATGCCGGCAAGATGCTGGATGGCACCGGAGATGCCGACCGCGATGTAGAGATCGGGTGCGACCACCTTGCCGGTCTGGCCGACCTGCCAGTCGTTCGGCGCGTAGCCGGCGTCGACGGCGGCACGCGAGGCGCCGACGGCCGCACCGAGCTTGTCGGCGATCGGCAGGATGACTTCCTGGAATTTCTCCGAAGAGCCCAGCGCGCGGCCGCCCGAGATGATGATCTTGGCCGAAGTCAGCTCAGGACGATCGGTCTCGGACAGCTTGTTCTCGACGAAGCTCGACAGGCCGGGATTGGCCGCCGCCTGAACCGTCTCGACCGGGGCGGAACCGCCCTCGGGTGCGGCCTGGAAGGAGGCGGTGCGCACGGTGATGACTTTCTTGGCGTCGCTCGACTGCACCGTCTGGATGGCGTTGCCGGCATAGATCGGCCGCTTGAAGGTGTCGGGCGATACAACTTCGATGATCTCCGATACCTGCGCGACATCGAGCAGGGCTGCCACGCGCGGCGCGACATTCTTGCCCGACGAGGTCGCCGGCGCGATGATCGTGTCATAGGCACCGGCTATGCCGACGACGAGTGCGGCCAGCGGCTCGGCGAGACGCTCGGTGAGTTCGTCGGCTTCGGCGAGCAGCACCTTGCTCACGCCCTTGAGCTTGGCGGCAGCATCGGCAGCGCCATTTGCGCCTTTGCCGGCGACCAGCACATGCACGTCCGAGCCGATCTGCAGTGCCGCCGAAAGCGCCTTGGCGGTCTGGTCGGAAAGCGACGCATTGTCGTGTTCGGCAATCAGAAGAATTGTCATTTTTTTGTCCCTTCGCAGCCTTACAGCACGCCGGCTTCGTTCTTGAGCTTGTCGATCAATTCGGCGACGCTCTTGACCTTGACGCCCGCCTTGCGGCCGCCCGGCTCCTCGGTCTTGATCACCTTCAGCCGCGGCTTGACGTCGGCGCCGTAGTCGGCCGGGCTCTTCTCGTCGAGCGGCTTCTTCTTGGCTTTCATGATGTTGGGCAGCGAGGCATAGCGCGGCTGGTTGAGGCGAAGATCCGCGGTGACAATCGCCGGCATCTTCAGCTCCACTGTCTGCAGGCCGCCGTCGACCTCGCGCGTCACCTTGGCCTTGTCGCCATCGATAACGACCTTGGAAGCGAAAGTGCCTTGCGCCCAGCCGAGAAGTGCCGCCAGCATCTGGCCGGTCTGGTTCGAATCGTCGTCGATCGCCTGCTTGCCGAGAATGACGAGACCGGGCTTTTCCGCCTCGACCACGCCCTTCAGCACCTTGGCGACACCCAGCGGCTCCGTCTGCTCGTCGGTCTTGACCAGGATGGCGCGGTCGGCGCCCATCGCGAGGGCGGTGCGCAAGGTCTCCTGCGCCTGCTGCGGCCCGATCGAGACAACGATGATCTCTTCCGCCTTGCCGGCCTCCTTCAGCCGGATCGCCTCTTCGACCGCGATCTCGTCGAATGGGTTCATCGCCATCTTGACGTTGGCGAGTTCCACCGCCGAACCGTCAGCTTTCACACGAACCTTCACATTCGCATCCACAACCCGCTTCACGGGCACAAGGATCTTCATTTGCCTGTCACCTCTTTCACGATAGCCACCTCTTTCAAGATAGTCGGGCGCGCTATAGCAGTGTGCGCCTCTTCAGAGTTGTCGAAAGCCGACATTCCGGACGGAATTCTAGTCTCCGACCGCCTAGTGTGGGAAAGCTTCCGTAGTTGCGGCGACCCCGCGCGTCAATATCCGAGGCGCGCCCAAATTATCCGTGACGCACTCAAATCGGTTCACTTCGGACTGGACGCGCTTCCCCGTCCCCAGCGCGGCGCCGCCTGCGCCGGCTGCCGGTCGCTTGACGCCGGCTCTGCGGCAACAGGCACCTGGCCGGCGACCACCACTGCCTCTTCCTCAGCACCGGCAAGCAGTGGTACGGCGCGATTGCGCAAAATGAGCACCAGCACGGCCCCGGCGATGATGCCGCCGACATGGCAGGCCCAGGAAATCTGATCCTCGCCACCGGCGGCGAACATCACGATCTGGAACAGGATCCACAGGATGAGCGGGATGAAGGCCGGGATCCGCAGCGGGATGCGGGCGAAAGCCAGCACCCATACCTTCACCCTGGGGTAGAGGATCAGATAGGCGGCGACCACGCCGGCGATGGCGCCTGAGGCGCCAATCAGCGGAACCTGCGAGTCCCACGCGATCAGGCCTTGGAAGAAGGCGCCGGCGGTGGCGCACAGCAGGTAGAAGATGAGAAAGCGTACATGACCGAGCGCGTCCTCGACATTGTCGCCGAACACCCAGAGGAACAGCATGTTGCCGCCGAGGTGAAAAATATCGGCATGCAGGAAGGAATAGGTGACGTAGCTCAAGCTCTCCGGGATCAAGACAAACTGCGGAGCCAGTTCGACGCTGTCGTGGACGACAGACGGGATGAAGCCGAGGCCCAGCACAGCAGCGTTGGTGAACTGCTCGCCGCCAAGCGCGGTGGCGAAGTAGATCAGCGTGTTGAACGCGATCAGGCCGATCGTCACATATTGCTGCTTGATGTGGCGCAGCCGGTTGGTGTCATAAAGCGGGATGAACATCGGACCCCCCTCCAGCCTCGGCAGATTCAGCGGTTCTTGCCGGGAACCCATAGCACGTCGGCGTTTCCATTGTCATTGACCGCGCGTGCGGCGACGAACAGAAAGTCCGACACGCGGTTGATGTATCTTATCGCTTCGCGGTTGACAGGCTCACTTGGGTCCTGCGTCAAAGCCACCATGATGCGCTCGGCCCGCCGTGCCACCGTGCGGGCAAGGTGAAGGGCCGCCGCCGCCGCCGTGCCGCCGTTGAGCACGAAGGATTTGAGCGGCTGCAGGTCCTTGTTGAGCAGGTCGATGTCCTTTTCGACACGGTCGGTCTGCACAGCGGTGATGCGCAGCGGCTCATAGCCGAGCGGCTTGCCGTCGTCCGGCATCGCCAGATCGGCGCCGAGGTCGAAAAGGTCGTTCTGGATGCGGCCGAGCATCGCGTCGATCCCCGGATGGGTTGCCGCGGTGTGAATGCGGGCCATGCCGATGCAGGCATTGGCTTCGTCGATCGTGCCATAGGCGTCGATGCGCAGATCGGATTTCAGCCGCCGTTCACCGGTGCCAAGGCCGGTGGTGCCGTCGTCGCCGGTGCGGGTGTAGATCTTGTTGAGCTTGACCACGCTCTGCCTCCCGAAATCGCCACCCTCGTCACTTGCGGGTGAAATACACCGCCAGCATGATCAGCACCAATGCCACGAACTGCAGCAGCACGCGGGTCTGCATCAGCTTGTTGGAGGTCATGGCGGAGCCGCCGCGCATCATGTTGATGAGGCCGCGGATCAGCACGATCACCACGGCGACCATGACGAGGACAGCGAGGATGTTGAAGACGGTTGCCATAGTGTGTTTCCAGTCGATTGCGTTCAGGCGCGTTTGGCAAGCAGGCGGTAGAGCATTGATGCCGGCAGGACGCGTTTGAGGATAACGCCGATCCTGGCCGGCACCGTTACCACATAATGCGGACGCGGGCGCCGCGACAGAAGCGCATGGCGCAAGGCCGCATGAACCACCTCCGGCCCAGGCTTCAGCCGTGACGTGCTGCCGCCGGCCTGCAGCCTTTGCAGCTGCGCCTCGTAGGCAAGACGGTGGACGGAATTCTCACGGTCGATATTCCTGAGAAACCACCCAAGGCCGTTGCTGGCGATCTTCGATATTACCGGCCCCGGCTCGATCAGCGAGACATGGATGCCGCTGCCCTGGAGTTCCTGATGCATGCACAGCATCAGCCCTTCGATCGCGTGCTTGGACGCCGAATAGGCGCCGCGAAAGGGCAGCGGCGCCAGGCCGAGGATCGAGGAGCAATGGACGAGACGGCCATGGCCCTGGCGGCGCATCACCGGCACGACACGGCGGGTGAGGTCATGCCAGCCGAAGACATTCGCCTCGAATTGCTCCCTGAGTGCTGCGACCGGCAGGTCCTCGACGGCGCCGGGCTGGGCGTAGGCGCCATTGTTGAACAGGGCATCGAGCCGTCCGTCCGTCCGTTCCAGCACCGACGCCACCAGCGTCTCGATGGATCCAGGTTCGCGGTAGTCCAGATAGAAAGCCTCGATGCCATCGGCCTCGAGGGCAGCGATGTCCTCTGGCTTGCGCGCCGTCGCGAAGACCTGCCAGCCTTCCGCCTTCAGCGCTCGCGCGCAATAGGCGCCTATCCCGGAAGAAGCACCGGTGACGATGATGGTGCGCAACTCTTCTCCGGGAGGAAGCGTGGTTTGACCTAGGCTTGCCATTTGCAGCAATCCCTTCCCATATTCGCGGCGTCGAGACAATCGAAGGGAACGCGGTTCTTGTTGCGGAAGATCGTAGCCCTCAAACGCGTGCTTTATGACGCGTTCGGCCATTTCGATGCGGACGATGGCTGGGCGATGGCCAGTCATCTGGCGATCACGGCGCTGATGGCGCTTTTCCCCTTTCTGATTTTCGCCACGACACTGGCCAGCTTCCTCGGCGCACAGGCTTTTGCCGACACCGCCGTGCATCTCGTATTCGACACCTGGCCCGAGCAGATCGCCAAGCCGATCGCGCGCGAAGTGCTCAACGTGCTCACCGTGCAGCGCAGCGACCTGTTGACCTATGGCGTGCTGCTTGCCGCCTTCTTCGCCTCGAACGGTATCGAGGCGCTGCGCACCTCGCTCAACCGCGCCTACCGCGTTTCCGAAACGCGCGGCATCATCTATCGCCGGGTGCAGAGCATCGCCTTCGTTTTGATCGCCACGGCAGGTTTTCTGGTGATCAGCGTGCTCGTGGTTTTCGCGCCCTTACTGGGGCGGCTGGCCGAGGCCAATTTCGAATGGATAAAGCCCTATATGGGCACGATCACGCTGTGGCGTTACATCATCGCCTCCGCCGTCATCGTCGGTGGGCTGTTCGCGGTGCATTACTGGCTGCCTGCCGGCAAGCGCCGCTTCGTCTCGATCATACCGGGCATCATCTTCACGCTGATTGCCTGGCTCATCGGGTCGACCATCTTCGCCGCCTATCTCGACCGTTTCTCGTCCTATGTGACGACCTATGCCGGCCTTGCCTCGATCATGGTCGCGGTCGTCTTCCTCTACATCGTCTCGGCGATCTTCATCCTTGGCGGCGAGCTCAATGCCGCGATCAGCCGCTATCTGGAGGCACGCGCGAGAGTCGGCTGAGTCTTAGTGAGCATGATCTTTTCCGAAAACCGGTTCCCACTCTTTGCTACGCTGACCTTCGGTTCGGGATCATGCTTTGGTCGGCTGAGCGGTTGCCAGCCCGACGCCGAGCGTCGCGATCGCCATGCCGACGATCTGGACCAGGTTCAACTGTTCGCCGAACAATACCCAAGCGATGACCGCGGTGACCGCCGGGACCAGATAGAACAGCGAAGCGACTTTCGACATCTCGCCGTCGCGGATCATCACCATCAACAGGAAGATGGCGCCGATCGACAGCACCAGCACCAACCATGCCATGGCGAAGATCAACTCGCCGTTGACGACGACCGTTCGCGTCTCGAAGGCGAGCGAGGCCAGGACCATCACCGATGCGCCGCCGACATATTGCCATTTGGTGGCCGCCACGAGATCGCCGCCGGAGGCGAAGCGCTTCTGCCAGATCGTGCCGGCGCTCATGCCGAGCACCGAGACAAGCGAGGCGGCCAGCGTCTCGGCCGTCACGCCGCCGCCGAGCGCACCGAGCTTCGGCCAGAGCACGATGACCACACCGACCAGACCGATGCCGAGTCCGGCCCAATGGCGCGGCAGGATGGCCTCGCCGAGAAATCGGCCGGCCATCACCGCGGTGATCAGCGGCTGCAGCCCGACGATCAAGGCCGAAAGCCCGGCCGGCATGCCTCGATGGATGGCCCAGAACACGCCGCCGAGATAGACGCCATGCATCAGGATGCCGGCGCCGGTCGCGTGCAACGCTTCCGCGCGGGTCGCCCGCCTGGAACCGAGTGCTGCCATCAAGGCGGCCAACAGGACGGCTGCCAGAACGAAGCGCGCGGCCAGGAAGGTGAATGGCTCGGCCCATGGCATGGCGTAACGCGCGCCAATGAACCCGGTCGCCCACAGGACGACAAAGGAGGCGGGGATGAACCGCTTGATGCTGTGCATTTTCGGAAGGCTGCCGCGTGATCGGTGAGGGTTGAGTGTCGCGACTGCTGTAATGCGGTTCAACCTAGCAAGCAAAACCAAACGGTTGATCCATAGGCTCATCCGAATTGAAGGGTCCGCTCATATTTGCGGTCGTATGCGCCGATCTAGAACCCAATCAGCCGCCTGACGTCGGCCGGCGATGCGCCGGCCTCGCGCAAGGCGGCAAGGCCGGTATCCCGAAGACTCTTCGACAGCTTCCGTCCGTCCGGGCCGAGGACGAGACGATGGTGGAAGTAGCTTGGTTGCGGCAGGCCAAGGATCTGCTGGAGCAGGCGCTGCACGCCGGTGGCGGAATAGAGGTCCTGGCCGCGCACGACATGGCTGACGCCCTGCAGCGCGTCGTCGACGACGACGGCGAGATGATAGCTGGTCGGGATTTCACGGCGAGCCACGATCACGTCGCCCCAGTCCTGCGGCCGAGCATGCACCGTGCGTGTTGCGGAAAGCCGCTCATCCGAAAATTCCAGCCATGACAGGTCCGTCCCGACGCGCGCCATCGCAGCATCGACGTCGAGCCGCCAGGCGAAAGGCGCATTTTCGGCAATCCGACGCTGGCGTTCCCTCATCGGCATTGCCTTGTCGACGGCGGGATAGAGCGGCACGCCGTCCGGGTCGCGCGGCCAGTCGCGCCCGCGCTTTTCGCTGGCGGCAATGAAGGCGCGGATTTCGCCACGGCTCATGAAGGCCGGGTAGACGAGCTCTTCCCTGATCAGCCGGTCGAGCACCGCCTGATAGTCCGCGAAATGATCCGACTGACGGCGCACCGGTTCCTCCCAGCCAAGCCCGAGCCATTTCAGATCGCGAAAAATGCCGGCCTCGAATTCCGGCGTGCAGCGCGTCGTGTCGATGTCCTCGATGCGCAGCAACAGGCGCCCGCCGGTTGCTCTCGCCAATTTTTGATTGAGCAGCGCCGAATAGGCATGGCCGAGATGCAGTTCGCCATTCGGGCTCGGTGCGAAGCGGAATGTCAGGAGTGTCATCGTTCGGCGGCAATCGGGTTGTGCGGCGCTTTCGCCAATTGCTACTTTGCGCCTGATTACATCTGACATTTTGCGCTGGGAACAAGCAGACATGCAACGTATCGCCACGCTCGACGACATCGCACAAGGGCTGGACGCACTCTGCCTGCTCGACCCGCGTCTTGAAAAGGTGCGCGGCATGGCCGGCGAGGTGCCGCTCCGGCTCTCCGAGCCGGGGTTCAGAAGCCTTGCCTCGATCATCGTCTCGCAGCAGGTTTCCCGCGCCAGCGCCGACGCCATCTTCGGGCGGCTGACAAAACTGGTCGATCCGCTGACGCCGCAAGCGATCCTTGCCGCCGACGAAGCCATGTTTCGCGAGGCCGGACTGTCGCGGCCGAAGCAGCGCGGCCTGGTCACCGTGGCCCAGGCGGTGGTCGACGGCCTCGACCTCGATCATCTCTGCTTGCTCGACGCCACTGATGCGATCACGGCGATGACCAAGGTGTCGGGCATCGGCCCGTGGACGGCGGAAGTCTATCTTTTGTTCGCCGCCGGTCACCCCGATGTCTTCCCGGCACGCGACGTTGCCCTGCAGAGCGCGGTTGGCCACGCGCTCGGCATCGACCCGCGTCCGCCCGAGAAAACACTGATCCAGCTCGCCGAATCATGGAGCCCATGGCGAGGTGTCGCATCGCGGCTTTTCTGGGCCTATTATCGCGAATTGAAGGGCAGGGACGCCGCGCCTCCGGCCTGAATTCGCAAAAAAGCATTGAAATCAGGCGCTTTTGGCGTGGCGTTTGATCGACAAGCCGCTTCACATCCCTGTCATGTCGGGCTTACAGTATCCGCGCCGACAGGTTGCAGCGCCGCGCATCCAATTGGATGCGCAATGACGCTGTAGGACTTTTGAAGCTGCGCATGATCCTTTCTGAAAATCTGATCCGATTTTCGGGGTCATGCGCTGAACCAAGGAGGTCAATGACGTGACGGTTGCCGTATCTCCGGATGGGCTTCCAGCACTGGTGCTGAACGCGGATTACCGTCCGCTCAGCTATTACCCCCTGTCGCTCTGGTCTTGGCAGGACGCCATCAAGGCGGTGTTCCTCGAGCGGGTGAACATCGTCGCCGAATACGAGCACGCCGTGTCGTCGCCGACCTTCTCGATGAAGCTGCCGAGCGTCGTCAGCCTGAAGGCCTATGTGAAGCCATCGCGGCATCCGGCCTTCACCCGCTTCAATGTCTTCCTGCGCGACCGTTTCCAGTGCCAGTATTGCGGCACTCCGGAGGATCTGACCTTCGACCATGTCGTTCCCCGCCATCGCGGCGGCGCGACGACGTGGGAGAATGTCGTCGCCGCCTGCTCGCCGTGCAATCTGAGAAAGGGTGGCATGATGCCGGCGCACGCCAAGATGTGGCCGTTGCAGAAGCCCTACCAGCCGACGGTGCATGATCTGCACAACAACGGCCGCCTGTTTCCGCCCAACCATTTGCATGAAAGCTGGATGGATTATCTGTACTGGGATGTCGAACTCGAACCTTGAGATCGTCCGATAATTCGGGCGGCTGGCCGTCTGAAGCGATCGTCTGCGCTTCCGATGCTCACGGACCCAAATGTCCGCTGCGCTTCGGTTCTCGACAATCACTCCATACGACTCAGCCTGCCGAATTCTTGGACGATCTCGCGCCGCACTAGATTTAATCGCGCGCAAACGCACCACGGAAGGCGACCACGGCCAGGACAAAGCTGGCGATGGCGTTCCAGCCGGCCAGCGACAGGCCGAGGATGCGCAGTGCCGCCTTGTCGCAGGAGGGCGGGACGAATTGGTCGAGCGCGTCGAGCACGCCCTTGCCGCCGGTGTCCACCGGTCCTCCCGCCGCGGCACAATCGGTCGGCCCCGGCCACCACGCCCATTCGACGCCGGAATGATAGACGCCGAGATAGACGCCGTAGGCCATCAGCAGGCCGCCGACGGCCAGCAGGCCGCGTGTCAGCCAAGCCGGCCAGCGCAGCGCCGACGACAGCACCGCCAGCAGCATCAGCGGCACGCCGATGTAGTAGGGGGTGCGCTGCTCCAGGCAGAGTTTGCACGGGATGTAGCCGCCCAGGTGCTGGAAGGCCAGCGCCGAGCCGACGGTGGCCGCCATGGCGACGGCGAGAAACACCGCCGTCCGCATGCGCTGGCGTCCAGTGTCGGTACTCACGGTCGCTGTCATCGATCTACCGTCCATTCCCGTCAGAGCAAAGGATGGGTCAATTTGAACATCCAGCTCTAGCCCGGACTTCTGATACTGGCCCGGACTTCTCATACTAGCCCGGACTTCTCATGCTAGAAGGCGTATTTGACGACGATATAGAGCGAAATCAGGGCAGCGGCGGCGGCGCCCGCGATCATGCCAAGGCGCTTCTCGATGAACTCGCGGATCGGTTCGCCATAGCGGCGCAGCAGCCAGGCGAGGAACAGGAAGCGGGCGCCGCGCGCCACGATGGCCAGCACGATGAACAGCAGGAGATTGACGCCGATGACGCCGGACAGGATCGTCACCACCTTGATCGGCGGCAGATGGGCGAGGCCGGAGGTGATCAGCATCAGGATGATGAAGCCGATGCCCGACGAGACGCGCAGCGCCTCGAAGTCGTCATACTTGCCGTAGAATTCGAGGATCGGCTTCGCCACCGTGTCGTAGGCATAGTGGCCGATGTACCAGCCGGCGATGCCGCCCAGAACGGAGGCCAGCGTGGCGACCAGCGCGTAGCGATAGGCGCGATCCGGCCGCGACAGCGCCATCGGCAGGTACAGCACGTCGGCCGGCACCAGGAACACCGAGCTTTCGACGAAAGCGATGAAGGCCAGCCACCATTCGGCGGATTTCTTTGCCGCCAGCGACAGGGTCCAGTCGTAAAGTCCGCGAAGCATCGGCACTCCTAATGCACGTCGCCCAAAATGCGCAGCGGTTTTGGGATAACAATGCATAAAAACAAAGACCAAAAGCGCGCCACATGAATCTCTCGAGACGCGACGCGCTTCAATGCGCTGCCTGTCTAGAAAGATTTTTCGCGCCGCACAATGGTCGCAGCTTCACGAAATCGAAGGCTGGGGTTGAGCGAAGGCCGCATGTCGGGAATTGGCCAGTTGACGAACAGGCCTCCAACCGTATAGTCCGCGCCCATCCAGGCCGCCCGGCCTGAGCCCCTATGGCGGAATTGGTAGACGCGCTCGACTCAAAATCGAGTTCCGCAAGGAGTGCTGGTTCGATCCCGGCTAGGGGCACCATTTTCCACCCGAGACGTCTTGAAAGCTCGGCGGGATGTTATCCCAGAAGCATCCTGGGATAATCACAATCGAGGCCGGTCCTTCCTCACAACGAGGCCAGTCCTTCCTGATTAGATCGGACTCCGTAGCTCAGGCCGCCATCACATCGGCCCCGGGACCATCTTGGTCGGCTGCTCCGGCATGGGAAACGCGTAATTGTCGCATTTCACGTCCGGGTTTGTCGGGCTGAACATTCCGAGCGGGTTGTCCTTGAACAGCCAGGCGTGAAGATCGTAATGGTAGAACTCCGTCGGAATAAGCGGATAATGCCCCTCCATCGGCCCCTGGAACTTCTGTCCAAAGAGTTTCGGCGGCTCCTTGGTGTCGGGCGTCAGCGGAACAAGCCATTCCACGGCCACCAGGCGCAAGCCGCCGTCGAACGGCTCATAGATAAGGACATTGGGGCGCGTCGGATCTGGTGTCGGGCTGACGCTCGCCACGTTGACGAAATGAATGCCCATCGCGCCCTTAGGGTAATCCATAGCGCCAGCCACTTTTTCGCCGCTGTAATAAACGCATCCGACCGTCGACAGATAGAGGTCGCGAATGGCGGCCTTGTAGTCTTCGTACTTGGATAGCGATTTTTTCAGGGCATCGATCTCGGCCTTGTCGGGCTCGGCGGCCTGACCTGCAGCCGCAGTCAGGCAGGCGACGACGAGGCCTGTCAAAGCGAGAATGCTGCGGCGCCTGAAGTAAGTTGTTTTCGTCATGCATTCCTCCCAGATTTTTGTTCTGGCCGTGCAAGGCGGCAATGATGCTGGTTGCGCGGCCGAGATTATCGCCGATGCTAATCCTTTCCGCTGGCCGGGAGAATTAGCCCTCATGACCTAGGCCTCGACTGTGCCTTCGTCATCCCAGGGTCTGCGCCGCGTCGCTTCGCTCCTTGCTCCGCCCGGGGATAACGAAGTGGAGGGGTGTTTCGGCTAACGCTAGAGGTTTGCGATTTGCCACTGACGGGAATTAACGACGTTCGCTGCTGATTGGCCCGACCTGTCAAAATCACTGGGTCGAGGAACCAGCAGCACCAACAGCCTACCGCTGTCCCAGCAAGCTCTTCATCCGGTTGCGCAGCAGGCGCGCCATGTTGCGGGTTTCGCGGTAGAGGTGAAGCTGCGACGCCGCCTGGCGGGCGAGGCGATCGGCGTCCGGCGTCAGGCCGATGACCAGCGTGCCGGTCGGCCTGCGCTCCGTCCACAGCCGGCTCATCACCGGATGGTCGGGCACGGCGCAGGAATCGGTCATCATGATGTTGGGGTCGTCGAGATGCTGCCTGGTCACCTCGATCATCAAGAGCGTGCCCGGCGAATAGGCGGCGAGCGTTTCGTCATAGGCCGTCTTCCAGGTGTAGGCGACGCCGGCCTCGACGAAGACGATCAGGCTGGCGATGGTGCGGTCGTCGAGCGTCAGCGAATGGATGCGGCACAGGTCCTGTTCGGCGAGCCGGTGCACGGCCTCGCGGGCGAAGGCGGCGCGGTAGCGGTCGATGGCCATGGCGGTGCGCTCGCGGCCTTTCCAGCCTGCTGCTTCCAGCGTCAGGAAGCGTTCAATGGCATGGCGGATGTTTTCCGGTCCGCGCGCCACCAGATGCTCCAGCCTGCCGAGGTCGGCGAGGCGGCGCTTCAGGCGGCGGAACTCGCGAAAATGGTGCGAGCGCAGCGAGGCCTTCAGATAGTCATCGCCGTCGATCTCGCTTTCGAGCATCGGGCGTTCGGCCTTGCCGGTGGTGACCAGCGTCAGGCCACGTGTCTCGGCGACCGTCGCCAGCAGGCTGGCCACCGGGCCGTCGAGCCGGATATCGGGCAGCACCAAGACTTTCGGCAGCTTGAGATGCGGCCGCGACAGCATCGAGAAGAAATCCTCGACGACGCCGACGGGATCGTCACGGTCGACCAGCGGCGTGCCGATCGGGCCGAACGGGCTCGACCATGTGCGCATGACCCGCACGCCGAGCGGCATCGCCGGCCGCTCCACCGAGAACGGCACCAGCAAGCGCAGCCGGTTGCGGTATTCGTCGCCGTCGCGGATGACCGCCAGCCGCACCTCGCGGTCTTCCAGCCGCGGCATGGCAGGCGCCAGGAATCGCGGGTTGAAGAAGACGTTGGGCTCGATCGTGCGGGTGCAGAGATAGTCGAGTTCCTCGACCAGATCGAAGCCGGCGGAGGCCGGGTAGACGGCCAGTTTGCGCTCGGGCCGGTCGTTGGCCAAGAGCTCGATATGGGCGGGGTCGGCTTCGCGGGCGAGCCCGGCGAGGCCGGACACCATGGCGCCGGCCGGGCCGCCGCTGGTTTCCTCGAGCAACGGGATGGCAGCCATCATGCGGCTCCTTCGGCGGCTACGAAAATGGCCATGACGATGCCGAGCCTGCGCCAGACCGTGAAGGACAGCGCGCCGGCCTCGAAGATCATGGCGAAGGCGGTGGCCATCGCCGCGCCCCACAGGCCGAAAAGCGGGATCAGCACCAAATTGAGGCCGATGTTGAAGGCCAGCGTCATGGCGTAGACGGCGGCGCAGATGTTCTGGTTGCCGCTCATGGTGAGCAGGCTTTCGCAAGGGCCGACGGCGGCGCGGGCGACGACGCCGAAGACCAGCAGGAACAACAGCGGATAGCCGGCAACGAATTCAGGCCCGAACAGGCTCAGCATCGGCTCGCCCAGCACCAGCACCAGCAGCGCCATCAACAGCGACGGCCAGAAGGTCCACGACACCGTTTCGCGGGCGAAGGCGGCGAGCTTTTCCGGCTCGCCATGGGTGAACTGCGCGTAGCGCTGGGCGACGCCCGCCTTGACCGCGAAATAAACGAAATGCACCAGCGCCAGCGTCTTCACCGTGGCGAAATAGACGGCGACGTCGTTGGGGTTCATGTAGGCGCCGACCATCAGCACGTCGGCATTGGTGAGCAGGAAGAAGAAGCCTTCGACCAGGAAGATCGGCAGCGACACGAGGAACCATTGCGCGAAATGCACCTTCTTCGGCCCGGCCGGGATATTCCTGTCCATCCGCGCCGTGACGCCGATGAGCTGGCCGAGCGTGGTGGCATAGGCGGCGGCGATCGAGGCGAAGATGGCGGTCCTGGCGTCGGGCGCAAAGCCGACCAGAAGCATCAGCGCCATCAGCGCCAGGATCAGCACCGGCCGCACCAGATAGGTCGGCGCCAGCGCAAACAGCGCCCATGAGTTGGCCCGCGCCAGCCCCTGCAGCAGATCGGACATGGCGATCATCGGCATGCAGATGAGGCCGAGGATGAACGGCACGACATAGTAGTTTTCGATGAAGGGCGAGAGCAGCCAGACGCCGAGCGCGCCGAACCCGGCGATCGCCGTCGAGGCAACCAGCACGAACAGGCGGCTGGTCAGCACGATGCCGCGCAGTTCGGCCAGCATTTTGCGCTCGCGATATTCGGGAATGAAGCGGATGACCGAGGTGTGAAAGCCGAGGCAGGCGAGATTGCCGACGATGACCATCGTCACCCAGACGAGGACGAAGATGCCGTATTCGAACGAGCCCATCCAGCGCGCCATCAGCACCTGGCTGACGAAGGCGATGACGGCACTGACGATGCGGATGGAGAAGGCGATCAGCGACATGCGGCCGGCTTCGCCGCGCTCGTCGGCGGTGAACAGCACGGCATCGATGCGGCCAAGCAGCGGCTTTACGCGCAGCGCAAGGCGCTGCGGCAGGAACCGCCCGGCTGTCGTCGCCGCGGAAAAGCGCACCCACAACTCTCCGTTTTCCGCCTCTTTTCTGGGTTTGGGTGTAGCGAAAACACATTAAGAAACGGTTGGGTGGAATGCTTCCTTCGCCCTGTTTGCGGGGAGAAGGCGCGAGCAGGAGCGCAAGCGCTGCTCCATATTTATCGTTCGCGGCAGAACGCGACGAAACGACAGAGCCTTGAAGAATGCATCATGCTGGCGATGGTCCCCGGCCTGAAAGGCTACGTCCGGAGACCAGCCGAATACGCCCGACCAGATTGTGGGTGCATCCAGACGACCGCCCGAAAAAGAAGGCCAGGGAATGGGTCCGCCAGCCAACCCCCTACGGCTGGGTAGCGCGGTGTTGCTCCAACCCTGAGTTGGTGCGATGACAGATGCATGGAGCACTTGATAGATAAAGAGCTGCAAGCGCGGCTTAAGCGGTTGGGCGCGCGCCTTGAAGAGCTTAAGGCTGCAAAGCGAGTTGCGCCTTCTCGGGAACATGTTGACAAGGGACCGCTTGGTCCGCCAGATCATGGCAGGCAGAGTTTCTGGCGCGGACGGGGTGGCGCGGTGACCGTAATCCCGTGTTTGTTTTGGGAGCCCATGTTCTCTTTGTTCGCTCGCTGCGTCGAACGCGATAATTGCCGGCCTGTCAGAATTATTTTCCATCTGGTTTGTCCAACCAGATGATCGCCAAAAAATTCATAATAAACACTTCGGGACAGCAGACCTCTGGCCGCCTGATATCTCCCCCTCAGGTGGGGAGATCAGCTCATCGCGAGCGCCGGCGCTGCCCCTCATCCGCCTGCCGGCACCTTCTCCCCGTAAAGTGAACGGGGAGAAGGAAAGCTTACGCAAACGCCCCGTGGCAGTGCTTGTACTTCTTGCCCGAACCGCACGGGCAGGCCTCGTTGCGGCCGACCTTGCCCCAGCTGGCGGGGTTTTGCGGGTCGCGGTTTTCGGGGGCGACAGTTGCGTTGGTCTCCTGGCGGACCAGAAGCCCGGTCTCGCCGCCGTTAAAATCGTCCTCGCCGGTGGTGCCGTCGAGATGGCTGCCGAACATGTCGGGTGCCTCTGGCGGCGGCGCTTCGGCGGCCTGGCGGACCAGCTCGACGCGCATCAATTGCGCGGTGACGGCCTGGCGCAGATTGCCCAGCATCGCCTGGAACAGCTCGAACGCCTCGCCCTTGTATTCCTGCAGCGGGTCGCGCTGGGCATAGCCGCGGAAGCCGACGACCGAGCGCAGATGATCGAGGTTGACGATGTGCTCGCGCCACAGATGGTCGAGCGTCTGCAGCACCACTGAGCGCTCGACATAGGTCATCACGTCGGGGCCGAAGCGCTCGGCACGCTCTTTCGCGGCAGTCTCGGCGGCCTGGCTGATGCGCTCGCGGATGTCGTCCTCGGCAATGCCCTCTTCCTTGACCCAGTCCTCGATCGGCAGGTCGAGATTGAGGAATTCGGCGACCTCGGCCTTGAGGCCGGCGACGTTCCACTGCTCGGCATAAGCGTTTTCGGGAATGGCCTTGGCGACGATCTCCTCGATGACGCCCTCGCGCATCTCGGCGATGGTCTCGGACAGGCCTTCACCGTCCATCAGCTCGAGGCGCTGCTCGAACACCACCTTGCGCTGGTCGTTCGAGACGTCGTCATATTTCAGCAGGTTCTTGCGAATGTCGAAATTGCGCGCCTCGACCTTCTTCTGCGCTTTTTCCAGCGCCTTGTTGATCCACGGGTGGATGATCGCCTCGTCTTCCTTGAGGCCGAGCTTCTGCAGCATGCCGTCCATGCGCTCGGAGCCGAAGATGCGCATCAGATCGTCCTGCAGCGACAGGAAGAATTTTGAGCGGCCGGGATCGCCCTGGCGGCCTGAGCGGCCGCGCAACTGGTTGTCGATGCGGCGCGACTCGTGGCGTTCGGTGGCGAGCACGTAGAGGCCGCCGGCGGCCAGCGCCTTTTCCTTCAGCCGGGCGACGTCGTCGCGGATTGCCTTTTCCCTGGCTTCGCGCTCGGGGCCTTCAGGCATATCGCCAAGCTCCTCGGCGATGCGCATATCGGCGTTGCCGCCGAGCTGGATGTCGGTGCCGCGGCCGGCCATGTTGGTGGCGATGGTGATGGCACCGGGTTTTCCCGCCTGGGCGACGATCGCCGCCTCACGCTCGTGATGGCGGGCGTTCAGCACCTCGAAATCCGTAAAGCCTTCCTTGCGCAGACGCGCCGCCAGCTGCTCGGATTTCTCGATCGAGGTGGTGCCGACCAGCGTCGGCTGGCCCTTGGCGCGGGCTTCCTTGATCTCCTTGACGATCGCCTTGTATTTTTCCTCGACGGTCCGGTAGACCTCGTCGTCTTCGTCAATACGGATCACCGGCAGATTCGTCGGGATCTCGGTGACCTCGAGATTGTAGATGTTGCCGAATTCCTCGGCCTCGGTCAGCGCCGTGCCGGTCATGCCGGCGAGCTTCTTGTAAAGGCGGAAATAGTTCTGGAAGGTGACGGAGGCGAGCGTCTGGTTCTCCGGCTGGATCGCCACATGCTCCTTGGCCTCGAGCGCCTGGTGCAGGCCTTCCGAATAGCGGCGGCCCGGCATCATGCGGCCGGTGAATTCGTCGATGATGACGATCTCGCCGTTGCGCACGATATAGTCCTTGTCCTTCTGGAACAGCTGATGCGCCTTCAGCGCATTGTTGACGTGGTGGACGATGGCGACGTTCTCGACGTCGTAGAGCGACTCGCCCTTGAGCAGGCCGGCGTCGCGCAGCAGGTTTTCCAGCTTTTCGGTGCCCTCCTCGGTGAAGATCGAGGTCTTCTGCTTCTCATCGATCTCGTAGTCGGACGGCTCGAGCTTCAGCATGAAGGCATCGATGGTGTTGTACATTTCCGAACGGTCCTCGAGCGGACCGGAAATGATCAGCGGCGTGCGCGCCTCGTCGACCAGGATGGAATCGACCTCGTCGACGATCGCGTAGCTGTGGCCGCGCTGCACCATCTGGGCGCGCTCGAATTTCATGTTGTCGCGCAGATAGTCGAAGCCGAGCTCGTTGTTGGTGGCGTAGGTTACGTCGGCGGCGTAGGCGGCGGCGCGTTCCTCGTCGGACAGGCCATGGACGATGACGCCGACGGTAAGGCCGAGGAATTTGTAGACGCGGCCCATCCATTCGGAGTCGCGTTTGGCAAGATAGTCGTTGACGGTGACGACATGGACGCCCTTGCCGGCGAGCGCGTTGAGATAGACCGGCAGCGTGGCGACCAGCGTCTTGCCCTCGCCGGTGCGCATCTCGGCGATGCCGCCATTGTGCAGCACCATGCCGCCGATCAGCTGGACGTCGAACGGGCGCATGCCGAGCACGCGGCGCGCCGCCTCGCGCACGGTGGCGAAGGCCGGCACCAGGAGATCATCGAGGCTGGCGCCGTTGGCGACGTCCTGGCGGAATTTTTCCGTGCGGGCCGCCAGCTCGGCGTCGGAGAGCGCCCGCATCTCGTTTTCCATGGCATTGATCGCTTCGACGCGCGGTCGGGTCGACTTGACCCGACGATCGTTGGAGGAGCCGAAAACCTTACGGGCGAGACCGCCAAAACTGACCATTCAATGGTCCTTTCGATAGCATTCCAAGTCGTTGCGACGGGTGCCGACGGCCCCATCAAATCCACGTGAAACGCGGACAAACGCAAAAAGCGCCCGGAAAACGGTTCTGGACGCAAAGTCGTTGGACAGATAAGAGGGGGCTCAATCGATGTCAACGGCGCGCTCGCCCTGTCGACCGTGCCAAATTCCGCCACAATCTGGCTGGTCTGGAAGCCATCCCGCTCTAGCTATCCCCCATTGGAGTTAATCGTATGTCCTTATTGTTCCGCCGCGCGTCGCTCGCCAGCCTCGGCCTGGCATTCGGGCTGTCGGCCCTGTCGCTGTCGCCGCTGATGGCGCAGGACACCGCCCCCGCCCAACCAGCCCCGGCCCAACCGGCCGCCCCCGCCCAACCGGCCGCGCCGGTCGATCCGAACGCCGTGGTCGCCACGATCAACGGCCAGACGCTGACCGAGGCAGACCTTGCGCTTGCCGAAGGCGAGCTGTCACAGCAGTTCGCGCAGATGCCGCCCGAACAGCGCCGCGCCGCAGCACTTTCGGCGGCGATCGAGATCAAGGTCATGGCTGCCCAGGCGGTCACCACCGGCCTTGATAAGGATCCCGACTTCCAGCGCCGCATGGCATTCCTGCAGCAGCGCGCCCTGCATGGCGAAATGGTCGAGAAGGATGTCGTCGGCAAGGTCACGGATGCCGAAATTCGCGCCCGCTACGATCAGGAAATCGCCAACACGCCGCCGACCAACGAGGTGCATGCCCGTCACATCCTCGTGAAGACGAAGGAAGAGGCCGATACCATCATCAAGCAGCTCGACGGCGGCGCCGATTTCCAGAAACTCGCCAACGAGCACACCAGCGATCCGAGCGGCAAGACCAGCGGCGGCGATCTCGGCTGGTTCGGACCCGGCCAGATGGTGCCGGAGTTCGACAAGGCGGTCTTCGCGCTGGCGGTGGGCAAATACACCGAGCAGCCGGTGCAGTCGCAGTTCGGCTGGCACGTCATCCAGGTCGAGGACAAGCGCGCCAAGCAGCCGCCGGCCTTCGACCAGGTCAAGGACCAGGCCCGCCAGGCGGTTATCCGCGACAAGTACATCGCGCTGGTCAAGTCGCTGCGCGCCGAGGCCAAGGTCGAGATCCCGGACGAGAAGCTGAAGAAGACGGTCGACGCGCTGGAAAACACCAAGTAGGCCAGCCCGCCACCGCAGATGATGGAGACGATCAATTGTTGGCGCCGGCGCCGCCCCCCGATTGTGCCTCTGATGGTCTCCATCACGACAGGGCGTGGGTTTTGCTCTGCCGCCCCTGTCGCTTCTACTTGGTGGTGCGACCGATGACGCGTCGACGCCTCCGCCGGACCGCCGCGGCGTTGGGCGAGCCGGCATCGTCGGCGGCTATGCCCTTCAACACATAGCCAACCGCCCTGCGCAGCGTCGCTTCGTCTTCGTCGAGGCGATTGGTCAAAAGATGCGTCCAGGCAAAGGAGGCGACCAGGTCGGCGACGAGCGTGGAATCGACGTCGGCCGCCACTTCGCCTCTTGCCTTGGCGCGTTCGATCATCTGGGCGGTATGGGCATGGCGTCCTTTCGTGTATTCGACAAGCACGGCGGCGACGGTCGCATCCGACTGCGCCTCGGCGATCAGCGATCTGAAGACGCTGCCTGAGGACGTTTCATGCCAGTGCGAGAACAGGTTCTTCAGGAAGCCGACGAGATCATCCTCGAGGTTTCCGGTATCGGGGTTGTCGACGCGCTTTAGCCGCTGATAGACGTCGAAGAGCAAAGCGGCCTTGCTCGGCCACCAGCGATAGATCGTAGGCTTTCCAGCACGCGCCCGCCGCGCCACCGCTTCGATCGAGAAGCCGGAATAACCGGCCTCGACCAGCACCGCCTCGGCGGCGTCGAGAATGGCGTCGGCGCTGTCGGGGTTGCGCCGCGCGCCAATTGATTTGCGGGCCTGATCTGCGTCCTCACCCATCTGCTTTTTCCTTATCGGCAAGTTTCCTCAGCATGCATATACGACCTCTTGACGAAACGGAACGGCCCGTTTTATATAACGGAACGTTTCGTAACGATAAGGAGAGAGCCAGTGACCTCGACCGCCGCCCGCTTCTCGCGCCTCCGCTTTGCGCTGCTGGTGCTTGCCGGCGTCTATCCGCTGATCACCGCCATCCTCTATGTCGTGTTCCCGCTGACCGAACAGTGGGAGATCTGGCAGCGCACGCTGGTCATCGCCCCGCTAATGGTCGCGATCATGATCTGGGGGCTCATTCCGGGCGTGCAGAAGATGTTCCGGAGGTTCCTCAATCCTGGCCAATGACGCAAGCGTGCTGCCGGCAGTTTGGTGTCGTCCGCGACGGCCGGGAAAACGCCCTTGCACCGGCGCCCGCTATCGGGCAAACCGGCGTTCCCCTTGCGATTTTCCCGCCCGAGGTCTTCATGTCAGCCACCATTTCGCCGCTCGCGCCGAAGAAATATCCTGAAATGCCTGACATCGAGGGCGTCCGCATCGCCACCGCCGAGGCCGGGATAAAGTACAAGAACCGCACAGACCTGCTGACCATGGTCTTCGATGCCGGCACCACGGTCGCCGGCGTGTTCACCAAGTCGAAATGCCCGTCGGCGCCGGTCGATTTCTGCCGGCAGAATCTCGGGCAGGGCAAGGCGCGCGTCCTGGTCGTCAATTCCGGCAATGCCAATGCCTTCACCGGCAGCAAGGGCCGAGCCTCTACGGCAATGACCGGCGAGGCTGCAGCCAAGGCTGCGGGCTGCACACCGGACGAGGTGTTTCTGGCCTCGACCGGCGTCATCGGCGAGCCGCTGGATGCCGGCAAGTTCAGCCATCTGCTCGCCGGACTGGTCAAGGACGGCAGGCCGGACCTGTGGACCGAAGCCGCCAAGGCGATCATGACCACGGACACCTATCCGAAACTGGCGACCGCGACGGTAAAACTCGGCGACGCCGAGGTCACCATCAACGGCATTGCCAAGGGCGCCGGCATGATCGCGCCCGACATGGCGACGATGCTCTCCTTCATCGCCACCGATGCGCCGATCGCAGCCCCCGTGCTGCAGGATCTTTTGTCACGCGGCACGGCCAAGACCTTCAATGCGGTCACCGTCGACAGCGACACCTCGACCAGCGACACGCTGCTGATGTTCGCCACCGGCACCGCATCCAGGCGCGGCGCGCCTGACATCACCGATGCCGGGGATGCGCGCCTCGGCGCCTTCCGCCGCGCGCTCGGCAAGGTGCTGAAATCGCTGGCGCTGCAAGTGGTGCGCGACGGCGAGGGCGCCCGCAAGCAGGTCGAGGTCACCGTCACCGGCGCGAAATCGGCCCGCTCGGCCAAGCGCATCGCGCTGTCGATCGCCAATTCGCCGCTGGTCAAGACGGCGGTCGCCGGCGAGGATGCCAATTGGGGTCGCGTCGTCATGGCCATCGGCAAGGCCGGCGAACCGGCCGACCGCGACCTTCTGTCGATCTGGTTCGGCGATATCAGGCTGGCGCATGAGGGCGAGCGCGACGCCGCCTACTCCGAAGAGGCGACATCGGCCTACATGAAGCGCGACGAGATCCGCATCCATGCCGATATCGGCATCGGCCGCGGCAAGGCGACGGTGTGGACTTGCGACCTCACCAAGGAGTATGTCGCCATCAACGGCGATTATCGGAGCTGATGGCGTTGGTTTCCAGACATCCGGCAAGCGTGCTTGCCATCGTGCGCCGCTATGAGGCGGCCGGCTTTCGCGCCTGGCCGGCGGCGGCGGTCCATTATGACGGCACCTGGGTGGTGCGGCTGACGGCGGGTCATCCGGCCAAGCGGCTGAATTCGGTCAATCCGCTCGATCCGGGCGACATCCAGCACATCGCCGAGCGCATCGGCCGCGCCAGCCGCCGCTTCGACGCCTATGGCCGGCCGCTGACCTTCCGCATATCGCCGCTGTCGGGGCCGGTCCTTTCCAAACATCTCAACAGCGAAGGCTGGAGCACATTCGACGAATCGCTGGTCATGCGGCTGCCGCTGGCAGACGCCCAGCTCGATGCCGCCATGGACCAGATCCCGCTGAAGGACATCAGCCGCTTCATCGGCGCGTCGCTCAAGGTAAGCGGCTCGGATGTGTCGCTGCGGCCGGGCCTGTCGGAGATCATCGGCGCCATCCAGCCGGAAGCCGGGCTGTTCGCGCTCGAAAAGGGCACCGAACCGCTGGCGACGCTGATCTGCGTCCATGATGGCGATCTTGCCGGGCTGTTCGAGATCGCCACCGACAGATCGGTACGCAACCAGGGCCATGGCCGTCACCTCATCCTGTCAGCGCTGAAATGGGCACGGCTGCGCGGCGCCCGGGAAGCCTGGCTGCAGGTCGAGGCCGACAATGCGCCGGCGCTGGCGCTTTATCGTTCGCTCGGGTTCGACGAAGTCTATCGTTACCATTATCGCCGGCCGCCCGGCGCATGACCGGCCCGAACCCTCTCGGCAAGCGCCTGCTCCTGGTCGCAGCCTGCGCGCTGGTCGATAGCGACGGCCGCGTGCTGCTGGCGCAGCGGCCGGAAGGCAAGCAGCTCGCCGGCCTCTGGGAGTTTCCGGGCGGCAAAGTCGAGCCCGGCGAGACGCCGGAAGAATGCCTCATCCGGGAGTTGTACGAGGAGATCGGCATCGAAACCGATATTCCCTGCCTGGCGCCGTTCACCTTCGCCAGCCATTCCTACGATGATTTTCACCTGCTGATGCCGCTGTTCGTCTGCCGTCGCTTCCGCGGCATCGCGCAGCCGAAGGAAGGGCAGGTGCTGAAATGGGTGCGGCCGCGCCAGATGCGCGATTTTCCGATGCCGCCGGCCGACGCGCCGCTGATCCAGTTCCTCATCGATCTTCTGTGATTGTGCCGTCACTGCCCGAGTTAGACAGCGTTAATGGAAGATTTATCTCGCTGTGGAAGATTGAGGCGTGGACATTGAAGGGAAGGCCGTGTTCAGGCCTTCGGAGGGCGGTTGCATGAGCCTCGACAGGGACTGGGATTCGATCCGACCCGACCGCAGCTTCGCTGTCCATGCCGGCATGGGCATTTTGCGGATCACGCTGCTATTCGGCTCGGCCGTGGTGGCGCTGGCCTTGATCGCGACGCCCTTCCTCGACAGCCGGACGCGATTGCAGACCGCCCGCGACCATTTTGCCGGCGGCCTCGATGGAATGAGCACAGGATCGATTGGGAGCCCAGGATCGGTGGGGAGCACAGGCTCGATTGGAAACACGGGCTCGATCGGCCATCGTGGGACCTACACGCTGCGCAGGAGCGTGCTGCAGCCGCTGCCCAGTTCGGTCTGCGTGATACGCGACAATGGCAAGCGCAGCGGCGACTGCTGAGATGGTTTAGAGCAGCCGTTTCACCGCCTGTTAAGCCTTTGCCATTAACCTTTCTTAACAGGTCGGCGCTAGGGTTTCGGCAAGCGGGATCGACGGCCATGAAAATATTGCTGCAACGATTTTTGGAAGGCGAGACCGGCGCGACGGCCATCGAATATGGGCTGATCGTGACCGTGCTGTCGCTTACCATCATAGGCGGCATCGGCCAGGCGGCTGACGCAATGGCGTGGCTGTTCAGCGACAATTCCAGCAGGCTTGTGAACGCTTTCGCGCAGTGATCGCGACCGGCCACCAGCATCCATAAAAGTCCGGTCGACAGAAATCCGGTCAACGCCCGCCGGGATTTTCCAGTATCGTCTTCAGCGATATTTTCGCCGAGCCCGGCTTCAGCGGTTTTTGCTGCGAGGCGTCGGGCGCCCAGCCTGACATCCAGACGATCGGAAAACTCGCCCTGATGCGACCATCGGCATCCGAAAACCGCTCGGCGTAGATTTCGGCGACGCGGGCAAACAGCCTTCGTGTGCCCGGTCGCCTGCTGCGGTCGATAAGCGCGCTGGTCTCGCCCATCGCCCGCAGGTCCGCCATCAGGCCGAACAGCGAATCGTAGCGCACCGTCACCGTCTCGACATCGGCGACGGGCAAGGCCAGGCCGGCGCGTTGCAAAAGCGCGCCGGCGTCGCGCACATCGGTGAACGGGATGACGCGCGGGCTGGCGCCGCCGTAAAGTTCGGTCTCGGCGGCGAGCAGGCTTTCGCGCAGTTCGGAAAGCGTACCGGCGCCGGCAAAAGCGCCGAGGAACAGACCATCCGGCTTCAGGGCGCGGCGGATCTGCACCAGCATGCCGGGAATGTCGTTCATTGCCTGAAGGGACAAAAGAGACACGGCGAGGTCGAGGCTTTCCGGCTCGAACGGCACGGTCTCCAGCGGCGCCACCAGTCCGGCGGCATCGCCCAGGAACATAGCGTCCGCCTCCACGCGTACGATGTCCGTAACCTTGCCGCTTGTCGCGAGCACGTCGACCGCGGCCGGCGTCTGGCAAAAGAGCACGGCCGCCCTGTCGAATTTGCGCTCGACGGCGCCCAGCCGCTCGGCAAGCTCCTCGGCCGCCCGCCGCATCAGGAAATCCGCGCCGGCAGTCGGTCGGGCGAGCGCCCGGCGCTTGTGCGCCAGCCAGAGAGAAGTGTCCACTATAGGTTGCAACTGGCGGTTCCTGGTTTCCGCTGTCTGATATAGGGTGGCGGGGGAGCAACCACGTGGCCGATCCAATGCCAGATATCAAGAGTATCGCTCGAAAGGCATTGGACTGGCCGGCGCGCATCCTGTTTCCGCCGGTTTGCGCCGGCTGCCGACGGCATGTCTCGCAGCCCGGCGTGCTGTGCGGCGCCTGCTGGCCGAAGCTCAGGCTCCTGGAGCGGCCATGGTGCCCGGTGATGGGCACGCCGTTCATCCATCACATGGGCGAGGGGTTCCTGTCGGCCGAGGCGATCGCCGACCCGCCGCCGTTCGAGCGCGCGCGGGCCGCGGTCGCTTACTCCGGTGTCGCCCGCCAGATGGTGCAAGGGTTGAAATACCAGGATCGCACCGACCTGGCGCCGTGGATGGCGCGCTGGATGCTGCGCGCCGGTGCCGAACTGATCGCGGAAGCCGATGTGGTCGTGCCGGTGCCGCTGCACTGGCGGCGTTTTTTCAGGCGCCAGTTCAACCAGTCGGCGGAACTGGCAAGGGCGGTATCGCAACTTGGCGGCCTGCCTTTTGCGCCCTCCGCGGTCAGGCGCGTCAAACTCACCCGCCAGCAGGTCGGGCTGGAGCGGCGGGAACGCGAGGAGAATGTGCGTGCCGCATTCAGAGTGCCCGAGGAGGCCGAGATCGAGATCGCCGGCCGCCGGGTGCTCTTGATCGACGATGTCTATACCACCGGCGCCACTGTCCGCGCGGTCGCCAAGGCGCTGAAGAAGGGCGGTGCCGGGACCATCGACGTGCTGACCTTTGCGCGCGTGCTGCCGGGGGACTTTCGGGCCGACGAGTCCGCGACTATATAGATTGAAGAAAGGCAGGATTGCTGACCGATGGTCGACGTGACGATCTATACACGGATGATGTGCGGCTATTGCGTGGCGGCCAAGCGGCTGCTCGAGCGCAAGGGCGTTGCCTACACCGAGCACGACGCCTCCTTCTCGCCGGAACTGCGCCGGGAAATGATTTCCCGCGCGAATGGCCGCTCGACCTTTCCGCAGATATTCATCGGCGATACGCATGTCGGCGGCTGCGACGATCTCCATGAACTGGAGGCAGAGGGCCGGCTGGACAGTCTGCTCGCCAGTGGCTCGACGAATTGAGGACATGACGATGGGTGCTTTCAAGGCGGCGGCGATCCAGATGCGTTCGGGCACCAGCCCCGAGCGCAACGCGGTCGATCTGGAGCGGCTGGTGTGCGAGGCGGCGGGTCTCGGCGCGACCTATATCCAGTCACCGGAAATGACCGGTGCGCTGGTCCGTGACAGCCAAGCGCGGGCAGCCTCCTTCACCTCCGAGGACAAGGACATCATCGTCTCGACTTCGCGGAAGCTGGCGAAAGACCTTGGGATCTTCCTGCATATCGGCTCGACCGCCATCCTGCGTGCCGACGGCAAGCTCGCCAATCGCGCGCTTCTGTTCGGGCCGGACGGCGCGACGATTGCCACCTACGACAAGATCCACATGTTCGACGTCGATCTCGACAATGGCGAAAGCTGGCGCGAATCCGCCGCCTACGAGCCGGGCACCCAGGCCGTCGTCACGGAGATCAGCGGCGCCGGGATTGATGGTGCGAGGCTGGGTTTCGCCGTCTGCTACGATCTGCGCTTTCCGCAGCTCTTCCGCGCCGAGGCGCTGGCCGGCGCCGACCTGCTTTCGGTGCCCGCCGCCTTCACCCGCCAGACCGGCGAGGCGCACTGGCATGTGCTGCTGCGGGCGCGCGCCATCGAGAACGGCGCCTATGTCGTTGCCGCGGCGCAAGGCGGACTGCACGAGGACGGCCGCGAGACCTATGGCCATTCGCTGATCGTTGATCCCTGGGGCCGCATCGTCGCCGAAGCGGCACATGACGAACCGGCGGTGATCATCGCTGAGATCGACCCAGCGCAGTCGGCCGCCGCGCGCAAGAAGATCCCAAACCTGAAGAATGCGCGGGATTTTGCCGTAAACGGCGGACAGGCTGAGGCACTGCCACTCAGGGGTGCAGCATCTTGATCCGGTTTTCTCTGATCTGCGAGCACGAGCACGAATTCGAGGGCTGGTTTCGCAGCAACGACGATTTCGACACCCAGAAGAAGCGTGGCTTCGTCGATTGCCCGACCTGCGGCTCGCACAAGGTCGAGAAGGCGTTGATGGCGCCGGCCGTCTCCACCGGTCGCAAGCAGGAGAAGATCGCACTAGCCATGGGCGAGGCCCAGAAGCAGGCGTTGGCGCAATTGAAGGCGATGGCCGAGAAGGTGCGCGAGAACGCCGACTATGTCGGCGACAAGTTTGCCGAGGAAGCGCGCAAAATCCATTTCGGCGAGAGCGATCCGCGCGGCATCTATGGCGAGGCGACGCTGGAGGAGGCGAAGAGTCTGGCCGAGGAAGGCGTCGAATTCATGCCGATTCCAAGGTTCCCGGACGAACGGAACTGAGTGCCCGTGACCAAGTCGCGTCGGCGCGGGAAGCCTGAACGGCGACCTTTTTCAATCGTGTGGCAGGACACTCTCAATTGGCTGGCCATGAAGGCGAGCGCCAAGCAAACGATCAGCGGAATGGCGATCGTTTTTAGCAAACACAAAGGCAGTGAAGCTACGGACAAGGTTGCTGCAGCACTTCAACTGATAAGCGATTTCGATCCTGTTCGCTACAGACGCGTGGTCCAGGATATCAAACGGATCTGGATTACGACTAATACCGGTGCCGCCGGCCAGTTCGTCAATTCGACGTCGACTTGTGAGCTCGACGAACGATTTGTTCTGGGCGAGCACACGACGACCGAGCAGATCGCCGGTGCTATCGTGCATGAAGCCACGCATGCGCGCCTCCATCAAGGGGGCATTGGCTACGAGCAGGAATTGCGCGACCGGGTGGAACAGGTCTGTATGAAACGTGAACTGGCCTTCGCAGCGAAACTGCCGAATGGAGAGAGTATTCGCCGATGGGTCGAAGCCAGGCAGGATCGGCCAGTTGACTATTCCAATGCAGCACTCAAAGCCCGGGAGATCGCTGGCGCCCGGGATGCCTTGCTCCATCTCGATGCCCCGGCTTGGCTTGCGGGCATCATCGTCTCTTTCGCGCGATGGCGACATCGGAGGATCTTAGGGCGGCAAGATGGCAAAAGGGCTTCCGATCAGCCGAATTGATTCCTCATTTTCCGTCGCTGGTCTCTGACTGTGCCCCGCTGTTCAGCCCACGCTTCCTATCAATTTTTCAAGCAGCCGGGAGAGCGTGTCCTGCTCCTGGCGCGTCAGGCCGGAAAGGATCTCGTGCTCGTTGGCGACGTGGGCGGTGACCGCCTCATCGACCAATGCGAGACCTTTTCCGGTCAACTGCACGACGATCCCGCGCCGATCGTTGGGGTGCGGACCGCGCAGGATCAAGCCGGCCTTCTCCAGCCGATCGAGCCGGTTGGTCATGGCGCCCGACGTCACCATCGTCGCTTCGTAGAGGGCAGTTGGCGTCAGCGCGTAAGGCGATCCGGAACGGCGCAGCGTCGCCAGCACATCGAATTCCCCGGATTGCAGTCCGAAGCGGGCAAAGAGCGGAGCGAGGCGTTCTCGTGCAATCAGCGACGAGGCTTCGTTCAACCGTCCAAGCACGGCCATCGGAGAAACATCCAGATCCGGCCGTTCTTTTTTCCACTGCTCGATGGCTTTCGCGGCGCGATCCATCTATCTCACCGTTAAATATCTTGACGTTAAGAATCTTTCCATTATCTTATCTCAAGACACAGTGCTGGCCAAGAGCTGCAAAGACAATAAGGTGCCGTTATGAAATTTCTCTGGGATTCAGCGCCCGGCCTTTTGGTCGTCACCGGCGGCCTGCTCGGCCTGACGCTGCCGTTCGGCAAGATCGCCACGGCGGCCGGCGTTTCGGCCATGGTCTGGGCCCTCGTTATCTCGCTCGGCGCCGGCGGTGTGCTTTTGTGCGCCCTGCTTCTGCGCGGGCAACGCATCCGGCTCACCCCGCACAGGCTGCGCTACTTCGTCGTCACCGCGGCGGTGTCCTATGCATTCCCCAATCTCTTGATGTTCTCGGCCATTCCGCATCTCGGCGCCGGCTATACCGGTATCATGTTCACACTGTCGCCGGTGGTTACCCTGGTGTTTTCGATCCTGCTCGGCGTTCGGCGCCCCAATCTGCTTGGTGTCGTCGGCATTGCCGTCGGCTTCCTTGGTGCGGTGATGGTGGCGGGGACGCGCGGCGAGGCCGGCCAGCCGGCCGAATTTTTCTGGGTGGCGGTGGGGCTGCTCATCCCGGTCAGCCTTGCCGCCGGCAACATCTACCGCACGGTCGACTGGCCGGAAGGGACCGGACCGATCGAGCTTGCCGTCGGCAGCCATCTGGCATCGGCTGCGCTGCTTCTTTGCGGTATCTTCACGCTGCAGGGCGGCGGTTCGCTCGCCCTGGTCGGCGGCGTGCCAATGGTGGTCGTCGGGCAGGTCGCGTCAGCCGCGGCGATGTTCGTCTTCTTCTTCCGGCTGCAGGCGGTCGGCGGCCCGGTCTATCTCAGCCAGATCGGCTATGTCGCGGCTGCGGTCGGATTGTTTGCCGGCACTATGTTTCTCGGCGAGCACTATCGATTGCTGACCTGGGCGGGTGCTGCCATCATCATCGCCGGCGTGTTCATCACCACCAAAGCGCAAAGCCAGATCACCACAAAAGCGCAAAGCCAGACGGGCGAGAAGGTGGCGGCGTGAGAAGGTTCAGACGTTTCGTGAGAAAGTTCAGGCGGGTGCCTTCTCCGCCAGCACCATGTAATTGACGTCCATATCCTTCGACCGCTGCCAGCGGTCGGCGAGCGGATTGTAGGTGACGCCGGTGCGGTCGATGATGGTCAGGCCAGCGCCGGTCAGCGCCTTTTCCAGCTCGTCTGGCCGCACCAGCTTGCCGAACTGGTGGGTGCCGCGCGGCAACCAGCGCAGCACATATTCGGCGCCGATAATGGCCAGGCCCAGGGCCTTCAGTGTGCGGTTGATGGTGGCGACGAACATGATGCCGCCGGGCTTAAGCATGTCGCCGCATTTGGCCACGAACAGGTCGATGTCGGCAACATGCTCGACCACTTCCATGTTGAGGATGACGTCGAATTTCTCGCCGGCGTCAGCCAGATCCTCCGCCGTCGTGGCACGGTAATCCACCGTCACGCCGACCTCCGCCGCATGCAGCTTGGCCACTTCGATGTTGGTGGCCGATGCGTCGGCGCCGACCACTTCGGCGCCAAGCCGCGCCATCGGCTCGCACAACAGCCCCCCGCCGCAGCCGATGTCGAGGAAGCGCAGGCCCTCGAACGGCCGCGCCGCACGCGGGTCGCGGCCGAAGCGCGCCGCCACCTGGTCGCGTATATAGGCAAGCCGGATCGGATTGAACTTGTGCAGCGGGCGGAATTTGCCGTTCGGATTCCACCATTCGGCGGCAAGGGCGGAAAAGCGCTCCACTTCTCCGGCATCGATCGTCGATCGTCGGGGTTCTGGCATCGTGTGGTCTCCTCGAACGTTAGGAAGTCGGTCGAGAGCCAGCGAATGTCAAGGCAGCAAATTTCGACTGTTGCCCGTTGCGCCTATGCGACAGGTATGCGGGTACGCGCGTTGCGCTCGTGTGTCGCCTTCGTCGCCCAGGGCAAGCGGCGGCACGCCTTGCGAAACCCGTAGCATTTGGCTAAGGAGGCCGCGAATTCGGCGACCGGCCCAGGCGGGCGCTCCCTTTCCGTTATTCGGCCGCCGGTCCGGCACCCAGTCAAAGGCATTTCGCTTCCATGGCGCGCATCGTGATGAAATTCGGCGGAACCTCCGTCGCCGACATCGCCCGCATCCGCAATGTGGCGCGCCATGTCAAACGCGAGGTCGATGCCGGCCATGAGGTTGCGGTGGTCGTCTCGGCGATGGCCGGCAAGACGAACGAGCTCGTGCAGTGGACGCGCGAAGCCTCGCCCATGCACGATGCGCGCGAATATGACGTCGTCGTCGCCTCCGGCGAGCAGGTGACCGCCGGCCTGCTGGCGATCGCGCTGCAGAACATGGGCGTCCATGCCCGCTCCTGGCAAGGCTGGCAGATCCCGATCAAGACCGACAATGCGCATGGCGCGGCGCGCATTCTCGACATCGACGGCGCGTTCCTGATCAAGCGCTTCGGCGAAGGCCAGGTGGCGGTGGTCGCCGGCTTCCAGGGCATCGGCCCGGACAATCGCATCGCCACGCTCGGCCGCGGCGGTTCCGACACCAGTGCTGTCGCCATCGCGGCGGCGGTCAAGGCCGACCGCTGCGACATCTACACCGATGTCGATGGGGTCTACACCACAGACCCGCGCATCGAGCCGAAAGCGCGGCGGCTGGCCAAGATTTCCTTCGAGGAAATGCTTGAAATGGCCTCTCTCGGCGCCAAGGTCCTGCAGGTACGCTCGGTCGAGCTTGCCATGGTGCACAGGGTGCGTACTTTCGTGCGGTCGTCCTTCGACGATCCCGACGCGCCCGGAATGGGGGATTTGCTCAATCCGCCCGGAACGCTTATTTGCGACGAGGAAGAGATCGTGGAACAGCAGGTCGTCACCGGAATTGCCTATGCCAAGGACGAAGCGCAGATTTCATTGCGCCGTGTCGGCGACCGGCCGGGCGTCGCCGCCGGCATTTTCGGGCCGCTGGCCGAGGCCAACATCAATGTCGACATGATCGTCCAGAACATTTCCGAGGACGGCAAGTTCACCGATATGACCTTCACCGTGCCGTCCGGCGATGTCGACAAGGCGCTTGCCGTGCTCGAGCGGCTGAAAACCACGATCGGCTACGACGTCGTGCAGTCGGAAGCCGGCATGTCGAAGGTCTCGGTCATCGGCATCGGCATGAGGAGCCATGCGGGCGTCGCCGCCACCGCCTTCAAGGCGCTGGCCGACAAGGCGATCAACATCCGTGCGATCACCACCTCCGAGATCAAGATTTCGATCCTGATCGACGGTCCCTACACCGAACTTGCGGTTCGCACTTTGCATTCCGTCTACGGTCTGGATAAGCAGTAGCAGACTGCATCGGCTCGAGAATCGGAGTCGATTTCGGAAAGCACGATGCAGCAGATCGAAAGTCTTAGAGCGTCCTTTGGCGTCCAATCGGACGCATGGCGCTCTAATTGAGTTGTTGCGTGAGCGCCGGCCGCGGGAGAAACTGCGGCGGGCAAAATGTCCATTGGAGAACAAGCCGCGATGCGTGATACGGCCAGTGGCCCGCGCGTTTTGCTGAAACGGCTCCGCGAGCTCATGCAGGAGCCGCTGGAGCCGCAGGAGCGGCTCGACCGCATCGTGCGCGATATCGCCGCCAATATGGTCGCCGAAGTGTGCTCGCTCTATGTGCTGCGCGCCGATTCGGTGCTCGAACTCTATGCCACCGAGGGTCTGAACCCGAACGCCGTCCATTTGGCGCAGCTCAGGCTGGGGGAAGGCCTCGTCGGCACGATCGCGGCCTCAGCACGGCCGCTCAATCTCTCCAACGCGCAGGAACATCCAGCCTTCGCCTACCTGCCGGAGACGGGGGAAGAGATCTACAATTCCTTCCTCGGCGTGCCGGTGCTCAGGGCAGGGCGCACGCTCGGTGTGCTGGTCGTCCAGAACAAGACCATGCGCCACTATCGCGACGACGAGGTCGAGGCGCTGGAAACGACGGCGATGGTGATCGCCGAGATGATCGCCACCGGCGACCTTGCCCGGCTGACCCGGCCCGGGCTCGAACTCGACCTGCGCCGCCCGGTGAGCTTTACCGGCCTGTCCTTCAACGAAGGCGTCGGGCTCGGTCATGTCGTGCTGCACGAGCCGCGCATCGTCGTCACCAATCTGTTCAACGAAGACAGCGATGAGGAGATCAGGCGGCTCGATGCATCCCTCGGTTCGCTCAGGCTCTCCATCGACGACATGCTGGAACGCCGCGAAGTCGCCTTCGAGGGTGAACACCGCCAGGTGCTCGAAGCCTATCGCATGTTCGCCAACGACAGCGGCTGGGTGCGCCGGCTGGAAGAGGCGATCCGCAACGGCCTGACGGCGGAAGCAGCGGTGGAAAAAGTGCAGAGCGACATGCGTGCCCGCATGCTGCACATGACCGATCCGTATCTGCGCGAGCGAATGAGCGATTTCGACGATCTCGCCAATCGGTTGCTACGCCAGTTGATGGGGCGGGGGCCGGACGATGTCGCGGCCTCGCTGCCGAAGGACGCCATCATCGTCGCCCGCTCGATGGGGGCTGCCGAACTGCTCGATTATCCCAGAGACAAGCTGCGCGGGCTGGTGCTCGAGGACGGCGCGGCGACCAGCCACGTCGTTATCGTGGCGCGGGCCATGGGCATACCGGCCGCGGGCCAGATGAGGGGCGCCGTTTCCATGGCGGAAAACGGCGACGCCATCATTGTCGACGGCGAAGAAGGCGCGATCCATCTGCGCCCTCAGCCCGACCTCGAAGCCGCCTATGCCGAAAAGGTCCGCTTCCGGGCGCGGCGGCAGGAGGTCTACCGCGAACTGCGCAAGAAGCCGTCGGTGACCAAGGACGGCGTCCAGGTCGACCTTTTGATGAATGCGGGCCTGGCCGTCGATCTGCCGCAGCTTGCCGAGGCGGGCGCCGCCGGCATCGGTCTGTTCCGCACCGAGCTGCAATTCATGGTCGCCTCGACCTTTCCGCGTGCGGAAGCCCAGGAACGGCTCTACCGCGACGTGCTCGACGCGGCGCGCGGCAAGCCGGTGACCTTCCGTACCATCGATATCGGCGGCGACAAGGTGCTGCCCTACTTCAAGGACACGATCCAGGAAGAGAACCCGGCGCTCGGCTGGCGCGCCATCCGCCTGACGCTCGACCGGCCGGGCCTGTTGCGCACCCAGATCCGTGCGCTTCTAAAGGCCTGCGGTGGGCGTGAACTGAAGCTGATGCTGCCTATGGTGACGGAGCTCGGCGAGATCGCACAGGCGCGCGAAATCATCGATCGCGAGGTGCGGCATCTGTCGCGTTTTGCCCATCATCTGCCGACCAGCCTGAAGCTCGGGGCCATGCTGGAAGTGCCGTCGCTGCTGTTCCAGCTCGACGAGCTGATGAAGGCCGTCGATTTCGTCTCGGTCGGCTCGAACGATCTGTTCCAGTTCGTTATGGCGGTCGATCGCGGCAACACGCAGCTCTCCGACCGTTTCGATGCGCTGTCGACGCCGTTCCTGCGCGTTCTGAAGCAGATTGCCGACGCCGGGGTGCGCAATCAAACCCCGGTGACCTTGTGCGGCGAACTGGCGGGCAAGCCGATCTCGGCGATGGCGCTGATCGGCCTTGGCTACCGGTCGATCTCGATGTCGCCGGCTTCGATCGGTCCGGTCAAGGCGATGCTGACGGAACTGCCGCTGGCCGAGCTGGAGACGTTCTTCGACGACAATCTTATGGCGCCGGCCTACGGGTTGCCGATGCGGGCGCTGCTGCAAGCCTTTGCCGACGACCGCTCCATTCCGTTGTAGACCTTCGCCATGATCAACCTGCCCCGCGACCGTATGGATCAAGTCGTCAAGCGTTTCGATATGCTCGAAGCGCAGATGTCGGCCGGGCCGGCGGCGGACGCCTATGTCAGGATGGCGTCGGAATATGCCGACATGCAGGAGATGGTGGCAAAGATCAGGGAGCTGCGTAGCGCCGAGCATGAACAGGCCGACTTGCAGGCGATGCTCGCCGACAAAAGCACCGATGCCGAAATGCGGGCATTGGCCGAGGCCGATCTGCCCGAGGTCAAGGAACGCATCGAGGCGCTGCAGAGGGACATCCAGATCCTGCTTCTGCCCAAGGATGCCGCAGACGACAAGAACGCCATCCTCGAAATCCGCGCCGGCACCGGCGGCGACGAGGCGGCTCTCTTTGCTGGCGACCTGTTCCGCATGTACGAACGCTATGCTGCGGCACGCGGCTGGCGTTTCGAGACGGTGTCGGCCAGCGAGGGCGAGGTCGGCGGCTACAAGGAAATCATCGCCACCATTTCGGGCAAGGGGGTCTTCGCCCATCTGAAATTCGAGTCCGGTGTGCATCGTGTGCAGCGCGTGCCGGCGACCGAGGCCGGCGGGCGTATCCATACCTCGGCGGCGACGGTTGCGGTGCTGCCCGAAGCGGAAGAGGTCGACATCGACATCAGGGCCGAAGACATCCGCATCGACACGATGCGCGCCTCGGGTTCGGGTGGCCAGCACGTCAACACCACCGATTCGGCGGTGCGCATCACCCATCTGCCGACCGGCATCATGGTGGTGCAGGCGGAGAAGTCGCAGCACCAGAACCGGGCGAAAGCCATGCAGATCCTGCGCGCCAGGCTTTACGACCTCGAGCGCAGCAAGGCTGACGAGGAACGCTCCGAATCGCGCAAATCGCAGGTCGGTTCGGGCGATCGCTCGGAGCGCATCCGCACCTATAATTTCCCGCAGGGCCGCGTCACCGACCATCGCATCAATTTGACGCTCTATAAGCTCGAACGGGTGATGATGGGTGAACTCGACGAGATCATCGACGCGCTGATTGCCGACCACCAGTCGAAGCTGCTCGCCGATATCGGCCTCGATGGCTGACAGTCTGCCCGGTACGTTAGGGCCACTGCTGAAAGCGGCGCGGGCACGCCTTGCCGCGGCCGCAGTCGCCGATCCGGCGCTGGATGCAAGGCTGATCGTCGAACATATTTCCGGCACGACCCGCACACAAGCCATCGCCGATCCCGAAAGCAGGGTCGATGCCGGCGCGATTGCCGCGATCGATTCAGCCCTGAGGCGGCGGATCGCCGGCGAGCCGGTGCATCGCATCCTGGGTTATCGCGAATTCTACGGCTTGCGCCTGTCGCTGTCACCGGAAACGCTTGAGCCGCGACCGGACACCGAAACGCTGGTCGAAGCGGTGCTGCCCTTCGTGAAGGCGACAGCGGAACGGCAAGGCCAATGCCGCATCCTCGATCTCGGCAGCGGCACCGGCGCCATCGCGCTGGCGCTGCTCAGCGCCGTTCCGGCGGCGGTCGCTACCGGTGTCGATATTTCGCAAGGCGCGCTGGCAACCGCCATGCGCAATGCCAGGGAATTGGGGTTAGCCGACCGGTTCCAGGTGCTCAAATCCGACTGGTTCGAAAAAGTTTTTGGCCGATACCATGTAATTGCCGCTAACCCTCCCTATATAGCATCCATAGACATTGAAAATCTGCAGGACGAAGTCCGCGATTTCGATCCACGCCAAGCCCTCGACGGCGGCGTGGATGGTCTGAGTCCCTATAGGATCATCGCCGCCGAGGCGGCAGGTTTTTTGGAAGCCGAGGGCAGGATTGCGGTCGAGATCGGCCACACCCAACGCAAAGAGGTTACAGGCATATTCTCCGCAGCCGGCTATGTGCCGGCGGGGGTATTCCGAGACTTTGGCGGAAACGAGAGGGTTCTGATCTTTGAACTGACAAAGCCGTGATGCAGTGCGAAAAAAGCGCTTGGCAATGCCGGGGAATGCGGCTAGGGTCGCCTTAACCGGATGAGACGAAGCAGGCAGTGCTCTTAGCGATTCGGTTTCCTTGGAAATAGCTGCCTTCTTGCGCAAACGACGCCCAAGCTTCGTGCGGGAATCGTCCGACAAGTGATGTAACCGGAACAGGATGACACGTGGCGCCAACGCAATCGATGCGGGCGAACGCCGGTGAAGAGACGAAACGGCTGGCTGCATGAGCGCCTCCGTTCGTGAAAAAGTTTTCGAAAATTCAAAATTGAAGAGAGTCGAATGAGGCCACAACAGCAGAACAGGCGCATGCGCGGTCGCAATAACAATGGCGGCGGCAATAACAACAACAATAACCGCAAGGGCCCAAATCCCCTGACGCGCAACTACGAGAGCAACGGTCCGGATGTGAAGATCCGCGGATCGGCTCAGCAGATCGCCGAAAAATACGCGACCCTTGCCCGTGACGCGCAAAGCTCCGGCGACCGGGTGATGGCGGAAAACTATCTCCAGCACGCCGAGCACTACAATCGCATCATCGCTGCCGCGCAGGCGCAGTTACCGATCCAGAGCGCTCAGCAGAACCGCGACGATTTCGACGATGACGGCGACGAAGATCGCGATGAGTTCGACAATGCCGGCAACAGCAATGTCGGTGAGACTGCGGCTCCGGTGGTCAACCACTCTGGCGGCCCGCAGCCGGTCATCGACGGCACGCCAGCCGAGTTGGCGTTCAACCAGGAAAACGGCCGCGACAATCGCGATACCGGTGGGCGCGATACCGGTGGGCGCGATAATAGTGGGCGCGACAATAGTGGGCGCGACAATGGCGGCCGCCATCGCGACCGTCGCCCCAATGGCGGCTACGGCCAGAACGGCCAGCGCGGCGAATTTGGTGCGCGCGGCGAGCCGGGCGGACAACGCGACGATCAGAACCGGCGCGGCGATCAGAGCCGGCGCAACGAGACACCGGTACAGAACGAGACGCTCATACAGGCGGAAACTGTGTCTCCGGTCGAGCCGGTTTCTGTGGCCGAACCCGCGCCGCAGTTCGAAAGCTTTTCGCCGGCGGCTCTGGCTGCCCAGGCCGAGGTGAACGAAGCAGCCGCCGAAAGCGGCGCTGCCCGCCGCCCCAGGCGTCCGCGCCGTCCGCGCGTCAACGCTGATCAGGTGGATGGCGGTAACGACAATGCTGGCGCCGATAACGTGAATGCAGCGCCGGCGGAAGACGCCGGTGGCGAGCCTGCCATCATCGACGTCAACAACTGATAGAGCAAGGCCTTCAGACATTCTTGGACGGCGGAGAGAAATCTCCGCCGTTTTTGTTTTGCGCACCCGGGCAATATTATGCATTCACCATTATTGGGACGTCTTGAGGGTCCGTGGCTTGCGCCCCATATCTCGCGTGAACAGGACCCGGCTCGAACGGGCGGGTCCGTCACCGCAATCTGATCCGGTGCCGCAAAGCGGGCCGGTGACGGAAGGAGACAGAGATGAACCTTGAAAAATATTCCGAGCGCGTGCGCGGCTTCATCCAGTCCGCGCAGACCTTGGCGCTCTCGCGCAACCACCAGCAATTCACTCCCGAACATATATTGAAAGTGCTCGTCGACGACGACGAGGGCTTGGCCGCGTCGTTGATCGAGCGCGCCGGCGGCAGCGTCCGCGACGTCAAGCTTGGCATCGAGACGGCACTTGAGGCAATGCCCAAGGTGGAAGGCGGCAACGGCCAGCTCTATCTGGCGCAGCCGCTGGCCAAGGTGTTCTCGACCGCCGAGGAACTGGCCAAGAAGGCCGGCGACAGTTTCGTTACGGTCGAGAGGCTGCTGACGGCGCTGGCGGTCGAGAAATCCGCCAAGACTGCCGACATCCTCACCAAGGCCGGCGTGACGCCACAGGCGCTGAACCAGGTGATCAACGACGTCCGCAAGGGTCGCACCGCCGATTCGGCGAGCGCCGAGCAGGGCTATGATGCGCTGAAGAAGTACGCGCGCGACCTGACCGCCGACGGCCGCGCCGGCAAGCTCGACCCGGTCATCGGCCGCGACGACGAGATCCGCCGCACCATCCAGGTGCTCTCGCGCCGCACCAAGAACAATCCGGTGCTCATCGGTGAACCCGGCGTCGGCAAGACGGCGATCGCCGAAGGGCTGGCGTTGCGCATCGTCAACGGCGACGTGCCGGAATCGCTCAAGGACAAGCAGTTGATGGCGCTCGACATGGGGTCGCTGATCGCCGGTGCCAAATACCGCGGCGAATTCGAAGAGCGGCTGAAGGCGGTCCTTTCGGAAGTTACCGCTGCCGCTGGCGGCATCATCCTGTTCATCGATGAGATGCACACGCTGGTCGGCGCCGGCAAGGCGGATGGCGCCATGGATGCGTCGAACCTGTTGAAGCCGGCGCTAGCACGCGGCGAACTCCACTGTGTGGGCGCGACGACGCTCGACGAATACCGGAAGCATGTCGAGAAGGACGCCGCCCTTGCCCGCCGCTTCCAGCCGGTCTTCGTCAATGAACCGACCGTCGAAGACACCGTCTCCATCCTGCGCGGCCTGAAGGAAAAATACGAGCAGCACCACAAGGTGCGCATCTCGGATTCGGCGCTGGTCGCCGCAGCGTCGCTGTCCAACCGCTATATCGCCGACCGGTTCCTGCCGGACAAGGCCATCGACCTTGTCGACGAGGCCGCGTCGCGGCTCCGGATGCAGGTCGATTCGAAGCCCGAAGCGCTAGACGAGATAGACCGCCGCATCATGCAGCTCAAGATCGAACGTGAGGCGCTGAAGGTCGAGAAGGACGACGCGTCAAAGGACCGGCTCGCCCGCCTCGAAAAGGATCTTTCCGCTCTGGAAGAAGAATCGACCGAACTGACCTCGAAGTGGCAGGCCGAGAAGCAGAAGCTCGGGCTCGCGGCCGACCTGAAGAAACAGCTCGACGAGGCGCGAAACGAGCTCGCCATTGCCCAGCGCAGGGGTGAATTCCAGCGCGCCGGCGAGCTTGCCTATGGCAAGATTCCGGAACTCGAAAAAAAGCTGACGCAGGCCGAGGCGCAAGACGGCAAGGTCGGCATGGTCGAAGAGGTAGTCACCCCCGATCACGTCGCCCATATCGTGTCGCGCTGGACCGGCATTCCGGTCGACAAGATGCTGCAAGGCGAGCGTGACAAGCTGCTGCGCATGGAAGACGAGATCGGCAAGCGCGTCGTCGGCCAGGGCGAGGCGGTGCAGGCCGTGTCGAAAGCCGTTCGCCGTGCCCGCGCCGGCCTGCAGGATCCGAACCGGCCGATCGGCTCGTTCATGTTCCTCGGACCGACGGGCGTTGGCAAGACCGAGCTGACCAAGGCGCTCGCCAGCTTCCTGTTCGACGACGAGAGCGCCATGGTGCGCATCGATATGTCGGAATTCATGGAGAAACACTCGGTCGCCCGGCTGATCGGCGCGCCTCCCGGCTATGTCGGCTATGAGGAAGGCGGGGCACTGACCGAAGCGGTGCGGCGCCGGCCCTACCAGGTCGTGCTGTTCGACGAGATCGAGAAGGCGCATCCGGACGTGTTCAACGTGCTGCTGCAGGTGCTCGACGACGGCCGCCTGACCGACGGGCAGGGCCGCACGGTCGATTTCCGTAACACGCTGATTATCATGACGTCGAACCTCGGCGCCGAATATCTGGTCAATCTCAACGAGAACCAGGACGTCGATGCCGTACGTGACGAGGTGATGAGCGTGGTGCGGGTATCGTTCCGGCCGGAGTTCCTTAACCGCGTCGATGAAGTGATCCTGTTCCACCGGCTGCGCCGGCAGGATATGGGCCGCATCGTCGAGATCCAACTCAAGCGACTGGAAAACCTGCTCGTCGATCGCAAGATCACGCTCTCGCTGGACCAGGAGGCGATCGACTGGCTGGCGGCCAAGGGCTACGATCCGGCCTATGGCGCGCGGCCGCTGAAGCGGGTGATGCAAAAGGAACTGCAGGACCCGCTGGCGGAGAAGATACTGCTCGGCGACATCCTCGACAGTTCGACCGTCAAGGTCACCGCAGGTTCCGACCGGTTGAACTTCCGCTCGAAGCCGACGGTCGTGGCGACCGAGGCGGCGGCCTGATTCGAGGCCGCCACATAATTAAACACTCAACGGCGGGGCGCAGATGACGCTGGATGACTACAACAGCTTCTGCGCCTCGCTGCCGTCGACGAGCCATGTCGTCCAGTGGGGCGGCGCCCATGTCTGGAAGGTCGGAGCCAAGGTGTTCGCGATAGGCGGTTGGAGTGAGGGCAAGGAGCCGTTCGTCACCTTCAAATGCTCCGACATCGCTTATGACATCTTGAAGGAACAGCCGGGCCTTCGGCCCGCGCCCTATCTTGCGTCACGCGGCATGAAATGGATCCAGCGCCAGACAAGCCAAAGCATGGATGATGCCGCGCTGAAGGACTATCTGCGCGAAAGCCATCGCCTTGTCGTACTCAAGCTGACGAAGCAGGCGCGCAAGGAATTGGGACTCGCGGCCAGCTAGCTATGTTGCTCTCATCGCCAGAAATCCGCCATCTTCATGCCCGGTTCATGTTGGAACCTTATGGTCGGCAACTGATTTGCTGGCGAAGGGGTTCGCCTGCCGCATAGGCCCGAACATCGAATTCGATTTTCGGAAAGCTTGGTGCGAAGATTTTAACTATTAGAGCGTCCTTTCGCGTCCGAAGGGACGCGGGGCGCTCTAAAGAGACAACGCCGGGCGGCGGCAATTACGGACCGGAGAATTTGGCCAACATGTTCCGCACGATCTTCACCCTTTCGGCGCTCGCCGCCGGGCTGCTTTCTTCGAGCGCGATGGCCGCACCGACGGAGGACATCGCGCCGCGATCTGCCCGTGCGGCCAATGCCGGTGGTGTGCTGGTCGCCCAGAACGGCGATTTCGACGTCTATTACGACGCCAGGGGGAACCGCGTCATCGTCGATGCGGAAACCGGCCAGGTCCTCGCCATCCAGCCGCCGCAGACCAGGTTCGACCGCCGCGCGCTCCGCCGCGAGCGCCTGCGCAATCTCGGACCGGTCGAGGACGACCGTTATTATCTCGACGACCCGGAAGACACGGCGCGCTTGCGCCGCAGGCAATTGGAAGAGGAAGGCCTGATCGTCGTACCGCCGGTCGATGAATACGATCCGTACAGCGACAATTATGTGGAAGCTTTTCCCGAAGCGCCGCTGGATGACGGCAGCTATGGCAACGATTATCCGGAAGCGCCGCAGCCGATAAAGCCGCGCACCGTCAAGCGCCAGCCGCTCGACGAGGCTTCGATCGAACCGGTCGAGCCGACGGCCCCGGGCGACCAGGCGGCATTGCCGCCAAAGATCGGCGGCAAGACTGTCGCCGATCCGTCGCTTTCACTCGGTGCACGACAGGATGTTGCTGCGTTGCAAGTGCTGCTCGACCGCGCCGGCGCTTCGCCCGGCGTCGTCGACGGGCGCTTCGGCTCGAATGTCGACAAGGCGCTCGCCGCCTACAACGAGATCACCGGCAGCAATTTGCGGTCGACCGATGTGGTTGGCATCCAGGCAGCCCTTGAGCAGTCCGGCGGCGATGCCTTCGCCTCATACAGCATCACGCCCGAGGATGCGGCCGGCCCCTATGTCGCCTCGGTGCCGGAAGACTACGGCCAGAAGGCGCAGCTCGACCGGCTGAGTTACACCTCCGTCACCGAAGCGCTGGCCGAGCGGTTCCATATGGACGAGAACTATCTGAAGGCGCTCAATCCGGAAGCCAATTTCAATCGTCCAGGCACGATCATCAAGGTCGCCAATTTCGGCAGGCTGGTGGCGGAGCCGGTGGCGCGCATCATCGCCGACAAGGGCAAGAAGCAGGTCCGCGCCTATGGCGCGTCGGGCAAGCTAATCGCGGCCTATCCAGCCACCATCGGCTCGGCGGACACGCCTTCGCCCACCGGCACGCATGCAGTGTCGCGGGTCGCGTTAGATCCGAACTACACCTACAATCCGAACATCAATTTCAAGCAGGGCGAAAACAACAAGATCCTGACCATCCCGCCGGGTCCGAACGGCCCCGTCGGCTCGGTCTGGATTGCGCTGGACAAGCCGACCTATGGCATTCACGGCACGCCTGACCCCTCCAAGATCGGCAAAACCGAAAGCCATGGCTGCGTGCGGCTGACCAATTGGGACGCGCGCGAACTGGCAAAAATCGTCTCGCCGGGCGTCACGGTGGAATTCATCGACTGACCGCCTTATCGCAAATCACTGCACCCCCCCGGGTTGGCTCGGGGGGCAGGATTTTTTGGCACGTGCATTAATCAGCCGATGATCTTCGCAAGTGAAGGAGCCGCGGTCCAACGGCATCGAAGTGCCGATCCTGTTCTGGTTTCAACGACAGCAGTCCTCTGGCCGGTTGTTGCCAGCGCATAGGAGGGCTAAGCAGGCTTAATGCGTTCTCCAAGTGAAGTCGGCGCCGAAGCCGTCCCCCTGGCCAGGCCGCTGCCGGCCGATACGTTTTGCCCGCAATCGCGGCGCAGCTTCGTGCTGATCGCGGCGATCCTGGCTTCCGCGCTCGGCTTCATCGACGGTTCGATCCTGGCCATCGCCACACCGGCGATCCGCGTCGATCTTGGCGCAAGTTTCGCCGAGGCGCAGTGGATTTCAAACTCTTATGCGCTGACGCTTTCGGCACTCATCCTTGTCGGCGGCGCCGCCGGCGACCGTTTTGGCCTGCGGCATGCTTTTGTGGCAGGCATCGCGCTGTTCATTGCCGCCTCGCTTGCCTGCGCGGTGGCGCCGAACCCGCCGGCGCTCATTGCGTTTCGCGCCATTCAGGGCATCGGTGCTGCCATCATGGTGCCGGGCAGCCTCGCCATTATCGCCAAGGCCTATCCGAAGAAGGAGCGCGGCAGGGCGATCGGCATCTGGGCGGCGGCCTCGGCGCTGACGACGGCGCTTGGCCCGGTGCTGGGCGGCGTTGTCTTGTCGGCCTTCGGCGACGGCATCTGGCGGGCGATCTTCGCGATCAATCTGCCGCTTGGTCTTGTCTCGATCTACCTCCTGCTCGCCAAGGTCCCGGCCGACGCACCGACGGAAAAGCGCAGCCTCGATCTCGGCGGCGCTGCCCTCGCCATCTTGGCGTTCGGAGCGCTTGCCTACGGCTTGACCTCGATGAGCGCAGAGGGCGAGGGGCAAATGTCCGGCCCGAGCATCGCCGCCGGCGCGCTGCTGCTCATCATGTTCATTGTCTTCGAGCGCCGGCAGCGCGATCCGATGATCGATCTCTCGCTGTTTCGGGTCGGCGCCTTCGCCGGCGCCAATGTGGCGACCTTCTTCCTCTATTTCGCACTGTCGGCCAACCTGTTCTATCTGCCGATGCTGCTTATCGCCGGATGGGGGCTGAGCGCGGCTGAGGTCGGCTTCATCTTCCTGCCGCTGTCGGTCTTGATCGCGCTGTTGTCGGGGCCGGTCGGCCAGTGGTCCGACCGGATCGGCCCGCGTTTTCCGATCGCCAGCGGCAGTCTCGTCGTCGCTGTCGGCTTTGCCGGGCTTGCCTTGCTGGCCTATGCCGGCATCCACAGTTTCTGGTGGGGAGTGTTTCCGCTGATGGCGCTGATGGGGCTCGGCATGGCGCTGGTCGTGTCGCCGCTGTCGACGGCGGTGATGACGGCAGTCGAGGACAAGGATACGGGTGCTGCTTCGGGAATCAACAATGCCGTCTCGCGCATTGGCGGCCTGATCGCAGTGGCGGCGATGGGGTCACTGGCGGCCTTGGTCTATGCGGCAGTTCTGAATAGCGGTGCCGCATCCGGCATTCCGGGTTTCGGCGAACCGGCGCCGGCGGGCCTGGCACCGGATCTCGATGCAGTAAGGCTTGCCGCCAGCGATGCAGCTTTCGCAGCCGTCGCCTTGGCGACCGCGCTGCTTTGCCTGCTCTCGGCGATCGTGGCGTGGACGACCGTCTCCGGCGAACGACTGCCATGGTCGCGTGTATCTGAGACTCCGCAGAGCTGAGGAGCCCGGAAGGCTTCAAGGTCAGCTCAGCCTTCGATCTTGGCGCTCGCGACCTTCAGCGAATCACTGTCTTCCTGATTGAGCAGATCATCGATGCGCCCGCGCTCGCGCTTGAAGGCGACGAGGTCGTCGCCCTTAAGCACCTTGCCGACCGGCAGGCGAACGCGCATCGGATCGACCTTGGTGCCGTTGACGATCAGCTCGTAGTGGAGATGCGGACCGGTGGCGAGGCCGGTCTGGCCGAGAAAGCCGATGGTCTGGCCTTGGCGGACGCGCACGCCCGGCGCGATGCCTTTGGCAAATGCGCTCTGGTGATTGTAGGAGGTCTCGTAGCCATTGGCGTGGCGGATGATGATCTGTTTGCCATAGCCGCCGGCCCAGCCGGCCTTCTCGACGACACCGTTGCCGGCAGCGATGATCGGCGTGCCGATGGCGGCTGACCAATCGACGCCGGTATGCATGCGCACATAGCCGAGGATCGGATGCCTGCGGGCACCGAAGCCGGAGCGGAATTTTCCTGCGGGCAGGGGATTGCGCAGCAGGAATTGCTGGGCGCTGCGGCCGTCCTCGTCGAAATAGTCGGTACTGCCGTCCTGCATCTGAAACCGATAGAAGTTGCGCGTCGTGCCGCCGAACGTCGCCGAGACATAGAGCAGCTCGGATTCGTCGGATGCCTGGTCGTCGCCATCCGGCTGCGAGAACAGCACCTCGATGCGGTCCGACGGATTGAGCCGCGATTGGAAATCGACACCGGACGCCAGAAGCTTGATCACCCGCTTGGTCATCGCCTTGGACATGCCGTAGGAGTAGGCGGCGCGGTAGATGCCGTCATAGACGTTCGGCAGATTGCCGCGCACGACAACCGGCGGCGAATCATCGAACGCGGTCAGCAATTCGGGATTGGGCTCCGGCTCCTGCGCCGGCACATACTGGCCGTGATCATTGAGCGCGATGGTGACGATATGCTGGGCCCTGTCGTAGATGCCGGTGCGAACGACCTTGGCGGCGTCGCCATGGATCTCGAGGCCGACACGAAGCACGGTTCCCGCCTTGAGCGCTGTCGCATTCAGCAATTTAGCGATCGCCTCGGCCATGCCGGTGGCGTCCTCGCCGGTATAGCCGGAATCGGCGAAGGCCTCGACGATGTTGCGGTCCCTGGTGAAGGGGATGATCTCCTCGGCGAAGGCTGGCGCCTGATCATCGGGGGCAGCTCGCGGCGACACCGAGACGTTTTCCGGGACGATCCTGACGTCGTAGGAGCCGGCCATGCTCTCGGCGAATGCATCGCCGAATCGCTGCGGGTCGACATAATGCAGCGACGCGACCTGCACGGCGCCGTCGCTCAGGCCCGTGCCGGCCTGGCGCACCACCTTTTCCACCTCGTCGGCGGACAAGTCACTCTTTTCGTCGAAGGCCGCCTTCTCGATCGGGAAATCGACCGTCTTCAGGCTCATCTCGCTTTCGACCTTGGCGCCATAGATCTGGCCGGCGGCGGCGGTCGCCGGCTGACCGGCATTGCCGTCGCGGTCGTCCCCAAACACCTGCATCGGGTTGAAAGGCGGATAGGCTCGGCTGGTCGTGTGCCCGGCGGCAAGCGCCATCTTGATCTGCACGAAAGGCATGGTGTGGATGACATCGCGGTCGCCGACCTTGGTCACCATCGACACTTCCATGCGCCGGCGGTCCTTGGCCTTGGCGATCTGGCGCGGCGCCACCAGCCTGGTGGTCTTGGCGATCTCGCCGGAATCGTCGCCTCTTGCAAGGCTGATCAGCTCCGCGATCTCGGGCGGTGTTGCCAATTGCTGACGGCCGTCGAGGGCTGCAAACAGCGCCACGCCCATCAGCACGCTCGACGTCACGCCAGTCAGAAAAGTGCCCGACAGCCAGCGCGCCGAAACCTCGCGCCGGTCGGGCGGGCCACTGCGACCGTCCGCAATCAGCGGCGGCTCGTTGCCGAGTTCGGCTATGACATTTTCCGTATCTGGCATCCAGAAAGGCTGCTTCTTCCCCGGGCGGGACGGCTTGTCGCTTTTGTTGTGGCCATGACATTTGCCTGTCACGGCGGGCGAAGTCAACGAAGCGCCTGGCTTCGGCCGAGATCCCCAGTCATACTTCTCTCATAGTGGCTCTCTTACAGTCGCTTATAAGGGCGCCGCGCCGGTGGTGCATGCGCCAGCTTCGTTGGGCCTTGATGTCAAACCGCAATGAGGCGGCAATAGGGCTCCTTGGTGGTGGTCGGCTTTGTTATCCCCATGCCGCAGCGGAAGTCGGCTAGCGAAAATCGGCACCGCAATCTTTCGTCGCAAAAAATTCAAAAAAGACCGAAATCGTTGTTGACACTTTGGACGCCTGCCGACTATATACGCCTCACCAACGAGGGCGGCGCGCCGCTGGCGACGAAGAAGTTCGCTTCTAGATCTGCCCTCTGCGAAATTCAAGAGAGCCGCGTGAGCGACACTCGAACGGCC
>NZ_JBSPKW010000014.1:0-167199 GCF_053848065.1 Mesorhizobium sp. BHscii | reverse complement strand
GTTCATCATGGTGATGAAGGTCTTGGCGCCTGGAAAATGCTCATGGATCCAGTCGGATTCCGCTTTCAGGTTCTCGGCGGTTGCGTAGGTGCCCCACCTGCCGGTGGGATCCGGCTCGTCAGTGAGATAGAATCCAAACACATTCGGATTGCCAAGGAAGGGAGTGACTTTCTCGATGAACGATGAGGTCACTCCGTCGGCCTCGCCAAGATAAACCAGGCCCTTCATGCCATCCGGCAATTCGTTGACCGCCGAAACATATTGAACATCAGCCAGATTGAAGCCGGCGCTTGCGATTTCGGTGGCAGATCCACCCGATGTATAGTGCAGAGTAGCCATCTACAATTTAATCCTTCGTCTGATTCGATAGCCCCCCGCGGTGCCTGCCTACTCGACGGGTATATTAGCTCCAAATCACATACCTGCATCCATTTGATAGAATCGTTGATCGCTGATTAGGATGTCTGCGAGGAAGGAAAAGATACTTGGGATGCGCCGACCGATTTGAATAATATATAACTCGTTACAAGTAAGATTCTTAATCTATTCTTGGAGATAACATATTTTTTCTGATTGAACGTTGTAACTCTTTATCAAATTCAACTCTAATGATGGGATTTTTGCCTACTAAACCGAGTTTTAATAAAATATGAACGGTGTTCAAGTTTGCGGATGTGTGATGAAGACTTGTTGATGTCACCGCCATAGAAGAGCGTGAAAGCATTCGAATCTTAACTTACGGAGACTAGAGACCGCGAATAGAAACACGAGCGGCGGTTAAAGAAATCTCTTTTCTGTATGATACGCATTCTCCCGCGGGCAACCCCGGCCGACGTTAAGCTAGATACTTAACCGGACCATGTTCCCTAATGTCGAAACCAAATTTGTTGTGGACAGACGGTGGACAGGTGCTCGCTCACAACCCGATAACAACGAGAGCTGAGGATGCCGGCGTCGGAAATGGTCAGGTTTGGCTTATCCCCGACTCGCCAGGAGGGCCAAATCTCAGGCTAGTTGTGACTGAGATGCAATTCAACCAGCCCACCGAGGCGCCGGGCCGCCACCGGGACAATGTTCGGACGGCCGAAGCTCCGGCCCAGACCGAGATCTGAGAGAATGCCGGTGAGCCGGCAACGGAACAACATACGGTGGAGGCGCAGTCTCGCTCGCCTCGCCAGGGGTTGTCCGCAGGATTTCCTCAACTTCGCAGCGCAAATATCCCGCCACACCCGTCGTTCCGCACCACGCTATGCTCGTCAAGGAGCCGGCCCTACGGCCTCGTTTGACACTGCTGCAACCCTTTGGGTGGACCTGCCTTATCAAGCCGGGAACTCAACCGCCCGATGTTAGCAACACCTTGATCCAAACGCGGTTTGCCTCATTCAAACAGACGAGGACAGTAGGCAAGCCTACCCCTACCGTGGACTTGGCATCAGGCGCAAAGAAGTAGCGAACCCCATGAAAGCAGACTTAAAAGCCGGCCACTTCGCGCAATCGGGGCACAGCGCCCGTTCTGGAGAGGCAGGATGAACCCGCATCTTATGTGCGTGGGAGGCGAGGATCACGCCTTGAGAATTCCGCTCCTGATGTCGCTGCGGGAAAGGGGGTTCCGGGTCACTGCAGTCTCAAGTGGCGGTGAAGCTGCTTTCTTGCGGCATGGTATTCCGCATCGCCGCTACGGTTTCGACCGATTTGCCAGTGGCAGCGGAGAATGGAGCGCCATCAGGGCGATTCGAAAATTAATGTCGGAACTGCGACCAGACATTGTCCAAAGTTTCGACACCAAACCGAACCTGCTGACGCCGCTTGCCGCACGCGGGAAGGTTCCAGTGATCCGCACGATCAATGGTCTGGGCTGGACATTCTCGTCGCTGGAGCCACGGGCTCTGGCTCTGCGTCCAGTCTTTTGTGGACTGCAATGGCTTTCGTCCTTCTGGACGGCTGCGACGGTCTTCCAAAATCGGGACGATCAGGCTTTCTTTGAGCGCTATCGACTGATCGGACGCGGCAGCGGGCGGCTGATCCGCAGTTCTGGAATCGACGTCGATGCGTTCGCCACGGCAAGGCATCTTGCCCCGTCAGCGGCCAAAATGCGCAAAGATCTTGGGCTTCAGTCCGCTGAAGTCGTAATTTTTGTCGGTCGGCTGACCCGCCAGAAGGGTATCCCGACACTCCTCAAAGCAATCCCCCACATCCTGTCTAAAAGGCCGGACGCGCGCTTCGTGCTTGTCGGCCCTTGGGAATCCGAGGGTCCCTTTGCCGTCGATAAGTCGGACATAGATCGATACGCTCCTCAGGTCATCGCCCTGGGTCCACGACACGATGTTCCTGCCCTTCTTGGCATGGCCGATCTGTTCGCCTTTCCGACACAATATCGGGAAGGGATCCCGCGCGTGCTGCTCGAGGCAGGACTGGCGGGATTGCCTATCGTAGCCTCAAGGATGCCTGGCTGCAATGACGTAGTTGAAGACGGATGGAACGGTTATCTCGTCCCACCGCACGATGCTGATGGCCTTGCGTCTCGAATAATAGACATCCTGTCCGACCGTGGTCGCGGAAAGATCATGGGCGGCCGGTCTGTCGAACTCGTCCGGGAGCAGTTCGCGCTGCCTTGGGTCGCAGACCAGTATTGCGACCTGTACAAAAATGTCCTTAGCGACAGGTCCCTAGGCGGCCTTGTTCGACCGGCGCCTCCTCTTTTGCTTGAAGAGAATGCCGCAAACCGTCGATTGGGTGGAGCGAGCCGATGAGGGACGTGATCCTGGCCTGCGGCCTCGCAATGGCCTATGCGGTCCAACTGGACATTCCGGGGTTGCCCGTTGGGGTCGGCGAAGTGTTCCTCGTGCTTTGGATCATGCTGTCGATTGGGCGCGTACTCGCCGGCGGTCGCCTGGAGACCAGGCCGGCGCTGACACGCCTTGCAAGCTTCTGGACGATCATGGTGCTTGCTATCGGGGTCGGTACCATCGTCGGCTATCTGACCACAGTTCTATACATGACGGGGCTGATGCACGATACGATGGCCTACGTACTGTTGGCCAGTATCACCTGCCTTGCCGCTGCAGAACCGGACGCTGATCGCCATCTCCGTCGTACTGGTTGGTGGGTGGTGGGCGTCGCGAATGCGGCGCTTGTGATTCAGTTGGGCCAGGGCTGGGGGTGGATCCCCCGAGCTGGCGTCGATCCCTGGTACTGGGATCGCTTTCGCGGCTGGTCGCATAATCCAAACCAGCTCGCGCTCTACTGCGCAATCTTTGGCCCGCTGGCCTTGCATCTTGCGACCACCACCAGCAATCGATGGGGCAGGTTTCTTGGGATCGCCAGCTTGTTCCTGACCTTCTATGTCGGGAGGCTGACGAAGAGCGATACGTATTTGTTTACCAGTATCCTGACTTGCCTGGCGTTCCTCGGGCTGCGGATCAGATCGTGGCTCAAGACAGGTGGCAACAGGGTCAGCCTTTCTCGGCAAGCCGTCCTCCTGTTGCTGGTCGGGATCCTTCCGCTGGCGATGGCGATGACTCCCTACATCCTGACGGAGGCGAGCATCATTGAAAACCTCGCCAAGGGCCTGACCAAGGACAAGGGCGGCGAGGCCACAGCCCAAACCGCCGCACTCCGCGTACATCTCTGGGACGAAGCGTTGGAGAAAGGCGCGGAATCCGGTTCGTTGGGCCTTGGTCCGGGTCCGCATCTCGAGCGCCCACCAGTGTTCGAGAGGCAATTTCTGGAACGACCCTTTGAGGCTCACAACACGATCCTCGATCTGTACACTCAAGGTGGTTTCGTCGCGGTTCTGGCGCTGGTCTGGATCGTCGGCGCCGCCATCATGTCGGCGTGGCGTGCGCAGCTCGACGCGCTGCTGACGCTCGTGGTGTCAATCATCATTTTCGGGATGCCGCACCTGATCATCCGCCACCCGATCGTGTGGTTTGTGCTGACCATCTGCCTTGTTGCGGGTACTCCGCGAGCGGTTTCGGCAACGTCTAACAACCTGGGGTAGTGGCATGTGTGGGATTGCCGGAATTCTTCTAGCCCCCAATTCAGCCGATACGGAGCCGCTGAGGGCAATAGAGCAAATGACGGCTGCGCTTCGTCACCGCGGGCCGGATGGCGAGGCATTCTGGACACACAGCGAAGCTGGGCTTGCCTTCGGTCACAGGCGTTTGGCCATTGTTGACTTGTCGGAGGCGGGCCGTCAGCCGATGCATTCCGAAAGCGGCAGATATGTCATTACTTTCAACGGCGAAATATACAATTTCCACGATCTTCGCCGCGAGCTGGAAAGTGCGGGCCGTCATTTCCGGGGTACCAGCGATACCGAAGTCATGCTGTGCGCCATCGAGAGTTGGGGCCTCGATAAGGCGCTCACACGCTTCGCCGGCATGTTCGCATTTGGATTGTGGGACCTGAAGACGAGGACCCTTCATCTTGCCCGCGACCGAATGGGCAAAAAGCCACTCTATGTTGCTTCAACACGCGATGCGCTCGTTTTTGCCTCCGAGTTGAAGGCCATCAATCGTTTTCCAGGTTTCTATCAGGAGCTCGATCTCGATGCGGCCGCGGCGATGCTTTCGAAGGGATGGGTACCGGATAGCAGTTGCATCTGGCGAGGCGTGTTCAAGCTGCCACCCGGCTCGGTCCTGTCGGTGACGGCCGCTAACTTCGCCGAGGCACGCAGTGCCGCCTCCCTTTCGGATCGCATCCGATACTGGTGGTCTCTGGCCGAAGCCGCCACGAAAGGGCGAGCGGAGCAGGTCGCCGGCAGCGACGAAGAACTTACCAATCAGCTGGACGGCCTCCTCCGACTTGCCGTTCGGGAGCGCATGATCGCTGACGTTCCGCTGGGAGCCTTCCTGTCGGGCGGAATCGACAGCTCCACCGTTGTGGCCCTGATGCAGGCTCAATCCGAAAAGCCAGTGCGCACGTTTACAATCGCTTTCGGAGAGGGCGGGTTCGATGAGGCTCCCCACGCCGCGGAAGTCGCACGCCATCTGGGCACCGACCATACTGAACTTCACCTTTCGGCCGGCGCCGCGCGCGAAGTCATTCCAGAATTGCCGCAGATCTGGGACGAGCCTTTCGCCGACGAATCCCAGATACCAACTCTGCTGGTGGCGCGGCTCGCCCGCCAACACGTTACGGTGGCTCTGTCGGGCGACGGCGGCGATGAAAGCTTCGCCGGCTACGCCCGCCACTTCATGGCGGCCCGACTGAGACGACAGCATACTCTGCCGTCAGCACTGCGTCAGGCGCTTGCGGCAGGCACTGGGTTACTGGCCCGTGCAGCCCGTCATGATCTCGTCGGCAAGCTGCCGCTTTCGGCGGGTGCACGGCACGCGCTGCGGAGCGACCGCCTGAATCGCCTCGCTCAATTACTCGCCGCAGCCGATGAGGACGAGTTATATCGGCGACTGACGGGATCGTCGACCGAGAACCTCACCCTCCACCAGCCGCCCGCATCAATTCACGTCGAGCGCCGGCTTGACGGGCTGCTATCCCGTCTCTTGTACGACGACATGGCCGGATACCTGCCCGGCGACATATTGGTGAAGCTGGACCGCGCCAGCATGGCCAACAGCCTCGAGGGGCGGTGCCCGCTGCTCGATCACCGGGTTGTCGAATTCGCTTGGCGTCTGCCGACGAATACGAAGGTTCGTAATGGCAGAGGCAAGTGGATCCTTCGTCAGTTGCTGCGTCGTTATGTTCCGCAGCGGCTGATCGAACGGCCGAAGCAAGGTTTCGATGTTCCCATAGCAGTCTGGCTGAGAGGCCCGCTGCGCATTTGGGCCAACGATCTTGTCGCCGATATCCGTCTCTCCGGAGACGGGATTCTCGACTATGCGAAGGTGGATGCGTGCTGGCGCGATCACGTCGACGGCAGGCACGATCATTCTCGCGAATTGTGGCCGGCGTTCATGTTCCAGGCGTGGCGCAACGAGGCAAGACGGCCATCGGTAACAGCAACGGGGCTTTCTCGCGTGCCCGAACTTACAGGAGTTTAAGATGGAAGGGTCCATAGCTAGCCGCATCCACCTTCCGCACGTTACCGAGACGCACGGACCTGCGCGCGAAATCAATCCGCGCATGAGACGCCCGTTGCGCGAGCAGATCGACACTCAAACCCCGTTCCATCAGCTCCTCATTACCGTCTCAAGAAAAAAATGGTTCCTGCTGGCCATGGCCATCGCAGGCGGTGTCTTGGCCGCGGCTGCGGGGCTTGCACGGCCCGCCCTATACGAGGCCACCACACAGGTAATCGTCGACGCGCCTGGCAGAGTGGCGCCCGCCGCCTTGACCTCTGCTCAGGAAGCGGTGGATTCTAGCATTGACGACCATATCACCATGCTCTCGTCGCAAAGCCACCTGCGAAGCGTAGTGGCAGCGCTGCGCAAAACGGACGCGGCCAATATTACTAATATTACTAAACAGGCTGATGCTGGAACCGGAAACTCTCCTCCCAACCCTGCTCCGGTCGAGCCGCCGAATTTGCGCTCGGTTTCAACAGGCCTGCTGGCCAGAATTTGGCCGCAAAGTACGCCGGCGGAGCCAGATGCGGCTGAACTCAAGGTGCTGCGTAAGGGCATAAGGATTGGACAGGAGCTGCGATCGAGAGTTATCAGCGTCGGCTTCACCGATGATGATCCGGTGCGAGCCGCTCTGGTGGCTAATACGTTCGTTCAAGTGTACGTCGGCGATCTTGCAAGAAAAAGCCAGGCATCGGACAGGCTGGAACTCGCCTCGATAGCCGCCGGACTGCCGGCTATACAAAGCAGTCTCGCAGAAGCGACTGATCGTCTGGAAAGGTATCGGCTGAGCCATGGCGCAGTCGATCAAGGTGCGGCCGACAACGCTGCCAAGGAGACAGCCGAACTCACCCAGCAGATTTCCCTGTCGAAAGCGGATCTCTCCGCGACGGAATCTCGACTCCAACATATTCAGGACCTGCGAAAGGAGGGCGCGTCGGTCGGCTCATTAGCCGCAGCCATTGGATCACCCGTGCTGGCCGACCTCTTGGCTCGCCAGGCCAACGGCACAACGGATAAGAATGTCACAAATGCGATCAACCGTGAGATCGAACAAGAAACCGCCCGCATCGCTGCTGAGGCGAACATCTATCGCTCTCAGATTGCGGCGCTGCAAAAGCGTAAGGATGTCTTAGATGCGGTGGTGGCCGATACAGCCGGCCGGCTTTCCGGATTGCGCGCTCTCGAGCCGCAGGTCAGCATCCTGACGCAGCGATACAACGACCTTTTGACCCGGCAACAGGATTTGATGCGGCGTATTGCTAGTCCATCCCCCGGGGTCGCGATTCTTTCAGCGGCGTGGCCGCCTGCCGTTCCAACAACTCTTTCGCCAATTTTCCTTATTCCGCCCGGCATGATCGTGTTTGGCATGATTGGAGGGATCTTTATACTTGTTCGCCAACGCTTCGATCGCACTTTGCGCGGCGAAGCCGAAGCTGAAGCAGCGCTCAGGGTTCCGTGCCTAGGGCTGATACCCCAAGCTCCCACGGCGCACGCGAGGCGACTGAAACAGCTCGTTTTAGGCCAGCAGGAATCCAGATACAGCCGAGCCGTGATGTCCCTGCTTGTCACTGCGGCGCCCAATCAGGCGAGAGATCGCTCGTCGCACGTAATCCTTGTAACGTCGAGCGTCCAGCACGACGGCAAGACCGAGCTTGCATGGAGCTTGGCTTTGGCAGCCACCCGACTGGGCGGGCGAGTGCTTTTCCTCGATCTTGACCGCACGGGCTCTCGCCTCACGGACGAGTTCGGCGCACCCAAGCCGCACAATTCTTTCGGAGCCTATGTGAGCGACCGTTGCGCCCTGCACGATGCAATCGCACTAACGTCTGAAACCGGAATCGACTTCATGGCAATCGCACCCTCGGAGGATCTGCTGTCGCTGCTGTCCAAGGTCGACAGCTCCCTGTTCTTGGATGAGTTGCGCTCGATCTATAGCGTCGTCATCATAAATGGACCGCTGGGGCTTGGAGGGCCCGAGGCCAGGCTCCTGACGGGCTGGGCCAACGTGGTTCTTTTCGCTGTTCGTTGGGGGAAGACGCGTCGCAGCATCGCGCGTGGCGTTCTGGATTTGCTTGTGGGCGATGCGTCAGCTCCGGTCCCAGTGGGGAGCGTTCTCACGCAGGTTAATCTCAAAAAGCACGCTGGTTACCAGTTCGGGGACAGCGCCGATCTCTTGCTTGAGAGGGCATGACGAGTGCGGCTTCTGCTGCGCACAGTTCCCGCCAGCCGTCGCTTGGTTGAATTCCCTTCGGCTGCGAGGCGCGGCCCATCCGCCGCTAGCTGTCGTTCCCATGGAGCGAGTTCATCCGGGCTTGGGCGCGACATTGCGAATGTCACAACGCAACCTCTTGGCCAGGATAAACATTCATGAGAATGCCAGAACCAGACCGCGTTAGTCGTCGCGCCTGAGGCCGCTGCGCGAAGCTGAGCGAGGAAGTCGCCAAGCCGCTTGCCTCTGCGAGATGATTTCGACCACCAGGCTGCCGGGTGCTTGCCAGGCAGGCGAAGGACGTTCCACACTAGATCGGAAGGCCGCGGCGCGCCTTCACGCGGGATCGATTTCATGTGATCGACGCCTTGCCCACAGGGCGGGAAGCTAGATTGCCGCTCCGGCTTGACTGGGGTAACTGCTCACCCTTCGGCGTGGCGCGTTTGGAACAAGCGGCTCGACGGGGTAGACAAGCGTGATTCCACGATTCGATACGTGAGCGAGGCTGTCCATCGCCGCCAAGCCGTTCATTGCTGCTTGGCTTGGCGATCAGTCCCTAGCGCCGGTGACAAGACTTTGTCGATCTTCGTCCAGAGCGCGCTCCCGCCCAGCGTCGACGCGTTCCTGACCGCGTACGCCCATGCCGGCAACCGTGATGGTGAAATCGCAAGGGCAGTCAAACCTTGCGCAATCCGTTGCGCTTTGCTTCGCGGCAGGGCGCGCACGAACTCACTCACGCTACCTGGTTTCTGTCCCTTTCGCAAAAAGCTGTGTATGATGTCTTGCTTCAGGAATTTGGCGAGATTGAACGGCTCCCGCTCGCATTTGCTCAATTGCAAGCCGTGCCGCTGACATATGGCGTCAAACGCTTCTTTCGTCCACCGGCCTATGTGGTTTGGTGGCATGTCTACGAGCGAGCCATGGGACTCCATATAGTACGTTCTGTTTTCATTTGGCACGGCAATGAAGACAGATCCTTGCGCCTTTAGAAGATATTTCAATCGAGCAAAGACGTCGTCCACTTGGCCCATATGCTCGAAGACTTGAAACATGAAAATAAAGTCGAAGGATTCTTTCATAGAATCGAAGCTGTCCGCTCGAAAGTCGCTCGAAAAGGTCTTGAAGCCTTTCGACGCCAACACGGATAGAGATGTTTCGTTGTAGTCGACCGCAGAAATATCAGAAGTATGGAAGAATTTATTCTTGACGCGATCGAGAAAATACCCGAATCCGGCTCCCACTTCGAGGGCAGTTTTACTGTGAGTCTTCAGACCTGCGAGCTCTTCGATTGTCCTTGCATACTCCCATTTCATGGTCGGATAGGAAGGGTACGCCCAGGCTAAGTTATAAAATTCAACGCCGCCCGGGACGAAGGGATCTGCAAAACCGAATCCGCAATCTGCACATTTGCGGATATCGCATGTGTTGCTGCCCCAGAGATCCGATAGGTAGCTCGTTAACTTTCGAGAGCGATCGGGATCCTGACGTGGATTGATGAAATGTCGCGAGGCCTCGTCTGCTGTCACCTCGAATAATCGGGCAGTTGATACACTGCCACACGCCGGACAAATGGTCATCTCGCCTACCTCTAAAGCCTGACCGAAGGAAGCCGCCTTCGACGGTTATACGACGTGCGCACCAGCCGGCCGCCGCCGCGCTCGACTATGCTGTCACGCTCAGGAGCCAAATCGCCTGCGGCTATGCAATGGGCCTAGTGTCGGACGGATTCTGAGCATGTAAGCAAGAAAATGCTGGCTCGCGACTTTCAAAACCGATGGGCGAAGAATTTGTACGGCATCTCGGATGGTCGCTCGCCAGGGCTGGCGATGAAATCTCAGTGGGATACGAGCAACGCGCAGCGCCCGCAACACAGTCTCAGGGCGGGGGAGGTGCTTCCGATCTTCAATGAGGTTCCAGTTAAGCTGCTTGACAGCAAGCGTTACTTGGTCCACATCGTCGAAATTCTTGGATGTCGTGATACTCGGATGGTTCGTCGCGTCGTAGAAGATCAAGCCATCGTTTATTGCGACCATGTCTCCGTGGCGGGCTAGGTCGACAAAGAACAGTTGGTCGACTCCGGCCGGGATCGATTTGTGCGCGCGCATCAGACAACCGGCGTGAATGACCTCGCGGTTGATTAGCAGCGTCGATGGGATGATCCCAAGGGTTCGCGTCGTGCGGACCAGATAGAGGTCGGTCAGGCATTGCTGGCTTGAATAGACCGAAACCCGTTCTCGGTCTTGCGGTGCCAAACGGAATTTGACCCGGTTTTCCTCCATCACGTTCGCGGCGCAGGTTATGAATGCAGCCGAGGGATGCTTCTTGGAAACTTCGGCAAATGTTTTGAGTGCGCCTGGCGCGAGCCAGTCATCATCATGCAGCAGCTTGATCCATTCTCCGGCGCAGGCGAGCATGGCATTGTTGGTATTCTCCACCTGACCACGACCTCGGCGGTTTTCGACAATTCGGATTCGAGGCTCTGTCCGTGCATATTCGGTCACAATTGCCCAGGTCGGTCCCTCTGGTCCCTCGTCATCGCTGACGACCAGTTCCCAACTCGAAAAATCCTGGTGCAGGATGCTATCAATCGTCCGGCGGATGGTGTCCGGTCGGCGAAAGGTTGGAATGGCAACCGAAATGAATGGGCGCAGTCTCGAAGCATCAGCGCGACGATCTTGGTCATCGGTCGTTTGGAACTGATCAAGCTGCGATGGCTTCATGGTGCTTTTCCCTCGATACGATGAATCTGCTTTGGTCTGGCTGCTCCTGCGGATTGAACATCGCGGCTCAAAAGATACAGATATGCCGCCGTTTTCAGTGCAAAGCCGACGGTGCCGCCGGCCGCCATCAGATAGATGACGGTGAGCGGTGCCCAACCCGCCGCAGCACCGAAGAGAAGTGGACCGAATACAAGCGCCGTCCGCGCGGTGTCGACGAGAAGTCGTACCTCCTGTCGCCGCAGGAGTGCGGGGACGTCTTGAAGCGGCGTCGACAACGCCTGCGCAGCCCCCATGAACGCCAGCGCGGTCATAAGTTCTGCGGCGGGAACCCAAGGCTCGCCCAGGAGAGGAACGACGATATATGGCGCAGCCAGCCCAAGCGCCAGGATCGGTAATGCAGTAAGGCCGGCTGCGAGAATCAAGAGGCCGCGTGCGGCGCCGAGCAGATGTCCGCGATTGCTTTTTTTGTTCGCCTCGGCGACAAAAACATTGCTGAGCGGAGTGGCGATCAGCGTGACGGGTGCAGTCACGAGCCGCGCTGCGACTCCCAAGTAACCCGCAAAGGCGGCGCCAAACAGCGAACCAACGAGAATCGCGGGAAGATTGATGATGGCGAAACTCGCGAGAGCCGATGGAATGTCGAACAACGGGAATTTGTATTCTCGCCTGGCGGTGGCAAAGACGGTTCGCCACCGCGCTCGGGCTATGCCGCGTATGTCTTCCCAGCTCAGAATCCGACAGCTAAGGATTCCGATAAAGATGAATTGGCTCAGGATATGAGCATGCACCATCGACTCACCTCGGAAATGGGCGAGACCGAAAATCAACTGCAACAAGGCCATGGTCGCCGGCAAGATCAGGCGGCCGAGAGCAAAGTCGCGTAGAAGACCTGCACGTAAACTCCAACAGTTCACGGCCTCGACGAGGCCTGCGCCTGCGATCCCAAGTGGAACGAGCCAGACGAGGTGGCTAACGCGCGCGGGAACGATGCTCGACAACAGTTGTCCTGCCGCAAAGGCGACAACACTCGTCACCACGACAGCCAGAAGAATGAGCTTTACAGTGACGTACGCCCGCGCATTGTCCTTGACGCCATAGAGCGAGGCCTCGAAGCGCAGTGCTGCGATCGCGCCTAGGATGTTTACGATCGATAGATAAATCGTGAAGATCCCGAAATCTGCCGGAGAATAGAGCCGGGCCAACACGGGAATAGCAGCAACGAGGGTAAGCTGGCCGGCGATCGCCATCGCCGAAACGCCTCCCGCCGCGCGAAGGATTTTGCCAATCGGCCTCGGCGGAACACCGGTGATCATTTTCTCGACCGCAGGAACCGTCCGGTATCTCAGAAAGTAGCTTTGGGACATGAGAGCGAGATTCCGAGAAGGTTTACCGGAGCTTACGATGGGTCCCGAACCTCGCCATCATTCGTCTGAACGATGGTCGGCCGGTCGATCTTCTCGGGCCGGCCCTTGCCAATATTGTGGATGCGAAAGGCTGCGAACTTGTTGCAGGATCAGCGGTATAAAAGTGCCAATGCGGCGAGCGCTCGTACCACTCCCTCGGCGACGCTTCCGCATTGGCCCGACCGTGTCGAATTATCCCCGGCTTGATATTCCCGACTGCTGAAGTTGGACGCCGGCGCTTCGGAGCCGGGCGTAGCCGAGCAAAAGCCGGCACCACCAACCGCGCGACGCGACGCGCGATCTGCAGGGGCCGATGCCCGGCGCTTGGGACCCAAACAGGTCCTTATGGCAATACCGAAATGCGCCCCAGAAGAGCTACCAATTCCGCCTGACGTCTCGTTTCGGTCTTGGCGAACAGCGAGGCAAGCTGGGAGCGGATCGTGGTGCGGCTGAGGCGCCAACTGCGGGCGATCTCCAACGGCGCATCGCCCTGAGCCAAGCGCAGCGCAAGGTGCGTTTCCGCGCTCGTCAAGCCAAACATCCTTTGCAGTGTCTGAGGATTTGGCCCCGACCTGTTCTCACGGTCCAGCAATGCCACAATGCTCGTTCCATCAGGAGCGATAAGGCCGTTCTCTTTCAATATCACCGGCCTGTCGCTTCTGCTGCGGATCACCACCCAAGACAGTGAACCCGGCAGGAAATGGGCCGGAACATTTGCGATCAGCCGCCTTAGGGCTATCGAAAGCTCACCGGCTGTATCAGCCGCTTCGCCCTGACGCTCCAATGTGGTTTGAGCGGCTGCGTTCCATTCGCTTACTTTTCTTTCGCGGTTCAGTACGAGATAACCACAGCCGATGCGATCAAGCATGCCGGTGATGGATTCCAGACTGCGTCTCCTTGGTTCGTCGACCCCTGCGTCCGCTCGATCCGATGCACGAGCTAAAGGATAAGCATATGAGGGTCGCATCTGCGCGTCGGGGTTATACTTGGTCCCTATTGTAATGTATCGTTTGCCCACAACGACATCACTGTGTCTATCGATCAGAGTCATTTTTCAACCTCCCCAAGTTTCACAGCCCGAAAATAAGTTGTTCGGGATTTACAAACAGTCTTGTATGCATAGGGCTCGCAAAAACGGGCCCTATTACGTTGAAACTCGATATATTCTGAGGAGTTCTGACCAAGTCATGCCTCCCCCCGTCGGTTAAAATGCGCGCTGTGATAGTGGTATGGCAATCCGGCAGTCGGACTAGGTTGTACGTTTTTTGCTCTAGTCTCGACGGCCTAGTCAAATGGTTGTAGTCTACGCCTATGAACTCGCAGTCGCGCAGGCCGGATTCGAACCCATCGGGCAGGCTGCTAACTCATGTGGCCTCCGCATTGGTACTCTCTGCTACACTGATATTTGAAACAAAAGCGTCAGTATATATTGGGGAAGGTTCGAGTTTTCTGGAATTTATTCCAGCTATTATAATCATTTCCTATCTTGAAGACCGTGGGCCTGCGCTTGCGGCGACAATCCTGATGGTGGCTGCCGGCCTGTGGGCACGAAGCACCCTGCATGGTCAGATCTCCGGCGAAGATTGGGCGCGCGCCATTCTGCTTGTGGTTTCGGGCGGCGTGATTGCCATGACGTTCCATCGGCTGCGGCAGGACTTGCGTGAGCTGCTGGAAGTAGCGGAAGCCAGACTCGCTGCCGTCGAAGCAACCGAAAACCGCTACCGTTGGGCTTTCGAACGCGCCGCCATGGGATTCGCAAACACCAACGAGAGAGGTGAGCTTCTGCAATCCAACAGACGCCTCAGTGAGATGACTGGCTACGAGGAGGAGGAGCTTGCCCAATTGCGGCTCGAGACACTCGTTCATCCGGACGACCGTGATGCCTTGGCGCAGTTGCTGGCGGGCCTGGGTAACGACTCTGCTTCGTTCGCTTCGGAGGTGCGTCTGTTAAGAAAGAACGGTTCGGCATTCTGGGCGCGGCTAACCCTGTCTTCATCCGTGCCCGACGGGGTTCTCTCAGAGAGCATCTTCGTGGTGGTCGACGATATCTCGGAACGACGAGCCGTACACGAAGCGCTTCGGGCTCAGAAGGAGTGGCTGGATCTCGCTTTGTCTGCCGGACGCCTGGCCACGTGGCGGATCGACCTTAAAGACGGGATCGTCACCGGCTCCGGCACGTTCTGGGACATTCTCGGCCTGCCCCCGGCCGCTAGCCGCCGTTTGGACGAACTGTCAGCCGTCATTCATCCGGCGGACTGGCCAAAGCTGGTAGCATCGAGAAAGCTCGCATCAGTCACGAATTACGACGTCGAGATTCGCGTCCGGCGACCGGACGGACATATCCGCTGGGTTGCCCTGCGCGGAAGGGAAGAGAAATACGATGATCGTCTACAGCGGCTCGGCGTGGCCGCCGACCTGACCGAGCGACGACAAACCACGCTGCTACGCGCCGCGGCAAAGAAGCGGGAGCGTATTATGCTCGAACAACGCCACAGGTTCAGCAACCTATTCCCTGTGATCACGGCGCTGGTGAACATGGTCGATGTTCCCGAGAACAATGTCGCCAAGTACAAGGAGACGCTCGTCGACCGGATTCGTGCGCTCGAAGCAACGCATCTGCTGCTTTCACGCAACGGCAATGCGTCGGGGATGGTCCACGATCTCGTTGTCCAGGAGTTGCAGCCGTATATGGGAACACGCGACATATCGGTCAGCGGTCCTTCCGTTGTGATTTCAGGCGGCGCCGCCGAAAGCTTTGCGATGATTGTTCACGAGCTTGCGACCAATTCCTTGAAACATGGAGCACTTGGCGATTCAAAAGGTCGGATCGAGGTAAATTGGACGTTCGCGTCTGAAGACGCAGGTAGTGACATCGTGTTCGAGTGGGTGGAATCGGGGCGACGGCGGACTTCAAAAGCTGTCCGTCATGGTTTCGGTTCCATGATACTCGGATTGGATGGGGCGCCGCTTGTCGGTTACTCGCCCAAGTTGGAAATGTCGGATCACGGGCTGCGATATTCGCTGCGGCTGTCGCGCAAGGAAATCGGCCCATAACGCATTGGCGCAAAAATCGGCCTCGTTTCTAGAAGCCATAATGCCTAAATTCAAGTTTTAGAGCGTCCGTTGCCGCGCCCAACAGGACGCGGCGCTCTAATTGATATCCCTGGTTAGCCAAGTCTTCAGCATAACGGCAGCTTCTGTCCGATTCCGTACCCCAAGCTCACGCAGAACCGCAGCGGCATGAATTTTCGTCGTCGCTTCGGCGATTTCCAGATCGCGCGCAATTTCCTTATTCGAATACCCTTCCGCCATCAGCTTGAGGACCTCCTTTTGCCTCGAGGTCAGCCTGCCAAGATTGCCAGTGGTGGTACGTCGATGTGGGATATGCTCGGACGGAGTAGGTACGTGAGTTGCTTGTGCGGCTCCGGGGCGCGACAGAAGTGCAGGGACGTAGATGCGGCCCGAAAGGATTTCGTTGACGGCCATGACGACCTCCTCGTCCCTTTGCGACTTTACGATATAGCCGTGAAGGCCGATCGACAGAGCCGTGAGTATCTCCGAACGTGAATCATTCCCGGAAACGATCGCAAAGCGTGTATCCGGATAAGCCGACAGAATGCCGCTGAGCACTTCCTGATTGAACAATCCCGGCATGTTCAGGTCCAGGATCGCAAGATCAACTGACGCCTGTTCCGCCAGCAGACTGAGTACGGCATCGAAACACGACGCCTCAAATATTTCCACACCTGGAATGCCTGCGGTCAGTGCCAATCGCAAGCCACGACGATACAAGCCGTGATCGTCGGCGATGACGATTCGATACATTGAACTACCCCAACGAATCCTGGAATGATTGAACGGTGATGGCCTTAAAGTCGTGGCCGACCACTCGTCGATTCATCCAGTCAACACCTGCGATGCCCCAACACCGCAAGCGTCAGATTGCTAATATAATCCTAAATGACGGGAAACGCTCCTCTTATTTTTTGAATCCGCGAACGGAGCCGGCTGACCTGTCGAACATTCGTTCTCAGCCTCCAAGACCCGTGTCCCAGCAGCTCGCTTCGATGCCAATACCGCGCAATCGCCGGGTTGTCCTAGGTCGTTCCGGCGAATGATGGATACTAGGCTCATTGTAAGCACTCATTCGGGTTTTGTCGGTCTTGTGGTCCCAAGCTGATCGGCCAAGAAGTGATCGCTGAAGCGCGCTCCGAGCCTGTCTCTGCGACAGGCGCCAGCCTTCGTCGATCGGCACGGTTATTGAATACCAGAATGTCTGAATCGCTACCATTCGAATGCACGACGACATCCCCCCCGACGGCCACATACCATCTAGCTACAATGTCCGGATCAGGGCCGGCGGGAAACCTCACCGGTCCTTTAAGAGAACAAGAACGCGGCTTTCCGGATGCTGTGGCCGCAACGATGGCGTTCAGGTCGAGTGAACATGGGAGGACCAGATGAAAGCAGTGATTCAATGTGGTGGAATGGGGACACGCCTTCGCCCCTTCACATCGGTCTTGCCGAAACCGCTCATGCCGATCGGTGCTCGACCGGTTCTTGAGATGCTTCTGAAATGGCTGCGACGCAATGGCATCCAAGAGGTCTACATCACAACCGGGTATCTCGGCCACTTGATCCGCACCGTATGCGGAGATGGCTCGCAGTGGAACCTGAAAATTCGATACACGCAAGAAATGGAGCCGCTCGGCACCATCGGACCGCTCTCCTTGATCAGAGATGAGCTGACAGAACCATTCATAGTCCTCAACGGCGATGTCCTTACCGATCTAAGCCTCAGTCGATTTGTGGCAGCGCACCGCAAGCACACCGATCCGGTGACGATCGCGACAGCCTGCCGCCTGATCAAAATGGACTTCGGCGTCATAGACGAAGTCGACAACACCGTGCAGATCTTTCGCGAGAAGCCGACGCTTTCGCACCTGGTCAGCATGGGAATCTACTGCATGAATCCAGACGTTCTGCAGTTTATTCCATCTGGCATTCCCTTCGGGTTTGACGACCTGATGCTGCAGATGATGCAGAACGGTACAACTGTCCACGTGTACAAGCATGATGGCCTCTGGCTCGATATTGGGCGCGTCGACGATTTCCAGAATGCACAAGCCATTTCCTGGGAAGACCAGTCGGCCTCGATCGAGGTCACTGCCACGGCCGCATGACGAGATCGCGAAAGCCGATCCCCAAGTCCAACAGTCTAGGAGGTTATGATGCTCTTGGTCAGTGCCCCAATTTTGGGTGTGCCGGAGAAGGCAGCTTTGTCCAAGGTCATCGATAGCGGGTGGCTGACCATGGGAGAGCAGGTGAGAGCCTTTGAAGAGGCTTTTGCCCACATGCATGGTGCAGAGGATTGCGTCGCGGTCAATTCTTGTACTGCAGCGCTTCATCTCATTCTACATGCACTCGGTATCGGACCAGGCGACGAAGTGCTGGTCCCGTCAATGACCTTCGTGGCGACCGCAAACGCGGTTCTCTACGTCGGTGCCACTCCGGTCTTTGTCGATATCGAGTCGGCCGACGTGCCGCTGATGTCGATCGTGGAAGCTGAAGCGCGATGCACTGCGCGCACCAAGGCGGTCATTCTCGTACATTTTGCCGGCTATCTCGCCAATCGGGAAGAATGGCAGAAGTTCGCTCGTGCCCGAGGGCTGCAGATCATCGAGGATGCCGCGCATGCGCCCGGCCTGAAGGAGGTAGGTACATTTGGTGCCGCGGCCGCCTTCAGCTTCTATGGCAACAAGAATATGACCACAGCGGAAGGTGGGGCCGTGATTGCCCGAGATCCCAAGCTGCTTGAGACAATCCGCCAGGCTCGTGGGCACGGCATGACCACGGGGACACACCAGAGGCTGAACAGTCGCACGCCGCAGTACGATGTCACCATGCTCGGATTCAACTATCGCATGGATGAAATGCGCGCTGCAATCGGACTGGTCCAGCTGCAGAATTTGGAGGAGTGGAACGAGATCAGGCGTATTCTGGTCATGCTATATCGACGTCTGATCGCAAAACATTGTCCGGCCGTGACAGTTCCGTTCCACGAGCCGCGGACGTCCGCCTATCATATCATGCCTGTCCTTTTGCCGCGTTACGCTGACAGGCAAGACGTCATCGATGAATTGCGCAGGCAAGGAATACAAACCACCATCCACTATCCGCCGGTGCACCAGATGACGCTCTATCGCGAGCTTTTCCCCGGCACGTATTTGCCGCGGACGGAGGACTTTGCCCAGCGTGAGCTCACGGTGCCACTGCATCCCCAGATCACCGCGCCTGTCGTCGAATCAGTGGCGGCCGCTCTTGCCGCTGCAGTCCACAGTTGCGCCCAAGCAGGAACAGCAGCATGAATGCCTTGGATTTATCCATCCATCGATCTGTTGTCTCAAGCGCCGCCCATGGGTTTGCGAGACGTGCAATTGATCTCGTGATCGCTACAGCAGCCGCCATAGGCTTCGCTCCGCTGATGCTGGTGATCGCCCTAGCGCTCTTACTGGAAGGCGGCCGGCCCATCTTCTTTACGCAGACCCGCGTGGGTGCCGGTGGGCGGCCGTTCCGCATGTATAAGTTTCGCAAATTCGCGGTGCGATGCGATCCCGGTGGCTTGGCGCTGACCATGGCCGGCGACAGCCGCATGACGAGAATAGGTCGGTTCCTCGCCGCCACCAAGTTCGACGAGCTCCCGCAACTGTGGAATGTCTTCAGAGGCGAGATGGCAATTGTCGGACCGCGACCGGAGAGCCTTGTCTTCGCCGATTGTTTCCGCGGTGGCTTTGAGGCCGTTCTACAATACAAGCCGGGCCTGTTGGGTCCGGCCCAGGTTCTTTTCCGGCATGAAGCCCATTTTTATCCGCTATCCGTGGATCCGCTACTTTTCTACCGTGAGGTTCTGTTTCCTGCCAAGGCCAGGCTTGACCTCGCCTATTATCCGCAGCGCACGGTCACCTCCGACATCATCTGGATGGTGCGTGGCTTTCTGGCGGTCCTCGGCCTGGTTTCGCCGCCGCCGACCGGTCTGGTCGCGCCGCCGCCAATCGGCATGTGAGAGCGGCTTGGCATGCCCGCGCTCTGTTGGATTTGCAAGGTCAGCGCTTCACGTCATAGGGGGAACGCTTAGTCATGAACTACAGGGGTAGGAAAGTTCTGGTTACGGGTGCCGATGGGTTCATCGGGTCGCATCTCACCGAAGCGCTCGTCCGTAGTGGGGCGGATGTCACGGCGCTCGCCCTCTACAATTCCTTCGACAGTCATGGTTGGCTGGATGATTTGCCGGACACCATTCGAAGCCAGCTGAACCTCGTCCGCGGCGACGTTCGCGACAGCGCGTTCCTGAGCCGGATCATGCGTGGCCAAGCCGTTGTGTTTCATCTCGCCGCACTCATCGCGATTCCATACTCATACGCGGCCGCCCAATCCTATGTAGAGACCAACATCCTGGGCACAGTGAATGTTCTCGAAGCGGCGCGGCAATGGGAGACAGAGCGTGTGGTGCACACCTCGACCAGCGAGGTCTATGGCACTGCACAGACCATGCCTATCCGCGAATCCCATCCGCTGCAGGGCCAGTCACCCTATTCGGCATCCAAGATCGGCGCGGACATGATGGCAGAGTCCTACGCCAGGTCGTTCGACTCCCCCGTCGTGATTATGCGACCGTTCAATACCTACGGCCCACGTCAGAGTGAGCGGGCCATCGTGCCGACCATCATAAGGCAGGCTCTCGACAAAAACTGCCCGGCGATCATGATCGGGGACACAAGTCCGGTCCGCGACCTTACTTTTGTGGAAGACACGGCGGCGGCGTTCCTGACCGCAGGTTCGGCCGAGCTCGAATTCGGCCATGCCTACAATGCCGGAAGCCAGCGCGCTGTGACGGTCTCGGACGTATTGGATCTGGTGCTCGAGTTGAGCGGCTCCAAAAAACCGGTTCACCGCGACGAACGCCGTCTGCGGCCGCAGAATTCCGAAGTCCGTGCCTTGCTGGCCGATTCTTCGCAACTCGAGACGAAGACCGGATGGCGGGCGCAGACCAGCCTGCGGGTAGGATTGGAGCGAACCATCGGATGGTGGCAGGCGCGCCTCAGCGAAGGCCGCGTACGCCGCGAAATGGGTTATATGACATGACCTTCTACCAGCGTGCATCGGCTCTGCTGTTGATTGCCGTTGCCATGTCGTTGGGCCTGCCCGCGGCCGGAAGCCGGCAAAGCAGCGAGCAGACACAATTTGTCGCGCCGGTGACGATGAATCTGCCCGATTATTTGCGCCCAGCGACGGATCCGGCGTTTGGGACCACCTTCACGCGCATTACCAGGCCGGGAGTGCTTGGCAATGGGATTGCATGCGGCAAAAAATATTGCAGCCACCGTTACTCGAACGCCCAAGCCTGGAATGCCGACCAGAGCCTGCTCGTCATCAGCAACGGCTGTAATGGTATGTGCTTTTTCGACGGGCGAACATATGTCCCGCTATTTCGTCGGGTCAGATCGGGTGAATGCGAATGGCACCCGCGAAATGCCCGTTTGATGATCTGCGTTCAGGGTCGGAAGATCTCGACCTGGGAGCCTCAGACCAATCGCGAGGACGTCCTGTTTGTCACGACGAATTACAGCAAATTGAGCTTCGGGCCATCCAAAGGCAATCCAAGCCGCGACGGTGATCGCATAGCGGTGCGCGCAATCCGTGAGGACGGCGCGATGGTTGTCTTTGCATACGATCTCAAGCAGCGGTGGAAATTCCCGGACATCGATCTGGCGCAGCTTGCCGGAAGCAACAGCGCCTGCTCGATCTCCCCCCTCGGAGTGAACATCATGTGCTTTCAGAACCTGACAGACGGCATTCAACAAAGGGGCATTTTCGCGGTTGATGGCACGTTGCGCCAGAGGTGGACGGAACATCATCGGCCCGGCCACGGCGACATGACAATCGATGATGATGGCAGCGAAGTCTTCGTAGGCATCAGCAAATCCGATCCGGACAAGTATCAGGTGATCAAGCGGAGGCTGTCCGACGGGAAAGTCACCTCACTTATGAAGTTCGGCGAAGCCGAGCACGTATCGCTCCGTGCATTGGGCAAGTCCGGTTGGGCGTTCGTGAGTTATGGCGGCAATCCTGATGAGATATCAGCCCATCCGGACTGGGCGCCATATGCGCGAGAAGTGATCGCGCTGCGCATCGACGGCAGCGGAGACGTTCGGCGCATCGTGCAAACGCGGAACGTTCCGTTCGACTACTGGAGTGAGGCCCATGCCTCGCCTTCGCCAGACGGCTCACAGGTGATCTGGTCGAGCAATTGGGGTGTGCCCGGCGGACCGGTCCACGAATTCGTCGCCCGTCTCGATTGGCCGGAAGAACTAGGATCGAAGCAGAAGGAGATTATCGCCAATGATCTTCATTAATCGAATCCTTCTTGCCGCGCTTGGTATGCTGTCTGTCGTGGATATGGCGGCCGCAGCGGAGGCGAGGGTCGCATATCGACTTTCCGCCGGCGATACCGTTGAGATAGGAATTGCCTCGATCCCGGACCGAACGCAACGTGCCATAGTCCAGATGGACGGCACAATTGCGCTTCCCGAAGTAGGGATGGTTTCGGTCGGCGGCTTAACCCCGGCCGAATTGCAGACGCGGATGGAGACAATCTTGCCAACCAAGATATTCCACCAGCGTCTGCCTGATGGGCGAGAGCAAATGATCGTCATCAAGCCGAGCGACGTGACCGCCGTGATCGCAGACTATCGCCCGATCTACGTGACCGGCGACGTGCTCACTCCCGGACAGCAGGCCTACCGACCGCTCATGACCGTGCGGCAGGCGATTGCCGTGTCTGGAGGCTTCAGCCTTTTGCGGTCGCGGGCGAACCAGGTTGGCCCCGACCCGGTGGACCTGCGGCGCGACTATGAATCGCTTTGGGGGGAATACACCAGAGATTACTTTCATAGCGCCCGCCTTCGCGCCGAACTTCAGGACAAGTCGAATTTCGACATGCAGGCACCACAAGGATCGCCCTTGTCGGCAGCTTTTGCATCGGCGATCGCCCAGGCTGAAGCAGAAGGGCTCAAGATCTCCCTCGACAATTTCCAGCAAGAGCAAAGCTATCTCGATAAAAGTGCCAAGGATGCTGCTGCGCAAATCGAGACCTTGCTCAAGCGCGAGCAGGCCGAAGCGGATGGAGTGAAGGCGGACGAGGACGAGCTAGCACGGGTAACGAAAGCGTTTGAAGCCGGAAATCTAACCAACACCCGGCTGGCTGACGTCCGGCGCGCTTTGGTTCTCTCTTCCAGCCGAGCACTCGAAACGTCGGTGGAACTTATGAGAACACGACGCCAGCAGGATGATTTCGCCAGACAGCGCGAGCGCAATGACAACCTGAGAAGGATGGCTCTATTGACTGAGCTGAAGGACACCAACGTGCGCCTTGCCGACATCACCGCAAGACTTCGCGCCGCCAGCCAGAAGTTGCAGCCCACGGGGGCGTCCGCCCAGCCACTGCCAGTTGCCGGCGAAACCATCCAGGCTCAAGTCACCATCATCCGCAAGGTCGGTGAGGAATGGCGCAAACAGCCGGCCGGAGAAGATACCGAGGTGGCACCGGGAGATACGATCGAGGTAAGGTTCAGCAACGCTCTTGAAAGTGCGGCGATCCAATAGACCGCCTGCACCTTGGTTCTGTCGGGTTCCCGATTGCGTTACTGTCTGAAAGCTCTGGAAACCTGGTCGGTAAAGGGTTTCAGCAAATAGGACCATACATTGCGCTCGTCAGTGCGTATGTGAACTTCGGCGGGCATGCCAGGTTTGAGTATTTTCGCTCCCGTCAGACAGGTCGTGGAATTTTCGACATTGATGCGCGCCGAAAAGTACGAAAGCTGACGTTGCTGATCCTTAATCAGATCTGCAGAGATGCGGTTGACCGAGCCTTGGCAAACAGGTGTCGTCCCTACGTCGAAAGCCGGAAAGCGGATTGAAACCCGCTGTCCAGGACGCACGTCGTCTATACGCTCTGGAGAAACGAGCGCATCGACAACCAGGTTGTCGGCATCGGGCACAATCATCATGAGCACTTCTCCGGGGGCAATCACGCCTCCGATGGTGTGGACCGCGGATTCTTGTACCGTTCCCGACTGGGGGGCGCGGATATCTGTCCTGGCGAGTTCGTCTTCCGCCACTACCTTGCGCTCATTGAGTTCGGTCTGCTTGGCTTCCGTTTCGCGAAGTTCGCTCGTTACCTCGCTCCGCATTTGCTCGTCGAGCTGAAGCACCTGCAGGTCAGTCTCACTGATGCGGGCTTGGACCTCGGCGATTGCCGCGACAAGGCGTCCTGACTCGCCGCGAGTCCGGCTCTTCTCCAAGCTGATGGTGCTCAGCCTTTCTTTAGAGACCAACTTCTTGGAGTAGAGAGACTCGACGTCAGCAAGGTTCAGCGTCAGCAGATTCAGCGACTCGTCCATCGCCGCCTGCTGCGCTTTGAGGCCATCGATCTGACGTTCCAATTGCTTCGAGCGGCTTTGCAATTGTGCCTTCTGGCCCGCCAGCGCCGCAGCACGGCTTTCGAACACGGCCCGCTCGCCACTGATAAGCGTCGCCAGTTGCGGGTCGCCCATCTTGACCCGAAGGCTGGGCGGAATCTGCATTTCCGGCAGACCCTGTCGCTCGGCTTCCAGCCGGGCCAGACGAATGGTGGCGCGATTGAGATCCTCGCTGATTATCTGCAGGTTTGCTCGGGTCAATGTGTTGTCCAGCCTGACCAATACGTCGCCGGCCTGCACATGATCCCCGTCCTTGGCGAAGATGCCGCCGACAGTGCCGCCGGTTTGATGCTGGACTTTCTTTATGTTGCTTTCGACCACCACAGTGGCAGGTGCAATCACCGCGCCGGCAATCTTGGTCAAGCCCAGCCATAGTCCTCCGCCGAAGATCAACAGGAAGGTGATTGCCAAGCCAAAGAGCAGATTGGCCCGGATGCCATCCGGCTCTGGCTTCGTCTCGAACGATTGGCTTTCGCCAGCGACCGCGGCATATGACGACACGGTCACGCTAGAACAATATCTCACATAGGCCCGCCTGCACCTTTCTGCAGCGGAACGATAATATGCTGCCAGCCGCAAGAGCAGATTGGTCCGGAGGCCATCCGGCTCTGGCTTAGCTCCAATCGGTTGGCTTTCGCCAGCAACCGGAGCATATGATGACAGGGACACATCAGACACGGAGCAAGACCTCACGCATGGCCGCCTGCACCTTGTTGCAGCGGGACGACACTATTTTGCCGCGGGAACGGCCGGACCACATTTGCCAGAACGTCTTCGCGCGAGCCAAATGAATGGAGCATGCCATTCGACAAGACGAGCACCTGATCGATGTTGACGAGAGCTGACGGACGATGCGCAACAACAATCGCGATGCCGCCACGCTCGCGCACGGCCAGGATTGCCCCAGCCAGGGCAACATCGCCATCTGCATCCAGATTGGAATTTGGTTCGTCGAGAACGACAAGGAATGGATCGCCATAAAGCGCCCTGGCGAGCCCGACGAGTTGCCTCTGCCCAGCCGACAGGGCCGCTCCGCCTTCACCGATGCGCGTTTGGAAACCTTCCGGCAGACGCATGATCATCTTGTCCACGCCCGCAGCCTTGGCGGCTGCCAGCACGCCCTTTGCGTCACTCTTGCCGCCGAACCTTGAAATGTTGTCTGCGATCGTTCCGTCGAACAGTTCAACGTCCTGCGGCAGGTAGCCAATATGGGTTCCGAGCAGTTCCGAATTCCACTGATCGAGCGAGGCGCCGTCCAACCTTACCGTTCCACGAAGCGGCTTCCATGCCCCGACCAAAGCACGCACGAGCGTCGTTTTGCCAGAGCCGCTCGGGCCGACGATCGCCAACCCCGCGCCCCTCGACAGGCGAAAGCTTACATTGACGAGCGTTGGTCTCTGCAGACTTGGTGGCGCGACCGTCAGTTCCTCGACCGCAAGCTGTGTCTGTGGGCGCGGCAGCTCCATAGGGTCCTTCTGGCTACCGAAAGCATCCAACGCTGCCGCCAGATCGGTATAGCTTCGCCGGGTGGCCAGAAATCCTCTCCAGTTTGCGATTGCCACATCGACCGGCGCCAATGAGCGGCCCAGCAATATGGACGATGCGATGATCACGCCGGGCGAAGCCTCGCCGCCGATCACAAGGTAGGCACCAAGCCCCAGTACCGAGGACTGCAGGGCCATTCGAAGTGTCTTCGACAATGAACTCGCTGCGCCAACGACATCGGAGAGCTGTTCCTGGTTCTTGAGGTAAAGATGGCTGATCTCATTCCAGCGCCGACCGAGCTGAGCGGAAAGGCCCATCGCCTGGACAACCTCCGCATTGCGGCGGCCAGAATCGGCAAGAAGCCGCTGTGCCACGAGCGTCTCGGAAGCACGCGCGGCGGGTTTGCGGGCAACGACTTCCGCGACTACCGTCAAAAGTACGACAGCAGCCGCGCCGACGGTTGCCAACACACCAAGCGAAGGGTGCAGCAGATAGATGACCACCATATAAAACGGAATCCAAGGAGCGTCGAAGACGACCGTCGGTCCCAGTCCGGAAAGAAATCCGCGCAACTGGTCCAGATCGCGAAGCGGCTGCACCCGGTTCGCATCCTGCCCAGCAGTAAGCGGAAGGGAAAGCGAGGCAGCGAACGCCTTTTGCTGCAGATCTCTGTGCAGGCGGCTGCCGATGCGGACCAACAGGCGAAGCCTGACGAAATCGAGGAGGCCATAGACAGCGTAGAGGCCAAGCATCCCGATCGTAAATCCGATGAGAGTCGGAATGCTCTGGGAAGGCAGCACGCGATCGTAGATCTGGAGCATATAGACGGAGCCGGTCAGGGCGAGAACGTTTATCACTGCCGAGAAAACGCCGACGCCAACCAGTCCCTGCATTGAGCCGAACATAGCGGAGCGTAGATCGGGCGAGCGCCCTTGCGTTGACTTCATGATCTGCGATCTTTCGTGCGAAATTGCCGCGCGAACTTGGTCATGTCGAATGATGGGTAAACCCTCTTGCCTTGCGGGAAGCGGCTGCTTTCCGTTAGCTACTGAAACATTACGCTTTGCTTACGTATGTGCCTTTTGATTAAAATGTAGCAAAATCGTGACGCAGGACCGAGAATTCGGGAATTGGCTGTGCAAGGCTGGGGATAACCGGGCTGGGAGCCCGGATATTTCCAATGATGAGACAATATTCCCAATCACGCGACAGATGAGAGGCTCATGATCACCTTTTGTTGCATCATGTCTTCAAACCTTAGGGCGGCGAGTGTTTTTCGATTTGCCCATCGAGAATTTAATGAATTTGGGATACACTTAATTGGGGCGGAATTGTCGGACAACGGCACCGGCAATGTCAGGAAGGCGGGTCTGTCATGAGCGAAGAGATCAGTGTCGCCGAAGCCTACAGCAAAGGCCGCACCACCTTCATGGGGCTGGAGTTGCTCATCGCGCCCGGTGCGCTCGTTCCCCGGCCGGAGACGGAGTTGCTTGGCACGACCGCTCTTGATGTTCTGAGTCAAATGAACCTGCCGGCGCCACGCGTCGTCGATATGTGCTGCGGGGCCGGCAATCTGGCGTGCGCCATCGCGCACTTCGCTCCCACCGCGCGTGTCTGGGCGAGCGATCTTACCGATGGATGCGTCGAAGTCGCGCGCCGCAACGTCGCCCATCACCGCATGGCGGATCGCGTGTCCGTGCTTCAGGGCGACTTGTTCAGTGCTTTCTCGGGCTTGGAGCTTGATGGTACGATGGACGTGATCGTCTGCAATCCGCCCTACATTTCGGAAAAGCGGCTTGAGGGCGACCGCGCGCATCTGACGGAGCTTGAGCCGCGTGAAGCGTTTGCGGCCGGCCCCTACGGCCTGAGCATCCATATGCGGGTGATCAAGGACGCGCCGCGTTACTTGCGGCGCGGAGGCGTCCTGCTCTTCGAGGTCGGCCTCGGCCAGGACCGGCAGGTCATCAGTCTGCTGGAGCGTTCCAAGGCTTACGAGAACATCCGTGCGGTCACGAACGAAGCCGGCGAGGGCAGGGTGGTTGTGGGACATACCACGTCGCAAGCGTGAGCCGTGCCGCGACTGCGGCAGGCTCGGTGGCGCTGTCGGCGGCGTAAAACAACGCTGGGCAGATGTCGGCAATCAGTTTTGCTTGCGGAGAACATATTGCGCAATTCCTTGGATAGAATCGAGGTTCTCCGGCAGGAGTTCGCTGTCTTCCACGGTGATGCCGAAGGTCTCCTCGATAAAGCCGATAACCTCGAGTACCCCTGTCGAGTCGACGATGCCTTGGTCGAGAAGGGACGTATTGCTCTCCAGAGCATCCGCGTCGGCTATGTAGAAATTCGACGCCAGGAAAGCGCGAATCTGGTCCTTGCAGGTCTCGGCTCTATCTTTGGTAGACAACATTGAATCCTCCTCCGATACTGATACTAAAGATGAATGGCGATCAATTTCATCCAGAAACCGCCTCATGACAGGGCCGTTTTTTTGAGTTTGCCTGTGTCTGTCATCGGTAGGCTGGGTACGATCACGATGGACTTCGGAACCATGAAATTTTCCAATCGTCTCTGGCATTCTTTCTGCAACTGCCTTTCGCCGACGATTCTTCCTTGCTCGATCACGACGAAGGCTTTCACAGCTTGTCCGAGCAACTCGTCCGGAACGCCGATGACCGCGGCTTCCCGCACACCCGGAATATCCAGCAGCGCGTTTTCCACCTCCTTCGGCGCTATCTTCTCTCCTCGCGATTTTATGATCTCATCGCCGCGACCGATGAAGTAGAGGTAGCCTTCCGCGTCCATCCGGCAGTAGTCGCCGGTGTACAAGACCTGCTCGCCCGGCAACGGGCCGGGTTTGAGTTTTCTGGCCGTGGCTTCCGGCTTACCCCAATAGCCCTTCATCACCGTCGCCCCGCGGATGACGAGTTGGCCAACGAGATCAGGACCGACCGGCTTGTCATGCTCATCGACAATCCACATTTCCGTGTTCGGGATGGCGACGCCGACGCTCAATGGCTTTCGCTCAAGGTCTTCCGGCGGCAGATAGGTGCAGCGCTTGCATTCGGTGAGGCCATACATTGAATAGATGCGCGCATCCGGAAACAGGTCCTGCAACATGAGAATGTGCTTGAGCGGCAGGGCAGCCGCAGTGTTCGTGACGTAGCGAATGCTCGAAAAGTCATGGTCTTTCAGCGACTTGAGATCCGAGAGTGCGGCGAAGATGGTCGGCACGCCGGGAAAACCTGTCACCCTCTCCTGCTTGATCAACCCGAGGATCTGCGCCGGGAAAGCGAACGAGCGTTCAAGCACCAGCCGAGCGCCAGTGCGAAACGCCATGATCATCTGGTACAGGCCGTAATCGAAGGCGAGAGGCAAAACGTTGAGGATCACCTCGTCTTCGCACAGCTTCAGGTATGAAGCGATCGACGTGCACGCGGCAGTCATGTTCCTGTGCGTCAGCATCACGCCCTTGGGTTCGCCTGTCGATCCAGATGTGTAGATGATGGCAGCGAGATCGATATCGATGCACCGGCGCGCCGGCGGTACGCTACCATCGGCGGCGACTACGCTGTCCCAGCGCACGGCGTGCGGCAATCCTGTCAGCTCGGCCTCGATGATCGGCCCGGAGACGATCACCCGGCGCAATGACGGGCAGTTGCGTGCCGGCTCGCTAAAGATCGAGTGCAGGTGCCTGTCCGTGATCAGTGCCGTCGGTCGGCAATCGTTGAGCAGGTAATCAAGCTTGTCGCTCTTGGTGAGCGGATTGACGATGCACACCACGGCGTTCGCCTTGAGCACGGCCCAGAAGGCGACGACCGTCTCGACAGTGTTGTCGGCGAAGATCATCACGCGATCTCCGCGTGCAACCCCAGACGCGGCCAGATGTTGCGCGATGGCGTTCGAGCGCGCTTCGAGCTCGCCATAGGTGACACGTTGCCCGCCGCACACCAGCGCCACCTTCTCACAGACCCGGCTGGCGGCGTGGGTGAGGTAGTCATGCAGCAGTGGTACGGCGCCATGCATCATGCCAGCACCTCTTCGCGATGCTCGCGGTCAACGTCGACGCTGAGCTCGCCCAGGCGGACCCCACCGGGACGGCTTGCGACAAACTGCTGGTGAAGAAGCTGGGTCGACAGCACGCCGACCAGCGCCATGTTGTCGGAGTTGGACAGATCGCCATCGCTCGCCCTGGCTCGACATTTGTCCAGCAGACGCGTGACCGACTTCGGATCGAAAACGTTTGCCTCGCGCAGCGACGTCTCCGAAAGCGCTTCGCGGACATAGGCCGGAGCATGGCCGGCAACGAAGCAAAGCGCGTTGGGCGCTCGGTACGGCTGCTTCTTGCGGGCCACGATTTCCGACGGCACGATCGGTTCCGCCACCCGCTTCAACACGTGCTTTTCGTCGAGGACGCGCAGCTTGTAGGCAGCCGGAAGCGAATTCGCGAGCGTCACGAGTTCATCGTCCAGGAACGGGAAGCGCCCCTCGACGGAGTGGGCCATGAGCATCCTGTCCCCTTGCGAAGAAAGCAGGTATCCCGACATCAGCGTCTGGATCTCGATACACTGGTCCTGCGCGAGCGAGCCCCATCGCGAAAACTCCGCGGGCAGGCGGGCGATCAGCTCGGGCACGGCATTGCGGCGCTCGGACTCGGCGCGCATGTCGGCGGAGAACAATCGCTTGATGGCGCTGGTGGTGCGCCAGCGTGTGTCATGCGCAAAGCCGGGCGTGTCATAGGCCTGGATATCGCGCCCGAAGAACTGGCGCGCCATTGCTTGCTGATGTACCGGCGAGCGGCTGAGATAAGGATACAGGCGCTCCAGCAGCCGTGAGCGTCGTGTCGATGCGGGCTGGCGTCCCCAAAAGCGGCGAACTTTGCCTTCGCGGAACAGGTCATAGCCAGCGAACATTTCGTCAGCTCCTTCGCCGGTTAGCACGACCTTGATGCCGTGTTTTCGCACCAGCCTAGAGAGCAGGAACAGCGGCGCAGGCGCTGTCCTCAGGATTGGACGCTCTGTGTGGTAGATCACCTCGGGAAAGATCTCGGCGATGTCGCTGCGCGAAACCACCACCTCATGGTGCTCGCTCCCGGTCGCGCCGGCGACCAGGCGCTGGAAACGGGTCTCGTCATACTCGGCGTCGGCGAAACGCAGGGAGAAGGTCTGGAACCGCTCGCCCGCGTAGCGCCTTCCCAGCGTGGCGACTAGCGAGCTGTCGAGCCCGCCCGACAGATAGCAGCCGACCGGCACGTCGGCCTGCACGATCCTGAGCGCCGTCGCAGCCTCCAGGGCGCCGCGCACCTCGTCCACCGCGTCGTCGAGCGAGCCGGTGAATTCTCCACGGCGGGGATCGGAAATTTCGGGATAGCAAGGCTTCCAGAAGGCCCGCTCGCGAACGGTGCCACTTTCGTATATGCGGACGTGCCCTGGGGTGAGTTCGCTGATCCCTTGAAATACGCCTTGCGGCGGGACGACTGTCCAGAGCGTGAAAGTCTGATCGATGCCGGCTGGATCGAAAGCACAGGGTATATTCATGTCGGCCGCGAAAATGGCTTTCACTTCGCTGGCAAAGTAAAGGCGCCCCCCATGCTCGCAGAAATGCAAGGGGCAGATGCCAAACCGATCGCGCGATAACACGAGACGACCCGCCACCGAGTCCCAGATTGCGACCGCCCATTGCCCGTTCATCCGCTCGAAGGCAGCCTCGCCCCACGCGCGATAGGCATGGACGATGACCTCTGTGTCGCTATGGGTGCGGAAGCGGTGGCCGAGGGCGATCAATTTTTCACGCAGCTCGAGGTAGTTGAAGATCTCGCCGTTGAAGACGATCCACGTCGTATCGCCCGCGTCCGCGAGTGGCTGCTGGCCGTTGGAGAGATCGACGACGGACAGGCGGGCATGCGCCAATCCCGCGCGTTTGTCGCGGTAAAGGCCGCGCTCGTCAGGGCCGCGATGCGCGAGTGCGCCCACCATGTGCATCAATGCCTCGCGCGAAGGAGGCGCCGCGTAGGCGCGTAGCGAGATGATTCCGGCGATGCCGCACATCCGGTCAGCCCTCGCCCATCGCAGTGGTCGGCAAAGGCCGTGCGTGAAGGTAGCGTGCGGCACGCCGTTTGGTGTCGATGTTCTTGAAGACTTTCTGAACCTGGGCCGCGGTGAGGCCGGCAGCTGCGGCGACCTCGTCGGCAGAAATTCCGTGGTTCAAGCCGTAGAGGCACAGATCCATCAGATGATAAGGCAGCGCGAAGTAGAATTCCTCCTGACTCTGGGCCATGGAGAAAGTATCCGTGGTCGGCGGCCGCCGCCGGACCTCTTCATCCACCCCAAGGTATTCAGCCAGCTGGTAAACCTGGGTCTTATAGAGGTGGACGATTGGCATCAGATCGGCAATTCCGTCGCCCTGCTTGACGAAAAAGCCTTGGTCATGCTCCAGGCGGTTTGGCGTACCTGCCACGGCATAGTTGAGGCGGTCCGCATGGTAGTACTCGGTCATCTTGCGCAGGCGCTGCTTGTAGTTGGTTGCAGCAACGATCTGCAGATAGGCTGCCGGCGACAGACGCACCGCATCGGTCTTGCCCTCGGGATCCTGAACCGTGAGGCGTGTGATGTTGAGACCGTTGCTCTCGAGAACCGACGCGAGCACGAGCTTGCATTTCCAGCCGTCTCCATATTGGGGAACGACCGTCTGGATCGCTTCGATCTGTCGGCGATAGGCGCCGACGGCCTCAAGTGCTGGGGCTATGTCTTCCAGGATCGTATCGATGCCAAGCTGGGCTGCGACGCTGCGGCCAAGCCTTAGCGAATCGCCGGAGGAATGGCGCTCCGGCATGAATATCCCCAAGACCTTGTCTTTCCCGAACGCGCGTGCGCACAACGATGCGACAACGGAGCTGTCGATACCCCCGGAGAGGCCGACAACTACGCCACGACGCCGCAGCGTGCCAAAAACCTGCTCGCGCAGGATCTGAACGATGCGATCGACCTCCACGCGGGCATCGAGCACAAGGGCGTCCTTGCTGAATCCTGTAATCACGTCGATGGTCTGTACTCCCATTTGCGAGACTCGCTTGGCGAATAGGTTTGCGCCACAGCCTTCTCGATGAGGGGGCGGTTGGTGGCAATATGAGGCTCTATGACCAGGTCGATGTGGCTGCCCACGATCGGAATCACGTCCAGATGTGCGAAAGCGCGATCCCACCCGATGGCTGGAGGCATTCCAGGCCGAGCGCAGCGAAACAAGGTGCCGGTAATGGGCAACGCCGGCTTCGGTCCCGACAACCATTGAAAGAACGCTCGCGCCCGCAAAACCTCCTGCAGCTCCAGTTTGGTTCTAAAGCTCGTCGCGTTGAACTGTCCCTGGGCATAGCGATCGAGGATCCGGGCGAGTTGCACCTCGCAGCCCATTGCGACGGCGACCTTTGCAAGGGCGCGGCAAGCCATCCGGTAAGCGGATACGCGGTTGGTCCGGATCCGATCAAATGTCCGGGTAAACGTCTCCCAATGGTCGCTCCGTTCGCCGACTAGGCTTGTGTCGAGGATTCCCACGAACTTCACAGATCGCCCCGCGGCCAGCAGTCGTGCCGCAACTTCGAATGCGACCGCGCCGCCGAGCGAATGGCCGAGAAGTCGTATATGGCCCGCAGGCTGAGCGCGGCGGATCTGCTCGACCGCAGCATCGGCGATGGTGGCGAGGGAGTTATGGCCGCTCAATATCTTAGCCAGGGCAGGGTATCTGATGGGGGCTACTCGGGCGACCTTGCCCATCGCGGCTGCAAACGCAGCGAGGCTCGGGCCATAGCCGACCGATCCCGGGAACAGGAAAAGAATTGGCGGATCGTGCTCCTGCGCGCGCTGGTCGCCTGCTTGTGCCGATACGACTGCCTGGACCATTTCGTCCACGCTCATCCCGACGGTGAAGTCCCCAAGACCAAGTTCCTGCCCGATGGCGCTTTCGATCTCCATGACGCAATGCAGCAGCTTCAGCGAATCTCCTCCTGCATCATCCCAGCGTCCGGCGGCCACGCGCGTGTTGAGGATCTTGGTCCAGGCATGCCGCACTATCTGATGGGCCTTCAGCTCGCTTCCTGAATTGGGCGGCTGTGCGGTCGGCGCTGTCTTTCTGGCTGAAAGATCCATCCCCGCAAGCGCCACCATGTCGACCTTACCGCTTGCCAAGCGCGGAATCTCGGCGACCGTGTGCAACCGAAGGGGACGCAGCGGTGGCGGCAGATTCGTTCTGACAAGCTGGCGAAGCTCGTCCGAAAAGGCCTCCCCGGTCCGGTGCTTGGGAACTGCGAAAGCGACAAGCTCATTTGCCGCCGTCACGATTGCCACGGCATCCTCCACCGAAGGCGTGTAACGCAATACCCGTTCGAGTTCAGCGGGTTCAACGCGCCGACCATTGATCTTTATCTGGCGCCCCTTACGTCCGACGATCCGCAGCAGGCCATGACTGTCAAGTTGGACGAGGTCACCCGTCGCGAAGATCCGAAGATCCGGGTCATCTGGATCCGATTCTGCCGGCACGACGGCGCCGTTCTCCCAATGACCAAGCAGGACATACGGGCTTCTTATCAGGAGTTCTCCGCTCTCGCCCAGCTGAACGGGGCGCCCCCTTTCGTCGACAATGGCGAAGGTGATTCCAGGAAGCAGCCAGCCAACCGGAACCGAGACGCCTTCCTCCGGCCAGTCCTGCGGTAAGAACCATTGCGACCCTGTGGTCTCGGTTGACGAGTAACCGATCTGGATCAGGCAAGTGCTCGAAACGGTTTTGCGCAGCAGGGCGATGTCGGTCCACGACACTTTCTCCCCCCCAATGCGGGCCACTCTGAGCGACCGGAAGGCGTCAGCAGGTTTGTCTGCCATGAGTGCCCGAAGCAACGCCGGCACCAGATAGGTGACCGTCACCCCTTCGGATTCGACTAGGCGCTGGACTGCGCGCAAGCCAACGACTTCCACCTCGACGAGATGCAAGGTTGCGCCGGTGAGAAGGGCGGCGAGAACCTCCCGGCAACCGGCGATCGTGGCAGGCCCGGTCAAGGGCAGGAAAACATCAAGCGAGTTGATGTGGCATGCGTCAACGTATTGCTGGACCCGCCACAGCAGACTGCGCTGGCTATTGACAATGCCTTTGGGTCGGCCAGTGCTGCCGGAGGTGTAGAGCACTATTGCGGGCTCATCGACGGAGACGGAACAGGACTGGGGTGTCGGTTGAGCTTGCGGCGCGACGCTGGTGGTCACATCGATCCAGTGGACCTCCTGTGCCAAACCGGCTGGCTGGACATTTCCGTCGCCTATGATGGCCGAGAGTCGCGCGGCAGCAACAATTTCATTGGTCCGCGAGCCGGGATCTCTCGTGTTGAGCGGGACCGAAGGCCGTCCGACCGCCATGCTCGCCAGCATTGCCACAGGATACCACACCGAGTTGGCCTGACGTATCCCGATCGCCCGTCCGTCGGGAACGATGGCCGCAATCCGGTGCGACAGCGTCTCGACAGCCTGGAAAAGCTCGGAGTAGGTAAGGCGGTTGGTGCCGTCGCTGATTGCGAGCTTGTCGGGATATTGGCTGGTAATGTTTCTCAGGTGGTCACAGACGGCAACGTTCGCAAAATCGACGCCCATCCGCTGGTAAGGGCGCAATACAGGACCGCCCTGATCAAGTGCGTAATCCGGGACGTTTGACCATCCATTGGAGGCCGCTGGCTGACAATCCGCCCCTAGATCCAGACGCGCCTTTTCTGATCCCAAATATGCCGGAGACATGAGTTGCCCACGCTATGATTAAGATCACTTATCGCCCCCGGCCGAAATCTTTTCATCGATCATTCTGATGATGCCGCGATCTTCACCAAACGGCCGCGGTTGCTCACTTTGGCGTCATCTCGTGCTGCGGACGATTCGCGTCGACAGGAGGCTCACGGGCACAGGCGATCGCACCTGACAACCGACCAGCGCCGCCGGCTATTGGCTTAATTCGTGCTGTCGCGGTTCTGGGCTATAGTCGGCAATGTGGCAGCAGGCGCCGCCGCTGTCAGTGGTCGCGAAGTCGTCAGGAAATTAGCGCGATACAGCTAGGAGCCAAGATTCAGGGCTTTGAGCCTACCCGGCTCTCTGATCAGTTTTTTGGGCTCTTCTTGGTTTACCTGGTGCTTTTGTCGGGCCACGCCCGCTGGTGTCGGAGTCTCCGTCGGAGACAAAGCAGTATGCAAAGATATGTCCCCGGTTCTCGTCGGTTACTCGGATCCAATCCTTTTCCCACGTTCGGAGGGTAACACGTCGATCTGTCGACATGGCGGCGGCTTTGAAAGGGCTCGGCGCGTTGATGATACGCACCGCGATCACGTCATCGCCCTCCATTTGTTCGACGAGGTATGTCTGCATAAAGGCCTCCCCAGCGCCCATTGCAACCTTAACGTCAGCCAAAGAATTCGGTTGCAGCGTAGCAAAGCGATTTTTGACAAATGTGACGAACCGACGAGGCCGTTTAAGGCGTGCGGGCGGGGGTTAACGCTGGATCGACCAAGCGGCGCGCAGGTCGTCGGCTTGGGCGGTCCTTACTCCGCAAGCAGTTAGCGCGCCTTTGATCGCCGTTACGAGCGCGGCATTGTCCTTGGCGGTTGTACCGTCGGCCAGAGTAAAATTGTTCTCGAAGCCGACGCGGGCATGACCGCCCAGCAGCGCACCGGCCGTAACGCAAGCGGTTTCTTCCCGACCGAAGGCGCAGACCATCCAGTGCGCGAAGCGCGGACGGTCATGCGCAAGGAAGGGAAGCAGGTCGGCCGGTCGCGAAACCTGTCCCGGCGTGTAGCGGCCGAGCACATAGAGCACCGAGATGTCGTCGAAAGGCACCAGCCCGCGCTGCTGCATGGCGGCTAGGGCCGAAGCCTCTTCGGGCGCGTAGAGGATCATCTGAGGGGCGATCCGCTCGCTCTTCAGCCACCACAGGAAGTCCGCGAAAGCGGTCTCATGGGCAGCGTCTGGCACCAGTTCGCGCAGCGCCAGCGAAACCGCCTCAGGACGGGTAGCGCGCACCACCGCCATCTGCTCGGCCGGCTGGTATCGGCCGACCGCTTCGCTGGTGATCTGGATGATCAGCCGCTCGCCCACCGCATCGCGTATCGCTTTCGTCGTCTCGCGATAAGCGTGCACGTCGAGCAAATGGCCGCCGTCGCGATCGCGGACATGCGCATGGATCATAGCGGCGCCCGCCTCGAGGCAGGCGGCGGCGGTCCGGGCCAGTTCCTGGGGGCCGATCGGCAGGGCAGGGTGGTCTTCCTTGCCACGCCGTCCACCATTCGGCGCAACGGCGATTGCCGTCGGCGCGATAAGTCCGGGGCCGGTCACGTCCCTGTCGACGGTCATATGCAGTCCAATTGTTTCAGTATTGCGCACTATGTAACATATGTTGCATGATAGGGTCGCTCCAAACCGCGCCAACGTCAATCGAGGAAAGCATGACACACATCCTGCATCGCCAGATCCATGCGACCCTGCCCGTCGCGATAGGCGGCAAGGGTATCGAACTCTTCGACCGCGATCGCCGCGCCTATATCGACGCGTCAGGCGGCGCGGCGGTTTCCTGCCTCGGCCACAGCCATCCCGACGTGACGGCCGCGCTCCACGCACAGGCCGATAAGCTCGCCTATGCCCACACCAGCTTTTTCACCAACGAGCGGGCGGAGACATTGGCCGACAAGCTCGTCTCCGGGGCGCCACAAGGTATTAGCCACGCCTATTTCGTGTCCGGCGGCTCCGAAGCTGTGGAGGCGGCGCTCAAGATGGCACGGCAGTTTTTCGTCGAGACTGGCAAGCCCGAGCGGCGAAACGTCATTGCCCGTCGACAGAGCTATCACGGCAACACGCTCGGCGCTCTCGCTGCCGGGGGTAATGAGTGGCGCCGTGCCCAATTCCGCCCGTTGCTGATCAACACGTACCACATCGAGCCATGCTATGCCTACCGCTACCAGGAGGCCGGTGAGAGAGACGAGGCCTACGGCCTGCGCGCCGCCCAGGCGCTCGAGGAGAAAATTCTCGAACTCGGTCCGGACACCGTCATGGCCTTCGTCGCGGAACCTGTCGTCGGCGCGACAGCAGGGGCGGTGCCCGCCGTTCCCGGCTATTTCAGGCGCATCCGCGAAATCTGTGACCGCTACCGTGTGCTCCTCATCCTCGACGAGGTGATGTGCGGCATGGGCCGCACCGGGACGCTGCATGCCTGCGAGCAGGACGGTGTCGCGCCCGACCTGATGACAATAGCCAAAGGCCTCGGTGGAGGCTACCAGCCTATTGGTGCGGTGCTGCTTTCTCGCCGCATCTTCGACGCTTTCGCCGAAGGCTCCGGCTTCTTCCAGCACGGCCACACCTATATGTGCCACCCGATGGCCTGCGCGGCGGCTCTTGCCGTCCAGGAGGTGATCGCTCGCGACGATCTGCTCGCCAATGTTCGGGCGATGGGAGCACATCTTTCGCAGCGACTGGGCGAGCGGTTCGGCAACCATGCCCATATCGGCGACATTCGCGGGCGCGGCCTTTTCATGGGTGTGGAACTGGTCGAGGATCGCTCGACCAAGGCGCCCTTTGACCCGAAGCTGAAGCTCAATGCGAAGATCAAGCGCGAGGCAATGGCGCGCGGACTGCTCGTCTATCCCGCGGGAGGCACGATCGACGGCGTGCGCGGCGATCATGTGCTGCTTGCGCCGCCATTCATCGTAGACGCCGCAGCAATCGACGCGATTGTCGAACGACTCGGCGACGCGATAGACGCTGCGGTGGCATAGCGCCAGCGCCCTTATTCCGGCAGATAGGCCCCGAACGCCTGTAACTCCAGTTCCGTCTCCCTGACACGAGCCGCGGCGGCCGGCCCGCTGCGCGCCAGCATCGTTGCAGCCAGCGCTTCCACGATAGCCATAGCTGCGGCTACCGACGGGAAGAAGGACGGGCTGTCGGTAGAGAATCGCAAGGTAACGTCGGCATGCCGCGCGATCGGAGCAGCCATGCTGTCGACGATCGCGACAATCGGAACGCTGTGTCGTTGCGCAGCCTCCATCACCGGCCCGAGTTCACGCGAATAGGGCGAAAAGCCGATCGCGACGACCGCTTCCCTCTTTCCAAGCGCTGCGAGTTCCGCCTCCATCGCACCGCCGTCGCCGCCGAGCAGCGTGACGTCGCGCCGAAACATCCGGCAGAGGTAGACGAGCGCGTGGGCGGGCGCGCGGCAGCTTCGGAACCCGGCGACACGTATGCGCTGTGCCTTCTCCAGTATCGCGCAAGCCGTTGCTATTTCTTCGCTGCCATTGGCCGCTTCGGCCGCCGCCAGATTGGCAACGGTCGTCCTCAGCGATTCAGCGAAAATCGCCTCCGACCCGCGCTTGACAAGCGCATCGGCCCTTGCCGCGAAAGGCGCCTTTCCGGAGCGCAGCCGGTCCTCGAACGGCTTGCGCAGCGCCGCCCAGTCACCGAAGCCCAGGCGCCGCGCCAATCGCACGAAGGTCGTCGGTGTCACCTCTGATCGCGCGGCCAGAACCCGCATGGAAACCAGCGCCACCTCGTCGGGATGATCGACCAGGAATCGCGCCGCCTTGCGCAGTTCTGAGCTCAGTTCGGGGAGTTCGGTCAATATGCGCGCCAGAAGCGCGTCGAAACCCATCTCCCGCGTATTCATTGTAACAAGCATTTCCCTTGATTGATAAAGCGCAACAATCGTAGCATGCATCGACGTGCCTTGACACTAAAACACCGGACGGCGCGACGGCACGCAAAGTACCAAGGGAGAACCAGATGAAACATGCCCGGACTGCACGCCACGGAGCACAGATCGCCGCCTTGTCGGCCGCGCTGCTGTTTTCGGCCAGCGCCATGGCGCAGCAGAATTTCGTTACCATCGGGACCGGTGGCGTCACCGGCGTCTATTATGCCGCCGGCGGCGCTATCTGCCGCCTGCTCAACAAGGATCGTAAGACGCATGGCATCCGCTGCTCGGTGGAATCGACCGGCGGATCGGCATTCAACGTGAATACGATCAAGGAAGGCGAACTCGACTTCGGCATGGCGCAGTCCGACGTCCAGTACAACGCCTACAAGGGGCTGGAATCATTCAAGGACGGTGGCGCCCATACCGACCTGCGTGCGGTTTTCTCGATCCATCCGGAGCCGTTCACGGTCCTGGCGCATCCGAATGCCGGCGTGACGAAATTCGAGGAGTTCAAGGGTAAACGTTTCAACGTCGGCAATCCCGGTTCCGGGACACGCGCTTCCATGGAACGTCTGCTCGGCGCGATGGGCTGGACGTTGGCCGACTTTTCGCTCGCATCGGAGTTGAAGGCTGACGAGCACGGCCCGGCTCTCTGCGACGGCAAGATCGACGGGTTCTTCTACGGCGTCGGCCATCCCTCCGCGAACATCCAGGATCCGACCACTACCTGCGCTGCCAAGCTGGTGCCGTTGACCGGAGAAGTCGTGGACAAGCTGGTCGCAGAAAATCCCTACTACGCCAAGGCGGTGATCCCGGGCGGGCTCTACGCCAACAATCCCGACGATACCGAGACTTTCGGGGTGCTCGCCACGCTGGTCACCTCGGCCAAGGTTCCTGACGAGAGCGTCTATCAGCTGACCAGGGCGGTGTTCGAAAATTTCGACGAGTTCAAGTCGCTGCATCCGGCCTTTGCCAATCTCGATCCGGCCAAGATGGTGTCGGAAGGAAATTCCGCGCCGCTGCATCCGGGCGCTGAAAAATACTTCAAGGAGAAGGGCTGGCTGAAGTAGGCTTCGTGATCTGACGACAGCCCGGCGGATCCAGCGGACCCGCCGGACCCATCCGCAACAGGAGGCGTCATTGAGCGAAGTGAAGGCACAACCGGCCAGCGTCGATCTCCAAGAGCTCGAGCAACTGGTCGCGGAGGCTGATACGGGTGGCCGGCATCCGAGCGGAACAGTCGCTCGAATCCTGCTCTGGGTTGCAGTTGCCTGGTCGCTTTTCCAGCTCTGGTACGCTTCGCCTTTGCCGTTCGTGTTCGGCTTCGGCATCCTTAATGATACGGAAGCGCGCGCCATTCACCTCGGCTTCGCGCTGTTCTTGACGTTCCTCGCCTATCCGGCGCTGAGATCCTCGCCCCGCGATCGTGTGCCGCTGCTCGACTGGGTGCTGGCCGCGGTCGGGGGGTTTGCCGGCTCCTATCTCTTTCTCTTCTACGTCGAGCTTTCCGGACGGCCCGGCCAGCCAACCACGCTCGATCTCGTTACCGGCACAGTTGGCATCCTGTTGCTCCTCGAAGCGACGCGCCGCGCGCTCGGCCTTCCAATGGTGGTCGTGGCATGTGTCTTCATCTTCTACACCTTTGCCGGCCAGTACATGCCGGACGTGATTCAACATCGCGGCGCATCACTCAATAAGTTTCTCAACCATCAATGGCTGACCACCGAAGGCGTCTTCGGGATTGCACTTGGCGTATCGACGAGCTTCGTCTTTCTCTTCGTCCTGTTCGGTACGCTTCTGGAAAAGGCAGGCGCCGGCAACTGGATGATGCAAATCTCCATCGCGCTGCTCGGCCATCTGCGTGGCGGCCCGGCGAAAGTCGCGGTGGTCTCATCGGCTCTCAACGGTGTCGTGTCCGGTTCGTCCGTCTCCAACGTGGTCTCAGGCGGCATCTTCACCATCCCGTTGATGAAGCGCACCGGCCTTTCCGGCGTCAAGGCGGGCGCCATCGAGGCTTCAGCCTCGATCAACGGCCAGATCATGCCGCCGGTCATGGGCGCGGCCGCCTTCCTGATGGTCGAATATGTCGGCATTCCCTATTCGGAGATCGTCATGCACGCGCTGCTGCCGGCGGTCTTCTCCTATCTCGCGCTGCTCTATATGGTTCATCTCGAAGCGATAAAGATGGACCTGAAGACGATCCCGCAGCGTCCGACGCCGGCAAGAGAACGGATGCTGCGGATGGGGCTGGGACTGTCCGGCAGCGTTCTCGCAGTCTGTATCGTCTACTACGGCATCGTTGCTATCCAGGCCGTCTTCGGTGGGACCGCGCCGTCGGTGCTCGCAATCACCGGCGTAGCTCTCTACGTCACCTCGGTCTGGTATTCCTCCCGCTATCCGGACCTCGCACTCGACGATCCGAACGCGCCAATCCTGGAACTGCCGCGCGCCTGGGACGTCACGCGGACCGGGCTCGATTTCCTCATCCCGATCGCGGTGCTTCTGTGGTGCCTGATGGTAGAGCAGATGTCGCCAGGCCTCTCGGCGTTCTGGGCGACCCTGTCGATCCTCGGTATCGTCGCCACCCGCAAGCCGCTGATGGCGGTGTTCCGTAACGAAAACCTCGCCGCCTCAGTGCGTGCGGCCTGGGACGACCTGATCGACGGGCTGGCGCTCGGCGCCCGCAACATGATCGGCATCGGTATCGCCACGGCCACCGCCGGCATCGTCGTCGGCACGATCACGCTGACCGGTCTCGGCCTGATGATGACGGAGCTCGTCGAGTTCATCTCCGGCGGCAACGTCATCCTTATGCTGATCCTCATCGCCGCGATCAGCCTTGTGCTCGGCATGGGCATCCCGACCACCGCAAACTATATTCTGGTCGCGACGCTGATGGCGCCGGTCGTGGTCGATCTTGGCGCGCAGGCCGGATTGCCGATCCCGTTGATAGCAGTCCACCTGTTCGTCTTTTACTTCGGAATCATGGCGGATATTACCCCGCCCGTCGGGCTGGCGGCCTTCGCGGCGGCGGCGATTTCCAAGGAGGATCCGATTGCCACCGGTTTCCAGGGCGCGCTCTATTCGCTGCGCACGGCGATCCTGCCCTTCGTCTTCATCTTCAATCCGGCGATGCTGCTGATCGGAGTCGACACCTGGCCCCAGACGATATGGGTGGCAACGGTCTCGTTGATCGCCATCCTGCTGTTTTCGGCAGCGACAATGAACTGGTTCGTGACGAAAAGCCGGGTTTGGGAAAGTGCGGCCCTGCTTCTCATCTGCTTCACGCTGTTCCGGCCGGACTGGTGGCTCAACCAGGTGTCGCCGCCTTACGAGGAGTTGCCGGCGAGCGAGTTCCTGTCGGCGGTCGCGCAGACGCCGGCGGATGGCCGCATCAATTTCGTCGTCGAGGGTGTCGACCTCATGGGCGAAGATGTACGCAAAACGGTCAATGTGCCGCTCGGGGAGCCGGGCGAGCCGCTGGAGCGCCTGCGCGGCATTGGACTTACCATCACGCAAGCGGGCGACGCGCTGATGATCAGCAATGTCGATTTCGGCTCCTACGCCAAGCGCATCGGGCTGGATGTCGGATATGACGTGGTGGCGGTGCTCAGAAAGGCCGACCAGCCCTCGAGCCTCATTCCGATCGGCCTGGCGCTCGCTGCGACCGCCGGCGTCGCCGGGCTGCAGTTTGCGCGGGCGCGTAAGCAGGCAGACAGGAAGGAAACCGGGCCGGTGCGCTGAGACTGCAACGGTTGATAACAGCTGGTGGGAGGCCCCGGGGAAAAAACTCCTCAGTCGGCGGTCAGCACCACCTTGACGCTCTGCGAGCGGTCGGCAGCCAGGCGAAAGGCATCGCGGGCCGAGGAGAGGGGGCGTTCGGCGGTCACCAGCTTCAGGACGTCTATATCCCCGCCGACGATGAGATCGACCGCCTGATCGAATTCCACGTCGAAACGAAACGTGCCAAGCAGATTGATTTCCTTGGCCATCACCGCGTTGGCCGCCACCGGGATCTGACCACCCGGCAGATTGCCGACCTGAACGACCGTGCCGCCGCGCCGAACGCTGTCGATCGCCGCCGCGAGGCCCGCTGCCGTGCCTGAAATCTCGAACGCGACATCGATCGCCCTGTGGGACGCGAGCGCCTTGAGCTCCTCGTCGCCGCTGGACAGGTCGATCGTCCTGTTTGCTCCAAGCTTGCTGGCGAAGGCGAGTGGCGCCTCTGCTATGTCGACGACGGTGAGCTCGCCACATCCCTTGAGCCCGGCGGCGAGCATTGTCAGGAGCCCGATGGGGCCGGCGCCGAACAGGATGACGTTGCGGCCAGCAATGTCGCCGGCCCGCGCCACCGCGTGCAGGCTGACGGCGAGTGGTTCGGCGAGTGCCGCGGCCTGATAGGCGATAGAGTGCGGAACCTTGACGCATTGCGCCGGCGTGGCATCGAACACGCTGGCAAAACCGCCCTGCATATGCGGCGTTTTCGAAGCGGAGCCCATGAAATAGATGTTTTCGCAGAGATTGGCGCGGCCCTCGGCGCATCGGGCGCATTGTCCGCACCAGCGCGACGGGTTGACTGCCACGCGATCACCGACGGCAAGTCCGGGCGCGTCCGCGCTGATTCCGACAATCTCTCCGGCGACCTCGTGGCCAAGCACGAGCGGCGATTTGACGACAAAATCGCCGGTCCGCGCATGACGGAAATAATGCAGGTCCGAACCGCAGATGCCGCCTGCGCCGAAACGCACGCGCACCATTCCCGGCGCGAGGGGGCCGAGCGGATGCTCGACGACGCGCAGATCCTCGGGGCCGAACAGCGTCGCGGCGACTGCGCTGTCGGTCATCGGATCAGTCCCATTTGCGTCGGCAGCCACAGCGTGATGGCGGGGATGAAGGTGATCAGGATCAGCGCGACGATCAACGGAACAAGCCAGGGCAGAATTGCCATGGTCGTACGCTCGACCGACAGCTTGGCGACCCGCGAGAGGACGAACAGCACCATGCCGAGCGGCGGATGGAGGAGACCAATCATCAGATTAAGCGTCATGATCAGACCGAAATGCACAGGATCGATCCCGTAGAGGACCACGATCGGCAGGAGGATCGGAACAAGGATCGTGATAGCGGCGATCGTGTCGAGGAAACAGCCGACTACCAGCATCAGGATGTTCACCAGGATCAGGAACACCCATTTGTTTTCGGTCAGCGATGTGATGAAGACCGAGAAGAGCTGCGCCGCCTGACTGACCGTGAGCAACCAGGCGAAGATCGACGCTGCTGTGACGATGAAGAGGACTGACGCGGTCGTCTCGATCGTGTCAAAACTGGCCTTGGCCAAGGCTGCGAGTGTCATCGTGCGATAGCGCACGAGCCCGAGAAACAACGACCAGATGACTGCGGCCATCGCCGCTTCGGTCGGCGTGAACCAGCCCATGGTCATGCCGCCGATCAGGATGATCGGTGTCATCAGCGCCATGACGGCGGAGAAGTCGAAATACCAGTCGCAGGCGATCAGGATGACGAGCGCGATGCCAACGGCAATATTGAGCGACAGTCCCATCTCGACAAGGACATAAACCGCCAGCGGAAAGCAGCATACGACGGCCACCTCGATCGAGGCGGCGGCGAGCCGGTTCAACTTGAACGGCGTGTCCGAACCCCAGCCCCGGCGATGGGCGAAGATCGCGACCGTCACCATCATCAGCACCGTCATGACGACGCCGGGCAGGATGCCGGCCATGAACAGCGCGCCGATCGAGACGTTGGCCATCATGCCGTAGATGACGAAGGGCAGCGACGGCGGGAAGATCGGGCCGAGCGTCGAGGACGCCGCGGTGACGCCGACGGCCGCCTCGACGGGATAGCCATGGTCGCGCATCGCCTTGATCTCGATGGTGCCGATGCCGGCGGCGTCGGCGAGGGCTGCGCCCGACATGCCGGCGAAGACCACCGATCCGACTATGTTCACCTGGGCGAGACCGCCCTTCATCCAGCCGACAAGCGCCAGCGCGAAGGAATAGATACGCCCGGTGACGCCGGCGATGTTCATGAGATTGCCGGCGAAGATGAAGAACGGCACGGCGAGCAGCGGAAAGCTCTCGACACCGGCGATCATGCGCTGCGCGGCAATGATGTCGGGCGCCACGCCATAGAAGACGAGATAGAGCAGCGACGACACCGCCATCGACACAGCGACGGGCACACCGACCAGCATCAGGACGAGAAACGCTCCGATCAGAAGCAGCATGGCCTATTCCCCCAGTCCGTCGAACGCGGCGGGGCGCTCCAGCGCCGAGTAGCCACGGCGGATGTTGCCGATGAATACCTGGATGGCGCGCAGCATCATCAGCACGAAACCGGCGAAGACGGCGTAGAAGACGACGTTGCGCGGCAGGTTGATGGTGACCATCCGCTCGCGGTGGACGATCCCGACATAGCGCCAGAGGAGCCAGGACATATAGGCGAAGAAGCAAATGGTAATCAGATTGACCGCGAGCGCCAGGTAGCGCCCCACCCCAGCGGGAAGATAATGATAAAGTACGTCGACGTGGATGTGGCGCGTGGTGCGTGTGCACATGACTGAGCCTAAGAAGACCACGACGACGAGGCAGTTGATGGCGATCTCCTCGGTCCAGGCAAAACTGTTGTTCATGACGTAGCGCGTGAAGAACTGCAGGAACACGCAGAACGACATGCCCCAGAACACGGCGAGCGTGAGCCAGTCTTCCACCGCGTATCGCGACAGATCGACGGGCGCGGTTTCTTCCTCGAATGCATGCGCCAGTTCTTCGGGGGTAACCTGGGTGTGGACCTCTTGGGTCATCGGCAAGCTCCGGACACCGTTGGGACAGCGGGCTCAACAGACCCGACGCGCTTGTCGCGCCGGGCCGGGACTTGATGCAGGTTATTTGACGGCGCGGATCGCCTCCCAATCCTCCTTGCGGTAGCCGAACTCCTCGAACGTCACCTTCTCCATCACGTTCTTTTCGAAATCGGCGCGATCGACTTCGGTGACGGTGAGACCGCGTTCCTTGAAGGTATCAACCAGGGCCTTCTCGCGATCGACGATGATCTTTGTCGCTCGCGCGGCGGCTTCCTGCATCACCTCGGTGAAGATCGCCTTGTCCTCGTCCGACAATTGCGACCAGCGCGATTGCGACACGATCGTGTTGAGATGGTCGACGATGTGTCCGGTCAGGATAATATGCTTTTGCACTTCGTAGAACTTCTTGGCGTCGATCGTCGTCAGCGGGTTTTCCTGCGCTTCCACCGTGCCCTGCTGCAAAGCGAGATAGACCTCGGCGAAGGCGATCGGCGCGGTGTTGGCGCCGCAGGCGCGCGGCATGGCGAGATAGGCCGGCACATCAGGCACGCGGATCTTCAGGCCCTGCATGTCGGCGCATTTTTCGATCGGCCGGTTGGAGGTCGTGTGACGGGTGCCGTAGTAGGTGGTCGCCGTGATGTGATGGCCGGACGCCTCTTCGTAGCCGCCGGTCAACTCCTTGTATTTGTCGCTCTTGGTGTAAGCGAGCAGATGATCGGCGTCGCGGAAAGTGAACGGGAAGTAGGTCACGCCGATCGGCGGGAATTCGCGGGCGGCGAAGCTCGATCCGGAGATGATGATGTCAACCGTGCCGAGGGTCAGCCCCTGGTTGATGTCGGCTTCCTTGCCGAGCTGCGAGGCCGGGAAGACGTCGATTGTATAGCGGCCGTCGGTGCGCTTCTTGATCTCTTCCGCCGCCCACACGGACTCGGTGTGGAAGGGTTCGGACGTTTCGTAGACGTGAGCCCATTTCAGCGCGGTTTGTGCAGAGGCCGAAGCCATGGGCAGAGCGATTGCGGCGATCGTGCCGAGCAGAACGACGTATTTTCTCAACATCATATTCCTCCCTGTGATTGGATTTGACTGTGCCGACAGGATCCTCCCGGTCGGCCGGCTCCTATCCCGCGACCTCCCGGGCCGCGGATTTCTCACCGAAATTGCGTGAGAATCTCAGTTGAGACTGACGCAGATGTTCCTGCATGGCGGCCTTGGCCCGTTCGGGCTCGCGCGCCGCGATCGCGTCGCGCACCGCGCGATGCTCCTCCGCCGCGGCTCGCCAGGAATCCCTGTTCTCGAAATAACTCGACAGTCGTTCGAAATATGGGTTCATGCGCTGGTCGAAAAGCTCGCCGATACAGCGCACCAGGACGGCGTTTCCGAGAATGCCCGCCACCATCGTATGGAACTCGCGGTCGAGCGCGATCGTCATCTTGGTCGGGTGAAGTATGTCCTCCATGCGGCGCAGCACGTCGTCCATATGTTCGATGTCAATCGGCCGAACATGGAGGGCGGCTTCGGCGGCGATCGCCCCTTCGAGGAACTCGCGCGCCCGCAACAACTCGAACGGGCCTTCATCCATCTCTGCGGTCAAAACCTCGGCACGCGGCCGGTCGGTGACGTAGATGCCGGAGCCGACGCGAATGCGTATGCGCCCCTCGACCTCGAGGGCGATCAGCGCTTCACGGACAGTCGGGCGGGAGATGCCAAGCTGATCGGCCAGTTCGCGCTCGGTCGGCAGGCGATCGCCGACTGCGAACTCGCCGGCGTCGATCAGCTGCCTGAGCTGATCGGCGATCTGTCGGTAGAGTCGACGCGGTTCAACGGCCTGGATCGGCATTGTCACCCAGTTCTACTTCAACAGAATCATCCGGCTGACCTCGGATCGGTAAAATGGTCTGACCTATTGATCGAAAGTGCCGCGAAAAAAACGAAGAGTCAAGCAGCAGAGAATGCCCTTGGAACTTCGTGCCTTGCTCGGAACGACGGATCGGCCACAGCTGAACGGCAACTCTTGACCTTCCAGCAACTGGAAGACTTATCGCGTGGTTTCGCCGCCAACATCTCCGGAGTTCTACGCAGGTGGGCTAGACGCGGCGCGTTCAAGAAGGCGGCCGAAACAGTCCGCCGCCCGGTCAGTGGAGAGAAAACCGATAGGAGTTCTGCAGTGTTCGTACAGCCCGTCGACTACTTTCTTGCAGTCTGGTTCGTTCTAGCGGCCCTCAGCACGGTTTACGTTGCGTGGGATCAGTTCCGCAACAATCCCGAACCCGTGGTGATGAAATGGGGCTTCATCCTGGTCACGCTCTATATGGGGCCGCTGGGGCTGCTGATTTACGTGCTGGCCGACAAGGAGCCGCGGCCGGGCGAACACGAGGCGTTCACCAAGCCGCTCTGGAAGCAAGGCGTCGGCTCGACGATCCACTGCGTCGCCGGAGACGCCACCGGCATCATCCTCGCGGCGGCAATCACCGCCGCGCTCGGGTTGCCGATGTGGATCGATCTCATCGTTGAGTATGTCGCCGGATTCGCCTTCGGCCTGTTCATCTTCCAGTCGCTGTTCATGAAATCGATGATGGGCGGCACCTATTGGGAGAATGTCCGCAAGAGCTTCATGCCGGAATTCATCAGCATGAATTTCATGATGGCGGGCATGGCGCCGGTCATGAGCTTCCTGATGATGGGCAGCGACATGCGGGCCATGGAGCCGACCGAGCTCCTGTTCTGGGGTGTCATGTCGTTCGGCGTGATCGTCGGCTTCATCACCGCATATCCTTCTAACGTATGGATGGTGGCCCGAGGCCTGAAGCACGGGCTGATGACCGAACGCGTACCGGAATTCGACAAGGCCAGGGAAGGCAGGCGCGAGCACGCATATGGCGGCGCGGAAGTCGGGATGGCGGGGCACAGTCACGCTGACGCGCGCTTTGACGAACACAGCAACCCCAGACATGGCAACCCAGGCGATAACTCCGGAGCCGGCCATCATGGATCCAGCCATGGCTCCTCCCACGGCAATCGGGGAGGCGGGTCGCGTGGTACGCATGGCGGTCACGGCATGGAACCGGATGCAACTGTGCCGCAACTCGCGGCCTTGGGCGGCGTGTCCGTACTTGCGCTGGCGCTCGGCATGATCGCTCCGGCCAATTGGGTGAACCTCACCCTCAGCGCGCGAGATGTAGGCGGCGCCATCATGCCGCCCGGCATGGTCATGGACCGCGACACGCCGGCTGCAGCGATGCTGGACATGGCCGCCGTGCATCCTCGCCTGATCACGGCCAGCCATGGCCTGGAGGTTCGCGGCGACCGGGAACTGCAAGCCAGGATGGAGAACGGGGTGAAGGTGTTCGACCTGGAAACCTCGGTCATCCGCTGGGCGATCCTGCCGGACGTGAAAGTCGACGCCTATGCTATCAACGGTCAGGTTCCGGGCCCACGGCTGCATATCCGGCAAGGCGACCGGGTGCGGATCAATGTCACGAACCGCCTGCCGGAGAGCACGACCCTGCACTGGCACGGGTTGATCCTGCCGAACGAAATGGATGGCCCGGCCGAGATCACGCAGGAGCCGATCCCGCCCGGCGGCAGCTACCGATATGAATTCACGGCGGGCCAATCGGGAACATACTTCTATCACTCGCATGACCATGTCGATCGTCAGCAGGCGCTCGGACTTTACGGCGCGCTCATCATCGATCCCGCCAATCCCCAGGATGAGATTGCGGCAGACCACGACTATGTTATCCAGCTTCAGGAATGGCTGATGCGGGAGGGCCTGACTTTTCCGTCGATGCCGATGGACGGCGGGCAGCCGAATTATTTCACCATCAACGGCCGCGCCTATCCGTCAACCGACACGATCAGGATAAAGGTCGGCGAAACTCTGAAAGTGCGCTTCATCGGCACCAATAATGGGTTTATCCACCCGATGCACATCCACGGCGGTCCATTCGAAGTTGTCGCCCGCGACGGCGAGACTATCCCGGAGTCGGCGCGTTTCCTTGCCGACACAGTCAACGTCGGACCAGGGCAACGCTACGATGTCGTCTGGCTGGCTCGTCGGCCCGGAAAATGGCTGATCCACTGCCATATCGGGCATCATACGACCAACAACAATGTCGAAGAGAAGGGCGGTGGCGGGCTGATGGTCGTGATCGATGTGCAGCCCTGAAGCTCGCGCCGCAAGGCGAAACATAGATGGATATCTTTGCCGTATACGGCGGCCTGTTTGCCATTGCCTTCGCCGCGGCGACCATCCTTCCGGCGCAGTCGGAGGCCGCGCTTGCCGGGCTCCTCGCCACACATTCCTTCTCGCCCGCAATGCTGGTTGTTGTCGCCAGCATAGGCAACGTCCTGGGCTCGGCGGTGAATTGGGGGCTTGGTCGAGGCATCGAACGTTTCCGGGACAGGCCCTGGTTTCCGCTGCCTCCCGCGACGCTCAACCGCGCCATGAGATGGTATCACCGTTATGGAAGATGGTCGCTCCTGTTAAGCTGGATGCCGATCATCGGCGATCCACTGACAGTGGTCGCTGGGGTTTTGCGCGAGCCGCTATGGAGCTTTGTCGCAATCGTGGCCCTCGCGAAGGTTTCGCGTTATCTGGTTGTCGCCGGGGTGGTCCTGGGTCTGATGTAAACCGAAATGGCAGGCAGTTGCGTTCACTTTTGGTTGCACCGCAGCAAAGTGACCGCCACGACCTTGACAAATCAGACGAACAATTGTCGGAAGGTGCGATGAGGGCTCTTGGTCGAATTACGATCTTAGGAAACATACCGGTCCGAGCAATGCTGGCGGTTGTGTTCCTGGTCATGTCGGCACTTCAGCCTGGTCTGTTCGCCACAGCCAATGCCACGGGTTTTCACGCCGGGGCAGATCTCCAGGCCGGGGTGGATCTCCAAGCCGAGACATCCGCACACGACATGGGCCATCACGGCGCCACTGCGGACGACGCGGATACGTCGGAGCATCATCACGGCGCCAAGCAATCCTCCGACAAGAACTGTGAAGTCCATTGCGCGCCGGCAAATGCGGTGCCGGTCGACTGCCCTGACTTGGAGCATGTTGTCTCCCGCTGCTTTGCACCCGTCGTTGACGTCACCTTACCGCTTGGCGAATACACTGCGCTCATAAGGCCCCCCAAACATCTGAACTGACGCGCCCTTTCGGGGTGTTCGCGCAGCGTCGGGAATCCGTTCCCGCGCGGCCAAACGCATACGTCAAGCTTCAGGTCTACAATGAAAATCGCAAGCTCCGCGATGCTCGCATCGCTGTTAGTTGCCGGATGTGCGGCAACCACGCCGCCGGACATGCTTCCCGCCTTCAATCCGGCCGATCCCGCAATGGGCGTCCGTGATGCACACTACCACCCGGTCGTCGTCGACTATCGCCACCGGGAGCCGGTGGATCCGCAGAATTGGCGGCGTCTCAATGAAGAACGCTCCTCTGCGAACCCGGGAGCCGGATCATGAAGCGCCGGCCCCTGACCATAGCTGTGGTGGTAACCATCCCGCTGATCGCAGCCGGATGCACGACCAGCAGGCCCCTTGATGGCATCTCAGCCCCGACGGCCGGCTTCACGACGGTCGCGGCGCGCGCCGAATCCGTGATCGGCAAGAAAACCGTGTGGGTGCAATCCAGCGAGGAAGCGCGGACGGTCTCGGAGCGCGTGAAGCGCCTCGTCCAGAAGAAGACGATCGGCCCGGACACCGCAGTGCAGGTCGCCTTGCTCAACAACAAGGGCCTGCAGGCCGCCTACGCCGAGATCGGTCTGTCGGCGGCCGACATGTGGCAGGAATCGATGCTCGTCAATCCGACGATCTCTGTCGGCATGATCGGCGTCGATCCTGTGCGGACTATCGAAGGAACGGTGGTCAGCAACATCCTTGCGCTGGCGACACACAAGCGGCGCGTCGCAGTCGCGGATGCACGCTTCCGTCAGGCCCAGCTCCGCGCCGCCGAAGAAACGCTACGGCTGGCCGCGGACACGCGGCGGGCCTGGATCAATGCTGTCTCAGCCTGGGAGAGCGTTTCGTATCTGAACAAGGCGCAAGCCGCCGCTGACGCTGCCTCCGAACTCGCTCAAAAACTTGGCGAGACGGGCGCCTTCACAAAGACCGGCCAGGCCCGCGAACACGTCTTTTATGCCGAGATCACCGGTCAGGCGGCGGAGGCGCGGCTCGCCGCGCGGACCGCCAAGGAAGAGCTCACCCGGCTGATGGGTCTATGGGGACCGGATGTCGATTATTCAGTTCCCAACATGCTTCCAGCCTTGCCGAAAGGGGCCAAGGCCAAACGCGCAATCGAGGCGGAGGCGCTAAAAAATCGCGTTGACCTCGAGATCGCGAAACTTGAGCTGGAAGCGCTGGCGAAATCCCACGGTCTGACCACGGCGACGCGCTACGTCAGCGATCTGGAACTACTTTCCGGCGTGGAGGTGGAACGCGAGGAGTCGGAGGAGGGCGGAACGGAGACGAGCGTCTCACCCACTCTGGAGCTCGAGTTCGTCATTCCGATTTTCGATACCGGCCAGGCACGCATGCGCAAGGCCGAGCTTGCCTACATGCAAGCCGCAAACCGGATCGCGGAAAAGGCCGTCAACATCCGGTCGGAGGCCAGATCCGCCTATGACAGCTACCGTTCGACCTACGACATTGCCCGGCACTATCGGAACAATGTTGTGCCGCTGCGAACAAAGATCGAGGCGGAGTCGGTCCTCACCTACAACGGCATGATCACCAACACGTTCGAGCTGCTGGCGGACACACGCGCGAAAATCAGCTCGATCATGCTTTCCCTCAACGCCAAACGCAATTTTTGGCTGGCCGACGTCAACCTCGGAACCGCCATCCACGGTGGCGGCGCAGGCTCGTCCGGAGGCGGCGATGCACCGGCCGCGGCCGAAGCGGGCGCCGAAAGCCACTGAACTCAAGGAGAAGAAAAATGCTTTCAAGACGTCAGTTGCTAGGCGCGGGAGCCCTGCTCGCCGGCGCCACTGCATGGACCAAAACGTCCGCGATGGGGCTGCCCGATGCTCCAATCATGGAGTCCCCCGACATGCAGCCTCCGATCTTCCCGACAAGCGGACCGGACTACCAGCCGGTCGTGACGCTCAACGGCTGGACCCTTCCGCATCGCATGAACAGCGGCGTGAAGGAGTTCCACCTCGTGGCCGAGCCGGTCGAGCGCGAGATGTCGCCCGGCATGACTGCCTATCTCTGGGGCTACAACGGTCAATCTCCCGGCCCGACCATAGAGGCGGTCAAGGGCGATCGAGTCCGCATCTTCGTAACAAACAAGCTGCCGGAGCACACGACTATCCATTGGCACGGCATGATCCTGCCCAACGGCATGGACGGCGTGACCGGTCTTACCCAGCCCGGAATCCCACCTGGCAAGACCTTCGTCTACGAATTCGACCTCGTGAAGAGCGGCACATTCATGTACCACCCGCACGCCGACGAAATGGTCCAGATGGCGATGGGCATGATGGGCTTCTTCGTCATTCATCCCAAAGACCCTAAATTCATGCGCGTGGACCGCGATTTCGTGTTCCTGCTGAATGCCTTCGACATCGAACCGGGGTCGTACGTCCCGCGCATCATGGAGATGACGGATTTCAATCTCTGGGGCTGGAACAGCCGCGTCTTTCCGGGGATCAGTCATCTTCCAGTGGCGAAAAACGACCGGGTCAGGGTCCGTGTGGGCAACCTGACCATGACCAATCATCCGATCCACATGCATGGCTACGACTTCGAGGTGACCTGCACCGATGGCGGCTGGATCCGGCCGGAGGCGCGGTGGCCGGAAGTGTCGATCGACATCCCCGTCGGCGCCATGCGGGCATATGAGTTCGAAGCCAAATACGAAGGTGACTGGGCGATCCATTGCCATAAGTCACACCACACAATGAACGCCATGGGCCACGACGTGCCCACGTACATTGGCGTCGACAACTCGAAGCTCACCGATAAAATCCGCCGGGTCCAGCCCGAATACATGGCCATGGGTGACCGCGGCATGGCCGACATGGGCGAAATGGAGATGCCGCTTCCCGACAACACGATCCCCATGATGACCGGCTGGGGCCAATTCGGCGCCATCGAGATGGGCGGGATGTTCTCGGTCGTGAAGGTTCGCGAGGGCCTTGCCTCGAACGATTACGCCGATCCGGGCTGGTACCAGCACCCGGAGGGAACCGTGGCTTACGAGTGGAAGGGAGAAGTCCCCGCTCCGACGAAATCAGGCGATGCAAAAACGATGGCCCCGGCAGCGCACGGCGGTCACGGCAAACAGGGATGAGAAACCGAAACCCTCAACCGCAACAACGAAAGAAAGTGCAGCATGAAACCCATAATCGCAGCGGCCGTTTTGATGGCGGTCAGTTCGGAAGCAGCTCTTGCCGGTGGAACCCATGCCGGAGGCCATGGCGACAAAGCCGCCACGATGCCGATCGGCAACCCTGGTGAAGCTGGCAAGGCAAAGCGGACTGTCAACATCTCGATGTCCGAGAAGGACGACGGGACGATGTTGTTCCAACCGGCCGTGCTCAAGGTGAAGAAGGGCGAGACCGTTCGCCTGAAGTTCGTCAACAAAGGCCAAGTCGACCACGAGTTCGTCATGGACGTCCATGAGGGGATCATGGAGCACAAGGCGCTGATGGAGAAGTTCCCCGAGATGGAGCACGCCGATCCCAATTCGATCCGGCTGGCGCCCGGCGCCAGAGGCGAGATCATCTGGACGTTCGCCAATGCCGGCGAATTCGGTTTCGCCTGCCTGGTTCCGGGTCACTACGATTCCGGCATGAAGGGCGACATCACCGTCGCCAACTGACCGCCAAACCGCAAAGGAAGCAGATCATGACCCTATTGGTAAAGACACTCTCGACACTCGCGCTCATGCTCGCCATCGGCGGGAGCGCGCTCGCGCAGGAATACGTGAAGGGCGAAGTCGTCAAGGTCGACGCCAAACAGAAGAAGCTGACGATCAAGCATGAGCCGCTGACCAATCTCGATATGCCCGCCATGACGATGGTGTTCGTCGTCGCGGAGGGCGGTATTCTCGAGAAGGTCAAGGCGGGGCAGGCGATCGAGTTTACAGCCGACCGTGTCAACGGACGCATAACGGTCACCGGCATCAAGTGATCCGGGACCAGCGCCGCGGGTTGAAAAATCAACCTGCGGCGCTGCCCTGGCGAGAGTGCCATGAGTACGGAAGTCAGGATGAAGGGGCCGCGCAGAAAGTCATCCAGAGTTTTTCTTTCCAGTCGTCATGTGCGGAGCGGCTCAGAGGCGTCTCTATGGGGTATTTTCGCGTACCCACGCTGACATATGCCGGATAATTACATCGAATGCGTGCATGATGCCTGCCGGTATCTTCGTACCTGATGACGCCGTTCGCGTCCGTCTCGACCAGGCCAATAGCGACGTCAAAGTCATAATCCCCATGTCGTGAGACACTGTTGTTCATGACGCTGAGCTGGACCGAGGTGGCATCTGGAAAATTGGCGGTGTGAAAGACCAGTTGCTCCGCCGCCATCGACGGCGTAGCCACCAACACGCCGGCAAATACTGCAATGGCGCGCATTTCCTCCTCCGAGGAGCCAAGGCGAGACTATCACCTGTCGCATCGGTATTCGAATCGAATCTCCATTTTCGGCAGAGCGGCGGAGGCAATCGAAAGGGCCGGAAATCCCTCGAAGCGCGCAGCACACGAGCCATGCCCATGATCGGCGTCCTGACGCTCGTCCCGGCCGTCTACGGCATCGTCAAGGGCTGGCGGTTGCCGAGCCGGAGTATGGTCGATGAGCCAAGAGCAGACGCTGAACTGAAGTTGGCCGCTGAACAGGAGCGAAATTATGGATCAGATGATGTCCGGGGAATGTGGGGAATGGGCGTGGCAGGCTTCATCCTCCTCGCTCTGGTCGTGCTGGTGACCGCTGGCTTGGTCAAGTTCGTGTTCTTCAAATGACAATCGCAGTAACGAGGGCGCGGGTTCTGAACCGGGGGCCCTCGGACAAGATTCTAGGCTGCCATTTTCCGGCAGCTCTCTGCGCAGCGACGGCAGGCCTCGACGCATTCCTGCATGTCGCCAATGCGCTCACAGTCATCCGCACATTCGCTGCAGATCTCGGCGCATTCGCTACAGGTGTGCTTGTGGTGCTCGGAACCGATGAGCATGAAATGCGCCGATGTCCGGCAGATCTCGGCGCATGCCATCATCAACGTGAAGTGCCGCTTTTCGGTGTGTTGGCCGCCCAGTTCCAGGCAGTGGCCCATCGCGGTCGAAAGGCACACGGAATAACAGCGCAGGCATTCGTCGATGCAGCTTTTCATTTCGGGGCTAAGGTGATGCATGGAAGGTGTTCCTTGTTCGAGTCGAGAAGCGCCTTACGACGTCTCCTGACGATCACTTTGCGTTGGCATCAAGCCACTGCTTGAACTCACCGATTTCGTTAGTCTGGGCGTCGATGATCTTCTGAGCCATCTTTTTGGCTTCGTCATTGTCGCCGTATTTCAGCTCGACTTCGGCCATGTCGATCGCGCCCTGGTGATGCGCGATCATCCCGCAGGCGAAGGCGACATCAGGGTCTTTGGCCATCATCCCTTGCATCATGGCAGGATGCATCTTCATCATCGCCGCCATGTTGGCCTTGTGCGCTTCATTCATGCCCGACATGTCCATGCCTGCCAATCCTGGCATGGTGTGCCCTGCTGATGCGCCTTCAGCCTGACCGCATTGCTCCGGCAGGGGCGTCGGAGCCACATCCATAGGCTGGTCGGAGGATTGCTGAGCGAACGCCGCCGGGGCGAAACCCGACATCAACAGTGCCATGGCGAACGTGAGTTTGGTACTTGCCATGATTCATCTCCTAATCTTGAACTACGACGCGCGGTGCCGAGGTCTCGCCCCGGCGCCGGCTCGGGGCATGAATGCGTTCATGGTTTTGGAGGTCGGTCCAACCGGTCAGGGATCCGCGAGCAACGCATGACATGCTGCGCAACGGGAAGCGTAGAAACTTTGTTCCGATGTGGCGGAACGCCGGTTTTAGACGGGCTGCATCTATGGATGCGGAGCCATCGACCCCTCATACTGCTTGCGCCACCCATAAGGGGTCAGGCCTCGCGGCTTGTAGAGCGACAGAACCACAGGCACGAGCAGTGCCAGCAGCCCTCCCGCAGCGTGGATCACAGGTGAGACCCTCAGCCCCCGAAGATCCGCGCTGGAAAACATCGTCTCTGCAGAGACGTCTGCTAAATAGCCGATTAGCTCCAGCTGAAGCAGCAGGACGATGGTGACAAGGACGTTCAGCAGCAGTTTCGCCACGACCCAATAGTGGCGGAACAGGCCCCATGGAGTGCTCAGTGACTGGACAAGCCCGGTGACCAACGAGGCCAGGACCAGCGGAACGATGACGTACCATGCGGTCAACTCCATCGCGAGATAGGCGGCGCGCACCACCTGCGAATCTGTGCTGGTCAGGCCGGCGACGGCGAGAGCCAGGAAGCCGGCGACCGCACCGAGAGTGCCGACCGAGGACGTGACATGCGCGGTGAGCGCGAATTTGCGAACGCCCGGTGTCATGGTCATCGCTGTTGCATGCCAGGCTCTGTAACGCTGGAGGACTGCAGGTGCCGACCGGGGCCGTGGGGCCCGCCGACACCCGTGAAGACCACAGCGATAATCAGCAGGACCAGGACGATCGCGATGATCCCCGAAACTTTCACCCAGCGGGGTGCGCCGGGATAAGGAGGTGGGTCGGCCATGGGCGTCTCCTGCGTCGTGCGGGGTGGTCGCGTTTTCATGACACGAAGATTTTATCGACACAGTATGTCTCCATCAAGTCTTGATGTCTCGTATCTCGACACGGCTGCTACGTCACGTATATTGGGACGGTGCCGAAGTTATGGAACGAAACAATCGATGCGCACCGCCGCGCGGTGCGCGACGCCACCCTGGACGCCACCGCGGCGCTGGTGGCCAAGCACGGGTTGCTGTCCGTGACGATGGCGAAAATCGCCGAGGAGACTGGAATAGGTCGTGCAACGTTGTACAAATATTTCCCGGACGTCGAAGCAATCCTCGTCGCCTGGCACGAACGCCAGGTCGCCGGTCACCTCGAACACCTCGTTGCAATCCGGGACAAGGCTGGCGACGCCGGTGAGAGGCTGGAGGCGGTACTTGAAGCGTACGCGTTCATTTCTCAGAAGCACCATGGCACCGAACTCGCAGCACGCCTGCATCGCGGCGACCACGTCGTCAAGGCGCAGCACCATCTCCACCTGCTCGTCCGCGATCTGCTGGCCGAGGGCGCAGCGATGGGCGCCCTCCGGAACGACGTCGCGCCTGTCGAGCTTGCGACCTATTGCCTCCACGCCCTCACGGCAGCCAACCGCCTGACATCCAAGGCCGCGGTCCGCCGGCTGGTCGCGGTTACACTGGCCGGGTTGCAACCTCGCGGCTAACCCGTGCAAAAGCGGACCCAAGACGTTGATACAGCGCTTCTAGCGGTTGCGATCGAGGAGTTTCTGGCTGTGCATGTTGCCGGCGTGCTGCGATCTTGTCGGCGAGCTAAGACCAAAACGGAATCGTGCGCACGTCGCCGGACCACGGCACAGCTCTGGACCTCGCTGGGCGCGGGGTCGCGGATCCGGGCAGCCTCATCTCTGCGATCAGGATGGCCGCCAGGATCGCGAAACATCGTTCTCTGTCCAAAACGTGAATCCTCGCGTGAGACAGATACGTCTCGGTGCCAGGCGGTCGTCACCGTGGACTTGCCGGCCAAAGCCGTATCGGTCGAGACCGGGGCCGATGCTGAAAGAATTTCGCACGCGGTCGAGAACGCCGGATGCCTGAATAGGGCGGCCTGACATCAGCGGCGCATTTGCACGGCTCGCCTTGCGCGTCAGTCAAACCGGGGCTGGCTGCGCAGACGGATCCGATGCACTGCAATCCCCGTTCTGATATCGTGCGCACAATGAATGCCAGAAGCCGGAGGTGATCAGATGAGACGAACTTTGATGACGATCGCCGCAAGCATGATATCGGCCCTTGCGCTTGCGGCCGCCTGGAGCGCATCCGCGGCGGGAGCCGAGGCTGTTTCGGTTTCACAGCTGAAACAGCGCACCCATATCCATGGGCTGGCCATCGACAGGGAAGATTCGCAAAAACTCCTGATAGCAACGCACCATGGGCTCTTTCGTGCCGGGCCGAACGGGAAGGCAGAGCTCATTTCGCCGGTGCAGGATTTCATGGGATTCACTCCGGACCCATCCGACCCGAGGTCGCTTTACGCCAGCGGCCACCCCGCAGGCGGCGGTAATCTCGGATTCATCGCCTCGACCGACAACGGCGCGACATGGACGCAGATCGCGCCGGGTGCAGACGGGCCGGTCGACTTCCACCAGTTGACGGTCAGCTCGGCCGATCCTCAGGTTCTCTACGGCGCCTACGGCGGCCTACAGGTGAGCCGCGATGCCGGGAAGACATGGTCGGTGGTTGGACTGCTGCCCGAAAAGCTAATCGACCTCGCCGCATCGGCAAAGGACGCCAACACGATTTACGCCGCGACTGAAGGAGGTCTGTCGGTCAGTAGGAATGGAGGCCTGATCTGGGAAACGGTCCTCGATGGCGCGCCCGTCAGTCTCGTTGAGGTGACGGCCGACGGTTCCGTCTACGCGTTCGTGGTGGGACGAGGACTTGTCCGATCCGCGGAGGCTGCTCTGAACTTCGCGCCTCTTCCCAGCGGCTTGAGTGACCAAATCCTGCTGCATCTCGCGGTCGATCCGGCCGACAAGGATCGGATATTCGTGGCGTCTCACCAAGGTGATATCCTGGCCAGCACCGACGGCGGCGTCAACTGGACCGCACTCGGTCGTTGATGCGGTGACACAGTGGATCGTAGGGTGACTGGAAAGCTGGCGCTGGCGCTTGCTCTGGCCGCCTTGGTGGCGGTCTGCGTGGTTCTTGTTTTCGGCGGCAAGTCGGGCGGGATCCTCAAGCCCGACGATGCCCGTGTCATCGCGCGCGGCGAGGCCGTTTACGTGGCGCATTGCGTCTCTTGCCATGGCAAGAACCTAGAAGGTCAACCGGGCTGGAAAGCGCAGGACAAGGATGGATTCCTTCCGGCCCCGCCCCACGACGAAAGCGGTCACACCTGGCACCACCCGGACACACTGCTGTTCAGGATAACGAAACTTGGCGTCGCCGAAGCCGCCAACCTCAAGGATTACAAAACGCGGATGCCAGCTTTCAGGGGACTCCTAACCGACGCCGATATCATCGCGGCCTTGTCCTATATCAAGTCGCGCTGGCCGGACGACATGCGCCGTCGCCACGACGAACTGAACCGCGTCTTTGCGCGGCGGGAATCGTCCGCACGATGAGCCGCATTGTGGCGGCACATTATCGCCGACGGGCAAGCTCCCGATAAAACGCCTCCGGCGTAACGGCGATCTCCGACGCAACGTGATGCCAGCGTCCCTTGGGCGGCAAGATGCCACCGTTGCATGCCATCCAGGCACTAACTCTCGCCGCAACGGATTTCAGGGATAATATCTCGGCCCGCGTTCGCGTCCGGTGGACCTCGCCCGCCAAGTGTCGCAGCAGTGAGGAGGCCAGCGCGCGATCGCTTTCGAGCACCGCCTTGGCCCTGGTGATCGACACAGCGCGCACCGTCGATTCCTCGGTCGCCAAGGCGTCGCAATGGTATCGATCCGCAAACAGCGAAGCCTCGGCCAGGATCGAAGCCGAGCCGGCACGCTGCAACGTCAGCTGGAACCCGTCAGGAAGTGCCCGGACAAGGCGCAGTTCTCCCGCGGTGACCAGGAAGAGCGACAAGACCGGGTCGTCCATACGAAACAGGACGCTGCCGGTAGGGAGAGATTGCTCGCGTTCCGCGAGTTCAAGGAATCGCTCGAAGAGGAGTTCAGACATGATCGCAATCATGTTTCAGTTCCCGCGGCCGTGTCAAACCTCGCAAGAAGAAACGCCGGAGATCGCTCGATGAACCGCCTCCCCATTGCCGTGCTGTCTCTCATGCTGACTTTTCTTGCCGTCGCTCACGGGCTGGCACAGCAGCATGGCAGCATCAACCATCACAAGTCCGCTGAAGGAAAGGATCCAGCCACATCTTCTTATTCCGGGATGGAGAAACGCCGCGTGAAAGCGCTCTCGGGCGAGCAGATGGCTGATCTTTTGGCCGGGCGAGGGATGGGTCTGGCGCTGGCGGCCGAACTCAACTCCTATCCGGGTCCGTCACATGTCCTCGAACTGCGGGATGCCCTTGGCGTCACCGATGAACAGGCGTCGCGGACCAAGGCCCTGCTGGATCGGATGAAGGCAGAAACCATCCCGCTCGGACTGCGCATCATCGAGAAAGAGACCGAACTTGACCGCTTGTTTTCCGAACGAAAGATAATTTCGGCACACCTCGCTGAACTGACAAAGACCATCGCCGACGTGCAAGGCGCGCTACGGGCAGCGCACCTGCGCTATCATCTCGAGATGGCCGGATTGCTTACCCCTGAGCAGATCCGCCGGTACTCACAGCTTCGCGGATATTCTGGGCAGGTCGATTGAACAGGGCGACGCCTTGGTTTCATCAGCGGACACTATTGTGCGACCGCACCTTCCAGATAGCCGATGATCGCGGCGCGCTGAGCGGCGTTGGGAACGCCCACTGTCATCGACGTGCCCGGAACCATCTGGCGTGGCGCCGCGAGGAAGGTATCAAGGGTACCGCCTTCCCAGACGATGGCCGATTCTCGCAGCGCGGCCGAATAGCGGGCGCCCTCGACACTGCCGGCCTTGCGCCCGATGACGCCCGACAGATGCAGACCGGTTCTGTTCTGGCCTGGCTCCAAGCTGTGGCAGCTGCCGCAGCGTTGCCGGAACAGCCGCTCGCCGTCGGCCTGCTGCGCGGAAGCGGCGCCCGGCAACAGCAGGCCGCCGGCAACCAAGAGCGCTGCCAGGGACGCACGCGCTCGCGTGATGAACGTCGCCGGAGATGCGGTGGCAACTCCGACGGAAATAACGTGGTTGCGTGTCGTGGCTTGTGAATGGCTCATCGGATGACCTCTGCGGAACGTTTAAGAGAGGGGCTTTGCTGGTGGCCGGAAGCTTCCGGCAGGACCAGCCACTCAGCAGCGAGAGCGGCGGCTGGGTTAAGAAAGGCACTGGGGAGCATGTGGGTTGCGACGACATTGATCGAACCGTGGCGCGACAGCGCGGGAGTTCCGATCGCGGGACAGGTTTCGGTCAAACCGGCAAGGATCGCAGTCCGGTCGGAGGGTGCGTTTCAGGTACAGGCGCCGGGGCCAGCTGCTTGGCCATGTCGATGAGCGGCAGCCTGATGACCGCGCGAAGACCGTTGCTCCGGTTTTCCAGCACGATGTCGCCGCCGTGGTGACGGGCGATGGCGCGGGCAATTGACAGGCCGAGCCCGACGCCGCCAGTCTCCCGGTTGCGCGACTGCTCCAGGCGGAAGAAGGGGGCGAACACCTGTTCCATATCGCCTGGCGGTATGCCAGGTCCGGTGTCCTGGACCACGATGTCCAGGCTGTCGGCACTCCTGACCAGGCTCACCTTGGCCTGCTCGCCATAGCGGACGGCATTTTCGACGAGATTGCGGATCGCCCGGCGAAGGGAGTCCGGCCGACAGCGATACAGCACCTTTGGCCCGTCGCTGACGGTGATGTTTTGGCCCAGCTCTGCCAGATCGTCGCAGAGGCTGCCGACCAGCGCCGAAAGATCGACGGTTCGCGTCTCCTCCACGGCGGCGTCCTCGCGCGCGAAGGCGAGCGCTGCTTCCGTCATCGACTGGATCTCCTCGATGGTCTTCAACATCTTTTCCTGGAGATCGTGATCCTGGACAAACTCCGCGCGCAGCCTGAGCGAGGTCAGCGGCGTGCGCAGGTCGTGGCTGATCGCCGCCAGCATGCGCGTGCGATCCTCGACGAAACGCTGCAGGCGCTCCTGCATGCGATTGAACGCCTCGGCGGTCTGGCGGATGTCGGCCGGCCCTGATTCCGGCAGCCGCGGCACAGCCTCGCCGCGGCCGAACAGTTCAGCGGCATTGGCGAGCCGTCGCAGCGGACGCGCGATTGCCTGCGCCCCGAAAATCGCGATGGCGGAGAGGATGAGTGCAGTGAGCGCCAGCGATATCGCCGATTGCGTCGTCCAGAAGGCGTTCGGCATTGCCTTGGCGTAGGCGGCATTCAGCCAGGTGCTGTCATCGAGGCGGACGGAAAGGCCCATGCCGTTTGGGGCGGCGTCCATATAAAGAAACTTGGCCGGCCGAGAGAAAGGCCTGCCATTGCCGGACAAATCCACCATGCGCGGCGGCACGGAAGGGTCGGCGGCATCGACTGCGCTCGAGGCCTGTCCGTTCACGTAGGCGGCATACTTCCCGGCAATCCCGGGCAGCGGCTTGGCGAGCTGGGTCAAGGCTTGCTGTTGCCAGGCGAGAGGATTGTTCGGTCCGCCGTCCGAGGTCCAGAAACGCGTATAGGCCGTGCCGCTGACGTTGAGGATGTCGGGCCGAAGCGAGGGCGGCGTGGTGTCCAGCAGAAGCGCAAGCGAGGACGTGCGGCTGACGAACTCGCCCTTGGCCGCCGCGTGCAGGGCCTGTCCGCGCTCGTCCCACGAGATCAGGAATGTGATTGCCTGCGACAGGGCGAGCGCAAGCAGCACCAGCATGAGGAAGCGGGCCGCCAGGCTGCGTCTCCACAACAGCATCATGCGGGAGCCACCTCGGCGGTGAAGCAGTAGCCGCCGCCCCAGTGCGTCTTGATCAGCATCGGACTCTTCGGGTCCGCCTCGATTTTCTTGCGCAGCCGGCTCACCTGGTTGTCGACGGCCCGGTCGAAACCGTCGGCCGAGCGCCCAACCGTGAGGTCGAGCAGCTGATCCCGGCTGAGTACGATCCCGACGTGCTCGATAAAGGCGGTGAGAAGGCGGAATTCAGCCGTGCTGAGCGCGACCGCCACGCCGTCGAGCCCGACCAGCTCGCGGCGGCCTACATTCAGCGTCCAGCGGTCGAACCGCAGCGCGTTCGATTTGAGACGACCGCGCTGCGGCGGCAGGCTGTGGACGCGCCTGAGCACGGCCTTAATCCGCGCCAGCAGTTCTCGCGGATTGAACGGCTTCGTCAGGTAGTCGTCGGCCCCGATCTCGAGGCCGACGATCCGGTCGATCTCCTCGGCCATGGCGGTAAGAAAGATGATCGGAACGTCCACCGTCCCGCGCACGTGCCGGCAGGCGGCAATGCCGTCCTCGCCAGGCATCATGACGTCGAGGACGATAAGATCGGGCAGGCTGCGGTCGAGCAGCCGCTTGAGCGCGGCCGTGCTGTCGGCGACGCTGACGCGATAACCTTGCTGGGTGAGGTATTTCCCGACGAGGTCGCGGATGTCCCTGTGGTCGTCGACGACCGCGATGTGCTGCGCCGCTTCCATACAATGCTCCAAAGCCGCCGCTGAATAGTCGGCCAGTATCGACGATATCTAGTTTGCGTCTACACGGATGATCACCTTCTGCGCCACGGCGGCAATCTCGTGCGGCATCAACAAAGCGTGAGAAGTGTAACGAAATGTATCAGAGCGCAGCGCCTGCGACAGCTTGCGATGAACTGCCGGTCGTCGGGACAAGGTTCTGCGACAGCTTCCGCCTAACTTGGCCTCGTCGCTAGCCCGGACTTCCGGTCTTTGCCGTCAGGCCGTGCCGCGCGGCATCCGGACGGCGGTCCTCGCCAGCCTTTGATCGAAAGGATTGCACAATGGCCAGATTGATCATCAACGGCACGCCCCGTGACATCGAGGTCGATCCGGATACTCCGCTGCTGTGGGTGATCCGCGAGCAGATCGGGCTTACCGGGACGAAGTACGGTTGCGGCGTTGCCGCCTGCGGCGCCTGCACCGTTCATATAGACGGCGTCGCCACGCGCTCCTGCGTACTTCCGGTGAGCGCGGTCGAGCCGGACCAGCAAATCACCACCATCGAAGGGCTTTCGCCAGACAGTTCACATCCGGTCCAGCAGGCTTGGCTTGCGCTCGATGTGCCGCAATGCGGCTACTGCCAGGCCGGCATGATCATGGCTGCGGCGGGCCTGCTCATGCAGAACCCGAACCCCGCTGACGAGGACATCAACGCCGAGATCACAAATATCTGCCGCTGCGGCACCTACAACCGGGTGCGCGCCGCGATCAAGCTGGCCGCCAAAAGCGGCGAAGCCACGCAGCGCGGTTGAGGAGATCAGTCATGAACGCCATAATTTCCATCTCCCGCCGCAGCTTCATCATCGGCGTGGCCTCCACGGCCGGCGGCCTGTCCCTCGGATTCAACGTGCCGTTCATCAAGCCGGCACTTGCCGAGGGCGCCGAGACCGCGCCGGAGATCAATGCCTGGGTGGTGATCAGGCCCGACGATACGGTTGTCATCCGCATCGCCCGTTCCGAGATGGGGCAGGGGACGTTGACCGGCCTGGCGCAACTCGTCGCCGAGGAGCTGAATTGCGACTGGTCAAAGGTCACGACCGAATATCCGTCGCCGGCCCAGAACCTCGCACGCGACCGCGTGTGGGGCAATTTCTCGACCGGGGGCAGCCGCGGTATCCGCGAGTCGCACGAGTATGTGCGCATTGGTGGCGCCGTTGCGCGCGAGATGCTGATTGCCGCAGCGGCCGCCGAATGGGGCGTGCCGGCCAGCGAATGCACTGCAAGGATGGGCATGGTCACGCATGCAGCATCAGATCGCGCCACCTTTTATGGTCAGTTGGCCGCCGCCGCCGCGCGGATGAGGCCGCCCGCCAACATCACGCTGAAGGACCCCAAGGATTGGACCATAGCCGGCAAGCCGCTGCCGCGGCTCGACACGGCCGACAAGCTCAACGGCAGCCAGGTTTACGGTGTTGATCTCAAGCTGCCGAACATGCTCAACGCGGCGATCCGGGCCTGTCCGTATTTCGGCGGCAAGGTGGAGAGCTTCGACGCGGCGGCGGTCGCAGGCATGCCCGGCGTGCGCACTGTCGTTCAGGTCGACGAAACCGCCGTTGCCGTTGTCGCCGACACGTGGTGGCGGGCGAAGACCGCACTCGATGCCCTGCCGGTCGTCTGGGACGAAGGCCCCAACAGGCAGGTCACCAGCGCCTCGATCGCGGCGATGCTCGAAGAGGGCCTCGCCGCAAATGATGCCTTCATTGGCGCCGAGCAAGGTGACGCGGGTGCCGCCCTGTCCGCCGCCGGCCGGAGGGTCACGGCGACCTATGCCTACCCCTATCAGAACCACGCGACCATGGAGCCCATGAACGCGACGGCGCTCTACACGCCGGAGCGCTGCGAGGTATGGGTGCCGACCCAAAATGGCGAGGCGAGCCTTGCTGCAGCGGCCGAGGCCGCAGGCCTGCCGGTGCAGCAATGCGAGGTGCACAAGATCCATCTCGGCGGCGGCTTCGGCCGGCGCGGCAACTTCCAGGACTATGTGCGCCAGGCGGTCAGCATTGCCAAGCAGGTGCCAGGAACGCCCGTAAAGCTTATGTGGTCGCGCGAAGAGGATATGCTGCACGGCGCCTATCACCCGACCACGCGATGCCGACTGACGGGCTCGCTTGACGCGGACGGCAACCTGACCGCTCTGCACATGCGCATATCCGGCCAGTCGATCCTTGCCGCAGTGCGGCCGGAAGGCATGCAGAACGGTATGGACCCGGTGGTCTTTCAGGGCCTCGTGCTCGCCGGCACGGAAGGCACGCTGGGATATACGGTGGACAATCTGCTTGTCGACCATGCGATGCGCAACCCGCCGATCCCGCCAGGATTCTGGCGCGGCGTGAACCTCAACCAGAACGCGCTCTACATCGAGTGTTTCATGGACGAACTCGCCCATGCGGCCGGCGTCGACCCGCTCGCCTTCCGCCGCAAGCTGATGGCCAAACATCCGAAGCATCTCGCTGTGCTGGAGGCGGTTGCCGAACGGATCGGCTGGGACACCCCGGCCGCAGCGGGTGTTCACCGCGGGCTCGCGCAGATCATGGGTTTCGGCAGTTATGTCGCGGCGGCAGCGGAGGTTTCGGTCACCGACGGGCAGCTCAGGATCCACCGCATTGTGGCGGCCACTGATCCGGGTCATGTCGTCAATCCCGCACAGGTGGAACGGCAGGTCGAGGGCTCCTTCGTCTACGGCCTTTCCGCCTGCATTTACGGCGAGTGCACGGTCAATGGCGGCCGCATGGAGCAGGAGAACTTCGACAGCTACGAGGTTCTGCGCATGGCCGAGATGCCGGAGGTGGAGACGATCATACTGCCGTCCGGCGGCTTCTGGGGCGGCGTCGGCGAGCCGACCATAGCGGTCGCCGCGCCGGCCGTCCTCAATGCGATCTTCGCCGCCACCGGAAAGCGCATCCGCACGCTGCCTTTGAAAAACCATGACCTCGCATGACATGAGGCGCTCGAAGAACAGGCGCGGCAGACGAACGTTCGTGCCCGTTCTGCTTGCGGGGCTCGTGGCCAGCGCGTCGGCGCGGGCCGACGCGGCACCTGGTGCGACGGCGTGCACCGGCTGTCACGGGCCGGCGGCGCTCGGCTCAGCCATCCCCTCGCTCGACGGCCATGCGGCCGACGACATCATTGCCCAGATGCAAGCCTTCCGTTCCGGTGAGCGCAAGGCGACGGTCATGGACCGCATCGCCAGGGGATTTACCGAGGAGGAGACGCGCGCCATCGCCGAATGGCTCGCCAAACAGGAGGCGGCACGCCATGCCCAGCCGTAGAGCCCTGATCGGCGGCGCGGCGGCCAGCGTCGCCGCGGCCGTCCTTGCCGCGCCGCAGGTGCGCGCACAGGCGCAGCCCCGCGTGATCGTCGTCGGCGGCGGCTTTGCCGGGGCGAGCTGCGCCCGCGCGCTGAAACGGCTGGATCGCGACCTTGCCGTGACGCTGATTGAGCCAGAGACAGCCTATCTGGCCTGCCCGTTCAGCAATGCAGTTGTTGCAGGGCTGCGTGGCATCGAGGCGCAGACCTTCGGTTATGACCGGTTCGGCGACATCGGCCTCATCCGCAAGCGCGCTGTCGCCGTTGATGCTGAGCGCCGGCGCGTTCGGCTGGAGGATGGTACGGACATCGGCTACGTCAGACTGGTGCTGGCGCCCGGCGTCGACCTGCGCTTCGACGCTTTGCCGGGCTACGACCAGGCGGCGGCGGCGATCATGCCGCATGCCTGGAAGGCGGGGCCGCAGACGCTGCTGCTGCGCGACCAGCTCGCGGCGATGCCGGACGGTGGGGTCGTCGTTCTCTCCGCGCCAGCCAATCCGTTCCGCTGCCCGCCCGGTCCCTACGAGCGGGCAAGCCTGATCGCGCATTACCTCAAGACCAGCAAGCCACGCTCCAAGCTGATCATCCTCGACGCCAAGGACGCCTTTTCGAAGCAGCGCCTGTTCGAAGCGGCCTGGCAAGAGCTCTATCCCGGCTTGATCGAATGGGTGCCACTGTCCTCGGGCGGCAGGGTGACGGAAGTCGACCCGGCGACAAGGACGCTGGTGACCGAGTTCGGCAATCACAAGGCGGATGTCGCCAACGTGATCCCGCCGCAGCGTGCGGGCGGGATCGCGCAGTCGGCCGGCGTCGCCGATCAGACGGGCTGGTGTCCGATCGACCCGGTCACCTTCGAGTCCCGCCTGCAGCCGGCGATCCACGTCGTCGGCGACGCGGCGATCGGCGGGGCTATGCCGAAATCCGCCTTCAGCGCCAACGCCCAGGCAAAAGCCTGCGCTGCGGCGGTCAGCGCGCTGATCAGGGAGCGGCAGCCGGCGCAGCCGAAGCTCATCAACACCTGCTACAGCCTGGTCGCGCCCGGCTACGGCATTTCGATCGCAGGCGTCTACCAGCCGCGCGACGGCCTGCTTGCCGAGGTGGAGGGTGCGGGCGGCACCAGCCCGCTCGAAGCACCGCCCTCCGATCGCGAACTGGAAGCGGCCTATGCGGAGGACTGGTTCCGAACGATCACCAGTGAAGTGTTCGGATGAGCAGGGTGGCTTGCCTCGCTCTTATGGGATTGCAGCTTGCGGCCTCGCCCGGTGCCGGCGAGGAGATGGGGTCTTATGTCGTGACCAGCGATGCGATCATGGAGCCTCTGGTCGGCGGCACGGGTGATCCGGCGCGCGGCGCCACGCTGATCTCGGACCGGCAGCGCAGCCTCTGCACGCTCTGCCACAGCGGCCCGTTTCCCGACGCGCATCTGCACGGCACGCTGGCGCCCGACCTGACCGGCGTCGGGGCAAGGCTTTCGGATGGCCAGATCCGGCTGCGCGTGGTCGACATGAAGCGGCTCGTGCCGAACACGATCATGCCTTCCTACTATCGGGTCGCGGATGAGCAAGGCCGGCGTGTCGCCACCGTCTGGCGCAGCAAGCCGATCCTGAGCGGCGCCGATATCGAGGATATCGTCGCCTATCTCACCACACTGAAGGGGTGATTATGCACGAAGACCCGCTTCGCTTGGCCGGACGGCGTCAGTTTCTTCGGGCCGGCATGACTGGTCTGCTGGTGATCAGTCTGCCGCGCTGGGCTGTTGCCCGTCCGAGCCTCGAGGACGCGATCCGGACCTTCACCGGGGGAGCCGACGTCCTCGACGGCCGCGTCCGGCTCGATCTGCCACCCCTGGTCGAGAACGGCAACGCGGTCGGGATCACGGTCGCCGCCGAGAGCCCGATGACCGCGGACGACCATGTCCGGCGCATCGCGGTCTTCAACGAGAAGAACCCGGAGGCGAATGTCGCGGTTTTCCACCTCGGGCCACGCACGGGCCGCGCCACCGTCTCGACGCGGATCCGCCTCGCGACCACTCAGGTGGTGGTGGCCGTTGCGGAGATGAGCGACGGCAGCTTCTGGTCGAGCCGGGCGAGCGCCATCGTCACGCTGGCCGCCTGCATCGAGGATCTCTCATAATGGCGCGCGCGCTCGTCAATGTGCCGAAAATGGCCAGGCAGGGCGAGGTCGTCGAGATCAAGGCGATGATCGCCCATCCGATGGAAACCGGCTATCGTATCGGCCCGAACGGCTCCAACATCCCCCGCGACATTATCCGCCGCTTCGCCTGCGCCTACAACGGCGAGGAGGTGTTTTCGGCCGATCTCTTTCCAGCGGTGTCGGCCAATCCGTTCATTGCCTTCACGCTCGTCGCCACGACGAGCGGCACGATCGACTTCACCTGGACGGACGACACAGGAAGGGCGCAGACGGCGTCCGCCATGATAACGGTGAACTAATGCATACGCCCTGGCGGCTAGCAGCCCTCGGTGTTGCCGCTATTTGCGGCATCGTCTCTGCCGCCGGCATCGAAGACAGCGCGAAGCGCTCCGGTTTCGACTTTATGACGCCGGAGACGCAGGCGCTGCAGGCCGACGACACGAGCAACCCCGGCATGCTGTGGGTGCTGCAGGGCGAGCAGCTCTGGCAACAGGCGGGGGGCAGGGAGGATGTCGCCTGCGCCGGCTGCCATGGCGATGCTTCCCAGACGATGCGCGGCGTTGCCGCGCGCTACCCGGCCTTTGACGAGGCGATAGGACGGCCGATCGACCTTGCCGGGCGTATCAACTCCTGCCGAGCGGAGCGGCAGCAGGCCGAGCCGTTAGCGCCGGAGTCTGACGCTTTGCTCGCCCTGACGGCCTATGTGGCGCATCAGTCGCGCGGCATGCCAATCATACCGGCGACCGACGCCCGGCTCGCGCCGTTTCGCGACAACGGACGGCGCCTGTTCCAGAGCCGCATCGGCCAGCTCGACCTCTCCTGCGCCTCCTGCCACGACGACAATTGGGGCAAACGGCTCGGCGGCAGTGTCATCCCGCAGGCCCATCCGACCGGCTATCCGCTCTACCGACTGGAGTGGCAGACGGTCGGTTCGCTGCAGCGGCGCCTGCGCAACTGCATGATCGGGGTGAGGGCCGAGCCCTTCGCGTTCAGCGCACCCGAACTCGTCGAGCTGGAGCTCCATCTGATGGAGCGGGCCCGCGGCCTGCTGGTCGAGACGCCGGCGGTCCGGCCGTGATGCCGGACTGTCGCTGGTCGTTCGCCTGCCGCCGACGGACAGTTGATCGCAATGCGGCGCTCGGCCGTTAGCCTGAGCTGTACTTGGAGGTCTTCGATCGATCTGCGCCTACTTCAGGTCTTCCTCCAATTTTGCAGAAGCGGGCCTTTGCTCCCATAGACGGGATCCTTGCGTGGACGACCTACCTTCTGGATTGTCGCGAGCGCGCGATCATGCTCCTGGGCAGTCGTGCATTCATCATAGGTCCCAAATGGAGGATAGGCGCCGACCACTAGAAAATCGGCGAATGCCGAAAGGCATTGGTGCCCGGTGCCGGCCGGAAGAACCGCGACGTCGCCGGCCTTCAGGGACAGGGTTCGTCCCTTTTTGCCTCCAAACCGGACTTTGGCCGCCCCGGCTGCAACCCCGAGCACCTCATGTATTCGCGAATGGTAGTGAACGTAGTCGTAGATGCCATTCCGCCAGCTGTCCCCCCATCCATTGGCCTCGAAAAGCTCCTCCAAGACGGCTGCGGGATCAAATTCGTCAGGCAGCCTCACGGCGCCTCGATAGACGACAAGCGGCCAAAACGGATGATTGGGCACCAGGCCATCATCCTTGAACCAAAACTCATTCGCTTTTCGCCGCCTTACAAGACTGGTTACTTCTTGCCTGCCCGGTCTTGCGACACCGGTAGCCTGCTCGACAGCTTTCTTGGCACTCTGCAGAATGCTCATGATGTAGCCTGCATTGCTGGCTGTCAGAAGACGAGCCTTCATGCCGATTCAACCGTCTTCATGCCGGTCGGTTCCGCTGCCTGTTCGGTAGGGATTTACGCCGTGTCTATGTCTGCCCCTGCGCTTCACCGATCAGGCGGAGGCCATCGCGGACGGCCGGTTGGTCGCATGCGGGTCATCGCCGGACGTCATCTGACATCCGATCTGCTGCGGGACATTAATCACGTCAACGCGCGAATCGCACTGTGCTCGCGCGGCATCGGCCACGTTAGATGGCGTGGCGGGTGGGCGTCGGACGGTCATTTTGTCGGCAGCGAAACCGAATCCGGGATTCGGGGAAGATTCTAAGCGGTAGTCGTCCCGGCCGCATGATAGCAACCGCACTACACCCGTTGCTTGGGCTTTTCGGTGCAATTCGAGCGCTCTGATCTACAGACACCTCTGACCGCTGCTTGAGGGCGGAGTGTACTTGCATTCAGCTCCAGGCGTGGCTGGCCAGCCCATAAATCCAAGGTCCGTTGCTTTCCCGGTTCAGAAACCGGCGGCCTTTGGACATTGTCGTCACGGTCTCGGCAACGCCTAGGCCGCTCTGCTGAAGGAACTCGGCAAACACGCCATCCCTCTCGCGCGTATCGACGCGCGCGAATCGACCTGCCAGCTTCTTCAGATGGACGGCGGTGAGATGGACCGCGTCCTGGTCGCTCCGAGCCACAATGGGGCCAATCACGTGGCCGCGCCCGAACTCGCGACACATGGAATAGCCAGCGACCTCGCCGCCACGAATCAAAGTGGCGATTGAGGCATCGTCCGAGAGCAAAGCAAGCAGCCTTGCACGGTTTGTCCCGAATGCGCGCGCGTCCAGCGCGGTGATGTCGCCGAGCCTGTCGCTAGGCAGGTCACTTAGGTCACCGTCGAGAGCTGGCATCGGCGGGAGTGTTTGGGAGACCTGTCCCTGGCGCATATAGTCGATCGCCTCGCTCGTGAAGCCGAGTGAAATATACAGAGGATAGGCGGGATGAGTTGCATTCAGAGCCAGATTGCGATCCCCGCACTGCTCAAGGACCTGTTCCATGAGCCATCGGCCACCTCCCTGCGCCTGTGCGCGGGGCGTCGTGATCACAAGACCAATGGTGGCAAAATCGTCCCCGTGGGGAAACCACATCGCGCTTCCGAAGACGCGCCCAATTCCGTCAACGGCGACGATGCCGTGGCCGGCGCGGCGCAACAAATCCCAGTCCTTGGGGCGATGCGGCCAGCGGACAGAAATCGATAGTGCATGCAGCAGCTCAACGTCGACATCATTGATGTCCCGCGCAACCAGTTCAAAGGATTTCAGGCGCACTGATCTCTGCATCTCAGTCGATCGGCTCCTTCAACCAATGCCCAGCGTCGCAAGCATGTGGTGTTTCCGTCGTCGACGCCATGTCACGACAGGCCTCATTTGCCGCAGCTTTACACGAGAAAGCCAGCAGGTTTCGCTGGTTCGAGGCGTTTTTTCGCAATCTTCAGCCAAAGCACGACGCGATTCGGCAGGGAACACTGCTGCCTACGGATAGGCTGGTCGCACCCGGTGACAATGTGCAAGCAGAGCGGACCGCCATGAACGTGGAAGAAATCCTCGCGACCCTGATTGCATTTCCCTCTGTTGTGGGCACCCCAAACGGCGCGATCGTCAATTGGATCCGCGACTACTGTCAGGCAGCGGGAGCCGAGGTGACGGTTCTTCCTGGTCCCGAGGGCGACCGGTCCAACCTCTTCGTCACGATCGGCCCGCGCGAGGGTCGGGGCTACATCATCTCCGGACATGTGGATGTCGTGCCGGCCGGCGAGCCGGAATGGAGCTCGGATCCGTTTGTCCTGCGCCGCGAGGGCGGCAGGCTTTACGGCCGCGGCGCCACCGACATGAAGGGCTTTCTCGCCTGCGCATTGGCCGCGCTCCCAGGACTTGCGGCGATGAACCTGCGGCAGCCAATTCATCTCGCATTCTCCTACGATGAAGAGGCGGGGTGCCGTGGCGTGCCGCATCTCTTAGCTGCGTTGCCAGGCCTATGCGAGAGGCCGCTTGGCGCGATTGTCGGCGAGCCGAGCCGGATGCAGCCGGTGCGCGCGCACAAGGGGAAGGCCGCCGCGCGGCTCGAGGTGGTCGGGCGATCCGGCCATTCGTCTCGCCCCGATCTCGGACTCAATGCTGTGCACGCCATGGCCGGCGTCATCACGCACGCCGTGGCCTATGGCCAATCCCTTGCCGACGGACCGCTCGATCAAGATTTCGAGCCCCCATATTCTTCGTTGCAGGTGGGCGTCATCGCCGGTGGACAGGCGGTCAACGTCATCGCTGGCCACTGCACTGCCGATATCGAGGTACGTGCCGTGCCGGGCGTTTCTCCATCCTCCCTGCTTGAGCCGGTCAAGGCTGGGCTTTTTGCCCTGCGCGACAGCGGCTTCGAGGTAATTTGGCACGAGTTGAGTTCCTATCCCGCCCTTGCACCCGCGAAGGGGAGTGAGCTAGCGGCGGTTCTGACGGAGCTGACGGGGCAGGAGCCGCACACAGCGGTCAGTTACGGCACGGAGGCCGGGCTTTATCAGCTGGCCGGTATCGATGCGATCATTTGCGGCCCCGGCGACATCGGCCGTGCTCACCGTGCCGACGAATATATCGAGATCGGTGAACTTGCCGCTTGCCGGAAGATGATCCACGGGCTCGGCGCGCGTCTCGCGGCCTGAAGGAAGGGGCGGTTTCCATGGCGTTTCTTTTCAATTCCGATGCCGCGCGTGCTGCGGTGTTCCGCGAGATCTTCGCGCGCGAGCTCCCGGAGCTGGAATTCTTCCATTCCGGCGAGGAGATGGAGCCGGAGAAGGTGCGCTATCTCATTACCTGGACGGTGCCGGACGAGATCTCGCGCTACCGCAATCTGGAAGTGCTGTTTTGCATCGGAGCGGGCGTCGACCAGTTCAAGCAGGACGTGGTGCCAAGCCATGTGAAGCTTGTGCGGATGGTCGAGGATGGCATCATCCGCATGATGCAGGAATACGTCGCGCTCGGCGTGTTGGCGCTCCACCGGGAGGTGCCCGCCTATCTCGAGCAGCAGAAAAGGTGCCTCTGGCAACCAATTGCCGCTCGACAGGCGGCCGAGCGCCGGGTTGGCTTCCTCGGCCTTGGCATGCTGGCGCAGGCGGCTATCGAGCGCTTGAAGCCGTTCCAGTTTCCGCTTGCCGGGTGGAGCCGCAGCGAAAAGCGGATAGAGGGGGTGGCCTGTTTTCATGGCGCGGACCAACTCGCGGGCTTTCTGAAGCAAACGGATATTCTCGTCTGCCTGCTGCCGCTGACGGAACAAACGCGCGGCATGCTCGATGCAAAGCTCTTCGACCTACTGCCCGCCGGGGCGCAGCTGCTGCATGTCGGCAGGGGTCCGCAGCTCGACCAGGCCGCGCTGATCGACGCGCTCGACACCGGTCACGTATCTGCGGCGATGATTGACGTAACTGATCCAGAACCGCTCCCGGAAGACCATCCGCTGTGGTCGCATCCGAAGGTGATGATAACGCCGCACATCGCCTCGGTGACGCAACCGCATACGGCGGCGCAATCCGCCGTGGACAACATCCGGCGCCACCGCGCCGGGAAGGCTCTGATCGGCCTCGTCGATCGGACGCTCGGCTACTAACCAGGAAACCTCACATGTCACTTCTGATCACTGTCGACACAAATCCCGCCTTCACGCCGAAGGAGGCATTGCCGCTGCCGGAGCGGCTCATTTCCGGCACTCCATCCTTCAAGACCTGGGCGCAGGATGCCTCCAAAGGTGAGACGGTTCTGACCGGCGTCTGGGAGGCGACGCCCGGCGAGACGCATTCGATCAAGGGCACCACCTACGAGTTTTGCCACATCATTTCGGGTGTGATCGAAATCGAGGAGAACGGGGGCGAGACGAAGACCTATCGCGCCGGCGACAGCTTCGTGATGAAGCCCGGTTTCGTCGGCGTCTGGCGCACGATCGAGACCGTGCGCAAGATCTACGTCTGCGTTTATGACTGAGTTCAATGCTCAAGGTCCGGCCGAATAGAGCGCGTGGCGGTTCCAGAACAAATGACTTTCCAAGTTCCGCCTGATGCGATTCGACGCCGTCGGGCGGCTCATCCTCGACGGAAAATGCGGCGCGCAGTCCATTATTGTTCCGATGAAACGCTAGTGCGAATGAGGACCTCCATCAAATGAAGACCTACAACATAGCGCTCATCCCCGGCGACGGCATCGGCAAGGACGTGACCGAGTCGGCATGGCAGGTGATGCAGGCGGCGGCAAAACGGGGCGGTTTCGCCCTTGATGGCAAACGCTTCCCATGGTCCTGCGCCTACTACCTGGAAACCGGCGCAATGATGCCGCCAGACGGCATCGAGACACTTCGAAAATTCGATGCGATCTACCTGGGCGCTGTGGGGTGGTCCGCGGAAGTGCCTGATTCAGTATCGCTGCACGGACTGCTCCTGCCGATCCGGAAAGGGTTCACGCAGTACGCCAACATACGACCGCACAGGCTGTTGCCGGGCGTCCAGGGGCCCCTCCGATCCGATGGCTTCGACATCCTGTGCATACGCGAGAATACGGAAGGCGAATATTCCGGCGCCGGCGGGCGCGTCCATTCCGGCACGGCCAATGAGGTCGCGATTGAGACAGCAATCTTCACGCGTGCGGGTGTCGAACGGATCATGCGTTTCGGCTTCGAACAGGCGCGGGCGCGCCGCAATAAGCTCGCATCTGTGACCAAATCCAACGCGCAGAAACATTCCATGGTTTTCTGGGATGAGGTGACGCACGAGATAGCGAAAGACTATCCCGATGTAGAGGTCTCGCACTACCACATCGACGCCATGGCTGCCCGCATGGTGCTGGCGCCTGAAAGCCTCGACGTAATCGTCGCCTCGAATCTGTTTGGCGACATCCTCACCGATATCGGAGCGGCGATCCAGGGCGGGCTGGGTTATGCCGCCTCGGCCAATATCAATCCCGATCGCAGCGCACCTTCCATGTTCGAGCCTGTCCATGGGTCGGCGCCCGATATCGCGCATCTCGGCGTCGCCAATCCGATCGCCGCGATCTGGTCCGGTGCGATGATGCTCGAGCATCTGGGCGAGCGGCATGCTGCGGCAGAAGTGATGTCGGCAATCGAGTCCATAACCGCGCAGGGCATAGGCACGATCGCAGGCAAGGACCGGACTGAAACCATCACGCGAGCCGTGCTTGCGGCATTGAACTGAAAGGGCAGAGGAAAAAGACCATGAATGCGATCACGAGGATTGGCACCTTTAACGATACGGACCTGTTCCGCCAGCAGGCGTTGATTGGCGGTGTCTGGCGGGAAGCGGACACAAAGGCCGTCGCCGAGGTCACCAACCCTGCCAGCCTGAATGTTCTCGGCACCGTTCCCGACATGGGGGGCAACGAGACCAGGGCCGCGATCGGCGCTGCGGCCGAAGCGTTCAGGAGTTGGAAGAAGAAGACTCATGCCGAGCGCGGGGGACTGCTGGAACGCTGGCACGACCTCATTCGCCGGCATGAACAGGATTTGGCGCTTCTGCTGACTCTGGAACAGGGTAAGCCGCTTGCCGAGGCGCTCGCGGAGATCCGCTACGGCGCGTCGTTCGTGAAATGGTTTGCGGAGGAGGCGCGCCGGACCGGTGGCTCGACCATTCCGTCACCCACTGCCGATCGCCGCATTCTGGTTCTCAAGGAAGCAGTCGGCGTCTGCGCCGTCATCACCCCGTGGAATTTCCCCAACGCGATGATCACGCGCAAAGTCGCCCCCGCACTGGCTGCCGGCTGCACGGTGGTGATCAAGCCGTCCGAGTTCACACCATTTTCGGCGCTCGCGCTCGGCGTCCTGGCGGAGCGAGCGGGCATCCCGGCAGGCGTTATCAACATCGTAACCGGCATGCCGGCGGAGATCGGCAAAGAGCTGATGGCCAACGAAACGGTGCGCAAGATCTCCTTCACAGGTTCAACCCGCGTCGGCGCGCTTCTGATGAAGGGCGCCGCCGACGGCATCAAAAGGCTCAGCCTCGAGCTCGGCGGGAACGCGCCTTTCATCGTCTTCGATGACGCAGATCTCGATCTTGCCGTCGAAGGGGCGGTAAACTCCAAATTTCGCAATGGCGGCCAGACTTGCGTCTGTGCCAACCGCATTCTCGTGCAGGCCGGCATCTATGAGGCGTTTGCTGCCAAGCTCGCCAGCCGAGTTGCAGAGATGAAGGTAGGCGCCGGTACAGAGGAGGGCGTCGTCATCGGGCCGATGATCAATGGTGCCGCCATCGAGAAGATCGAGCGGCATGTCGCCGATGCTTTGGAGAAAGGCGCCCGGATAATTGCCCGGAGCGAAGCAGTGCCGGAAGGCAAGCAATACGCCCGGCCTATTCTGCTCGGCGACGCCACGACCGAAATGCTCCTGGCGTCGGAAGAGACGTTCGGCCCCGTGGCTCCGCTCTTCCGCTTCGAGACGGAGGAAGAAGCGATCGCGATCGCCAACGGAACGCCCTTCGGCCTTGCCGCCTATTTCTACACGGAAAACCTCAAACGATCGTGGCGTGTCGCTGAGGCGCTGGAGTTCGGCATGGTCGGACTCAACACCGGTCTTATCTCGACAGAGGTCGCGCCGTTCGGCGGTGTGAAGCAGTCGGGGCTGGGGCGCGAAGGATCGCAGCTGGGGATTGAGGAATATTTGGAGGTCAAGACGCTTCACGTCGGCGGCTTGCATTAGAGGCTATCCGGAATCCCAAGACCGGACCAGCAATGAGAGAGGGGCGGTCGAACCGCCCCTTTCTCATTCGATACATCGGATGCCGCGATGGCCGGAGGCCCGCCAGCCTCAAGCAACTTCCCGAACGGGCTCCAGTCCGACGGCGGCGGCCAGACCTCCGATATCCTTGATCTCGGTATATTCGTAGAAGGGGTTCGCGGGCTCGTGGCCGCGATTCACCCAGACCTTGCTCTTGATACCGAGATCATAGGCGGTCATGAGATCGTAGCGGAATGAGGACGACACGTGCGTAATGTCCTCAGGGCCGCAGCCGAGCTTGTCGAACATATATTCGAAGCCCTTCATCAAAGGCTTGTAGGCGCCGGTCTCCTCGGCCGTGATGACCATGTGGAAGGGTGCGCCGAGCTTCTCCACGTTTGACATGATCAGGCTGTTCATGGAGTTGGATAGGATCACCAGCGGGATTTCCTTGGCGACCTTGGCCAGCCCCGCCGGGACATCCGGGTGCGGACCCCATGTCGGCACTTCCTCATAGATGCGCTGGGCATCCTCGGGCCGGAATGCGACGCCGTTGCGCTTGCAGGTCCGTTCCACGGAATTGTGCACGACCTCGATATAGGGCTTCCAGGCGCCAAGAACCTCGTCGAGGCGATAGCCCGCGAAATCCTTGATGAACTGCGTCAACGCGGCAGGCGAAAGCTGCGAGCCGTAGACGCGCCTCGCGGCACCGGCCATATCGAAATTGGTGAGCGTGCCGTAGCAGTCGAAGGTAATGTATTTCGGTCTGAACGTCGACATGGCGACCATCCTCCTAGTTTTCCTCGGCACAGCGTGCCTGTACCGCAATCACCATAGTCGGCGACATGGAAGACTAACGGCCGCATTCGCCGCGACCTGAAGCAGATCGTTTCGTATTGCATCGCCGGATTGGCAGAGAGTTGCGCCAGGTGTCCTTTCGAGCTTGGGAGCAGCACGGCCTGTCGGCCATGCTTCGGCAGAAGATGCGGCGCGAGCGGCGAAGGATAGCGAAAACGCGTAGCGCATGGCGGTGCGTCGGGAGGAACTGCTGTCTTCGGCGGTTTACCGTTAGCACCTGAAGACGAAGGCCGGAAATTCATCATGACCACACGACAGATCATCCTTGAAGAGATGACACCGGGGCACCTGGAAGGTGCTGTCGAGTTGTCTCGCCAAGTTAAATGGCCGCATCGCCGCGAGGATTGGGAGCTGGTCCAGTCGATCAGCCGGGGGATCGTCGCTCTGGAAGAAGAACGCGTGGTGGCGACCATCATGATTACCCCCTACGGCGACGATGCCGCCACCATCAACATGGTGATCGTCGATGCGGCCATGCGCGGCCGCGGGCTCGGCCGAAAGATGATGGAGGAGGCGCTTGCCAAGGCGGGTGAGCGCACTTGCTATCTGGTGGCGACACAGGAAGGGCTCCCGCTTTATGAGAAGCTGGGCTTTGTTACGACAGGCGAGATCGTGCAGTATCAGGGCGAGGCTTTGCCGGTCGACGCACCGGACCATGTATCCTGGAGCGAGAGCGGCGATCATGGCCGCCTCGTGGCTCTGGATCGCGCGGCGTATGGATATGACCGTTCGGCGCTGATGCAGCTCTTGCGAGAGCGGGCGAAGTTCGCCGTCGTTCGTGACGAAGGCGAAGTCCAGGCCTTTGGGGCGATCCGCCCGTTCGGTCGAGGATTGGTCATCGGCCCAGTGGTGGCGAGAAACGGTAGCGAAGCCAAGGCGCTGATCGACTTTCTGCTCGCCCATCACCAGGGCAGGTTTGTCCGTATCGATACGGATGGTTCCACAAATCTCGCTGAATGGCTCACCGGGCGCGGGCTCGCGCACGTCGGCGGTGGGATCACGATGCGACGCTCCATGGCCACGCACAAAGAAAGCAAGCCCGCGCATCACCGCACATATGTGTTGGTCAGTCAGGCACTCGGTTGAATCGGAGGAAGAAATGCTGGCAAACTCACTGATCGAACTCGATCGCGCACATCTGGTTCACCCGTTTTCATGCTATCGGAGCCACGAGGAAACCGGTGTGCGGGTGCTGAAATCCGCCAAGGGCGCGATGGTGACCGATGCAAGCGGGAAAACGCTGCTGGACGGATTCGCGGGTCTATGGTGTGTAAACATCGGATACGGGCAGGAAAGCGTCGTTGAGGCAGCGGCCAAGCAGCTAAGAGAGCTTCCCTATGCGACGGGATATTTCGGGCTGGGGTCCGAGCCTGCCATTCGTCTTGCTGCCAGACTTGCCGAACTGGCGCCCGGCGATCTGAACCATGTCTATTTCACGCTGGGCGGTTCCGACGCAGTCGACAGCACGATCCGTTTCATTCGCTACTACTACCATGCCAAGGGTACGCCGCAAAAGGACCAGTTCATCTCGGTCGAGTATGGCTACCACGGATCCTCGACGGCAGGGTCCGGTCTGACCGCGATCCCCGCTTTCCATGCGGGCTTCGGCGTGCCTTACGACTGGCAGCACAAGATTCCCTCGCACTACGCCTATCGCAATCCGGTCGGTTCCGATCCGCAGACGATTATCGACGCATCGGTCGCGGCCCTGCGCGCCAAGATCGCGGAACTCGGCGCGGACTGCGTTGCGGCCTTCTACGCCGAACCCATTCAGGGTTCGGGCGGAGTCCTCGTTCCACCGACAGGCTGGCTGAAGGCCCTGCACGCCGTGTGCAAGGAATACGACATTCTGTTCGTTGCCGACGAAGTCATCACTGCCTTTGGCCGCACCGGCCCGCTCTTCGCCTGTGACGAGGACGATGTGGTGCCGGATTTCATGACCACGGCGAAGGGACTGACCTCGGGCTACGTGCCGATGGGCGCAGTCTTCATGTCGGACCATGTCTACAATACGATCGCGGATGGAGCCGGCAAAGCGCCTGTCGGCCATGGCTACACCTATTCAGCCCATCCCGTGAGCGCGGCGGTGGGGCTGGAATGCCTGCGTCTCTACGAAGAGGGCTTGCTCGAGAACGGGCGGAAGGCCGGGAAGCGCTTGATGGAAGGCCTTCGCTCGCTCGCCGACCACCCGCTGGTTGGCGATATTCGCGGTCGCGGCATGCTGGCCGCGGTCGAGTTGGTCACCGACAAGGAGCGCAAGACGCCCCTGCCGGTGGCAGCCGATCCGGGTCGCCGTATTTTCGACCGCGCATGGGCGAACGGCCTCGTCATCCGCGCCTTCAACAGCGGCATCCTGGGCTATGCGCCGCCGCTCTGCTGCACGGAGGACGATATCGATGGAATCCTCGAACGCACGCGGATGACGCTGGATCAAACCCTCGAAGACAAGGACGTGCGGGCAACAATGAAAAGATGATCGTCCAGACTGCCGCCGCATGCGCGGGGCAGCCTCTTCCTCATCTGTCGAATATGGCGTCGAGCGGCAGGTGAGATTTCACGATAGGGGATTTCAGCACGACAAAGCTGAAATATTTGTCGATGCCGATGTCCATTTCGACAAGGCGCTCCATGACCGTCTGGTATTCGGTGATTCCCGCTGTGACAAACTTCACCAGGTAGTCGTAGCCACCTGAAACAAGATGGCATTCGATGACGGAATCGATCTTCTCGACGGTGGCAAGAAACCGCGCGAAATCGTTCTGCCGATGGTTCCTGAGCGTGATCTCGGTGAAGACCGTCAACGTCTGCCCGAGCTTGGAGACGTCGATCTGGGCGGAATAACCGGTGATGAAGCCTTCCGCCTGAAGCTTCTTGACCCGCATCAGGCAGGGGCTCGGTGACAGATACACCAGCTCGGCAAGCTCGACGTTGGATATGCGCCCGTTCTTTTGCAGCTCGGAGAGAATTTTGATGTCGATCTTGTCGAGCTTCATCAGAAACCTGTCACACGTTCGAACCGCGGATCGTCCGGCAAACGGCGTCCGTTACTTCCTGCGTGGTCGCGGTGCCACCAACGTCCGGCGTCAGCACGCCTTCCCTTGTCACCGATTCCACAGCGCGCATCAGCCGGTCGGCCGCTTCGCTTTCGCCCAGATGGTCAAGCATCTGGGCAACGGTCCAGAAGGTGGCGACAGGGTTGGCGATACCTTTGCCGGCAATGTCGAATGCCGAGCCGTGGATAGGCTCGAACATCGAGGGGTAGCGCCGCTCGGGATCAATATTGGCGGTCGGTGCTACACCGAGGCTGCCCGCAAGCGCGCCTGCAAGGTCCGACAAGATGTCGGCGTGAAGATTGGTGGCGACAATCGTATCGAGGCTCCGTGGTTTCAGCGTCATACGCGCCGTCATAGCATCAACCAGCATCTTGTCCCACGTGACGTCCGGGAATTCCCGTGCCACCTCGCCGGCGATTTCGTCCCACATTACCATGCCGTGACGCTGCGCGTTGGATTTCGTAACAACTGTCAGGAGCTTTCGCGGCCGTGACTGCGCCAGCCGAAATGCATAGCGCATGATGCGGGTGACGCCGACGCGCGTGAAGATCGCGACCTCGGTTCCGACTTCCTCGGGGAGGCCGCGATGGGCGCGGCCGCCGTGGCCCGAATACTCGCCCTCGGAATTCTCCCGCACGATCACCCAATCGAGATCGCCAGGGCCAACGCCCGCCAGCGGAGAAGCAATGCCCGGCAGTATCCTGGTTGGCCGCACGTTCGCGTACTGATCAAAGCCCTGGCAAATCGGCAGCCGGAGGCCCCAGAGAGTGATGTCGTCGGGCACATCGGGAGCACCGACCGCGCCAAAGAAGATAGCGTCGAAAGGCTTCAGTTGCGTCACACCATCTTCGGGCATCATCCGACCATGGGCCTTGTAGTAGTCTGAGCCCCAGTCGAAGTGCTTGACGCGCAGCTTGAAGTCGCCGCAGCGCTCTTCAAGTGTCTCAAGCGCCTGGAGACCGGCGGCAATGACCTCTGGCCCGATCCCGTCGGCTGGAATGGCGGCAATCTCATATTCGCGCATCGTCACTTTCCCTGTTTTCAGTGCTGGCCGCCTCGCTGCCTCGATCTCGTGTGCGCCCGGTTGGACGTTGGCAAATCGGTCTTCTCAGAATTCAGCGACCTTGCCCCACGCAGCGGTCTTCAGGCGCTCCGGCCTATAAGGACGTGGATCGACGATCGGCTCGCTGCCCGTGATGATGTCGGCGATCATATGCCCCGCGCCGGGGCCGATCCCGAAGCCGTGACCGCTGAGTCCCGCCGCCAGGATAAAACCCGGAATCCCCTCGATTTCACCGACTGCGGGAATGCCGTCGGGCGTGCTGTCGATATAACCCGCCCAGGCATCGGAGATCGCGACGCGCTTGAGTTCGGGCATCAATTCGCAGGCTCGTCGATATGTCAGCCGAATCTGCCTCATGTCAGGTTTGGGGTCGAGAATCCGATTCCGTTCCATTGGTGTCACGTCGTCAAGTACCCATTTCCTCAGGCTTTCATGACCTTGACGCCAGCCCTCGAACGCTCCCGGGGCCAGACTGCGCCAGCGGCGGGCGAACATGGGCACGAACTCGCGGCTGAACCTGAGCTGCTGCGGCGTTGGATCGACTCGCGCCCGCCCGCTGATCGCCAGAGTGTATCCACCGTTGCCGCGCCGCGTCAGCGAGACGCGCGCGGTATGCAGGGCATCCGGCAAGCCATTTGCGCCCGGCGCTACGGCTAGAATGGACTGACGCACGGCAGCTTGCGGGAAACGAATACCAAGCTGGTTGCAGAAGGAAGAAGCCCACGCGCCTCCGGCCATGACCACGGTCCTTGTCCGGATGGTTCCGGCTTCTGTAACGACGCCGCTGACCCGGCCGGCACTCAACTCTATGCCGCGAGCCGTGCAATATTGATGTACGGAGCCGCCAGCCGCCATGATCCCTCGCGCGGCTACAGGTACCGCCCTCGAGGTGTCTGCCGTTCCGTCGGTCGGTGAGAAAACGCCGCCCTTCCACTTGCAGCCGGTCGCTTTACCCCGTTCGGTGGCTTTTTCCGCGCTCAGCATATGCGTCGTGACGCCGACCGTCCTTGCAAAATCGCGCCACTTTGCCCAACCTGCGAGTTCATCGTCGTTCTGCGACAAATAGAGCAGCCCGCAACGGCGAAAGCCGGTGTCTTCGCCAGTCTCCTGCGCCACTTTTTCCCAGAGATCGAGGCTCTTGGTTGCCATCGGCAACTCCCGCGCGTCACGGTTCTGCTGGCGGCACCAGCCCCAGTTGCGGCTGGACTGTTCGGCGGCAACGCGCCCCTTCTCCAGCAGGGCAACGCTGACGCCGCGGCGTGCGAGATAATATGCCGTGAATACGCCTACCACGCCGCCGCCGATGACGACGACGTCCGCCTCGCGAGGCAGGGATGGGCTGGAATCGATGTGCATGAGCGGCGCGGGCATGGATGGGGACTCCGGTAATTTGAAGCATCCTAACCTGCCCCCGACAGACGCAGGCCGCGAAGTTTGTGCCTGGACGGAATATCGTGCGGTTAGCGGCCTCTAGGACGGGCAATTGTTGCGCGAAAAGCTCGCTGGCACCGGGGCAAGCAGGAGTACATTTCATGCAGTCGCGTCATCTACGGCATGGCTATTCAGGGCGCGCGGCGCACAGTTGCCGACCCTGATCGGCAGTGCCTTGGCCTACATTGCGATGGGCCGCACGGACACCGTTCCGCTCGACCGCATTGCGTGGCAGACGGTGTCGATGCACGCCGGAAGCCCTGGTTCCTGCCCGTCGTGGGCGCGTATTACCGCATGAAGGATATGATTGCCGGATCATGTCGCGGGCCCCGAACAGCTGCAGAGTGAAATGCCGAACTGGACGTTCTTTTCAGAAGTTCCTGCCGCCCGAGGGCCAAGTTTCGATGACTCTGCGGAAACAAAACAGTCAAACTGGCTGAAAGAACGGAGCAACCTTTCCTTATGGCAGGCAAGCTCCAGAGGACTTCCGATAGGCAGGGCTTACGCCTTCGGAGAGTTCTCCAACAAAAGGGAACAGTGTCCGGTACACGGACCGGATTTCATCAAGGGAGCCGCCAGGATGAGCAGAATCCGTTTCTCGCAGCCTCAGGGCGCGAAGCGCCGAGATGGCCAGACGACGGCCGCTCCGGTGAGGCGCTTCTGCTCAAAGGGCGATGATTCGGTCCGCAACAGCGTGGACCCGTTCGGTTTAAAGGGGAGGTGATCTCGATGGTCGCAAGCATCCAGGCTGTAGCCCCCCACGATGTGGCGCTTTCGATACGCGACCTCACGGTGAATTTGCCGGAAGGCATGGAACGGACCCATGCCGTCGAGAACATCTCCTTTGATCTGAAGCGCGGTCAGATCCTGTGCATCATCGGCGAATCCGGATCGGGAAAGTCTGTCACAGCCAATGCGATCATGGGGCTACTGCCCAAGGTGATCCGCGTCTCCTCGGGCGCCATCCAGCTGGATGGGATGAACATCATAGGTTTGTCGCCCGACAAGCTGCGCAGCCTACGCGGTCGGGTTGTGTCGATGATTTTCCAGGATCCGCTCTCGGCACTCAACCCGCTGATGACGGTGGGCGCGCAGATCGACGAAGTGATGGCGGCACATGGCGTCGGCACCCCGAAATCCCGTCGTGGCCGCGCTGTCGAGTTGCTGACCGAGGTGGGGCTGCCCGATCCCGAACTCATGTATCATCAGTATCCGTTCCGGCTTTCTGGCGGGCAGCGGCAGCGGGTTATGATCGCCATGGCGCTGGCGCTTGAACCCACGATCCTGATCGCGGATGAACCGACGACCGCGCTCGACGTGACCACCCAGGCACAGATTCTGGAGCTGATCCGCGACATTCAGCGCCGCAAGGGAATGAGCGTCATGTTCATCACCCACGACTTCGGGGTGGTGGCCGAGATCGCGGACAGTGTCGTCGTGATGGAGAAGGGCCACATCGTCGAACAGGGTAGCGCTCAACAGGTCCTGAAGTCGCCCAGCCATCCCTACACCCGGCGCCTTATCGCGGCCGTCCCGCGCCTGACCGGCGAGGACCGCGTTCCTCTGGAGACGGCCAACAAAGCGCCGATCCTGAAGGTCGAAGGCCTGGTGAAGACCTACCGCAGCGGCAGTGCGCTGTTCGGCAAGGAGCGCGTCGTGCCCGCCGTTAACGAGGTCTCGTTCGATCTGGCGCCCGGGCGCACGCTGGGCGTCGTTGGCGAGAGCGGTTCCGGCAAATCATCGCTGGGCCGGCTTCTGATCAAGCTGCTGGACTGCGACGGCGGCGGGATTCTGTTCGAGGGCCGCGACATTGCCAGGCTTTCCGAAGCCGAGTTCCGCCCGCTGCGGCCGCGGGTCCAGATGATCTTCCAAGACCCCTTCGCCTCGCTCAACCCGCGTTCGACTGTCGGCCACATCCTGACTGTTGGCCCGGTCGCGCACGGGATGCCGTATGCCCAAGCGCGTGAAGAGGCGAAGGTGCTACTGGCTCATGTCGGTCTCGATACCGGCGCCTTCGGCCGCTATCCGCACGAATTTTCCGGTGGGCAACGCCAGCGCATAGGCATCGCCCGGGCGCTGATGTTCAAGCCGAAGCTGCTGATCGCCGACGAGGCCGTGTCGGCGCTCGACGTTTCGATCCAGGCGCAGATCCTGAAGCTGCTGGACCAAATCCAGCGAGAGACCGGCGTATCGATGATCTTCATCACCCACGACCTGCGCGTCGCCAGCCAGATCTGCGACGAAATCGCGGTGATGCAGAAAGGGCGGATCGTTGAACGCGGACCACCCTCGCAGATCTTCCTCGACCCGCAATCAGCCTACACGCGTGAGCTGGTGGCGGCGATTCCGGGAGAGCAGCCGGGAGCTAACCGCCCGGTTGCAGCAAACGGGTAAGAGCCACGGCGGACACCGCCAGAACAAGGGGAATTCCAATGAGTGAACGTACGAACTCCAAATCGAACTACTCGCGGCGCGACGCCCTTCGATTGATGGCGATAGGCGGGGCCGCAGGCCTCATTGCGCCCAATCTTTTGGGCAAACCCGCCTTCGCCCAGAACCCTCCAGCGAGCCCGACCGGCCGCGTCGTCGTCGGATTTTCGCAGGAACCCACCGTCTTCAATCCACTGATGCCGCATACCGAGTGCGACGACGCCGTGCACTTCTCGGTGTTTGATGCACTCGTTCGCATGGACCCCAAGGGCGTTCTTCAGCCCAATCTTGTGGCCGAAGTGCCCAGCCAAAAGAACGGCGGCATTTCGGAGGATGGACTTTTGTGGCGCATCCGCCTGCGTGATGATGTTCGCTGGCACGACGGCCAACCCTTCACGGCCGAGGATGTGAAGTTCACGCTTGAGCTAATCACCAATCCGAAATTCCGCGCGTGGCGCACGGCGGGTCATTCGCTGGTGCGCGACATCAAGGTGGTCTCGCCGACCGAGCTCACCTGGCGGATGGAGGAGGCTTTCGCCCCCTACCTGTCGTTTCTCGCCGAAACCTTCATGGTTCCCAAGCACATCCTCGAAAAAGAGGCCGACCCGAACGCCGCCGCCTTCAATCAGGCGCCTGTCGGCACTGGCGCATTCAAGTGGGCGCAGCGCATCGCCGGCGATCACATCGAACTCGTGGCGAACACGGACTATGCCGGGGAGGGCCCCTATTTGGAGCGGCTCGTCTTCAAATACATCCCCGACATGACGGTGCTCTACACCCAGTTCAAGAGCGGCGACATTGATCTTGTCGACCAGGCATTCATAACCGCCGACAACTATGCGGAAGCCAGCACACTACCGGATCGCGTGGTCATGTTGGAGCGCGGAGCATCGGTCGAGTCGATCTATCTCAATCTTGAGAAGCCGCAATTCAAGGACCCTGCGGTTCGCCAGGCGCTCTACGCCGCAATAGATAGGAAAGCGATCCTCGAAGGACTTTATTACGGGGTCCACAACCCCACCGAGACCTTCATGCCGCAGAATTCCTACTACTACAATCCTAACCTGCCGGCGCAGGAGTTCAACATCGAGCGCGCGCGCCAGATCCTCGACGAGGCCGGCTGGGTACCCGGATCCGACGGAATACGAGTGAAGGACGGGGTGCGTCTGTCGTTCGCAAACTCCACCACCTCCGGCAACCACCTGCGCGAGCAGACGCAGCAGTTCTTGCAGCAGACGTTCGCCGAGATCGGGGTGGAGATGACCATTTCGAACCTGCCGGCCGCCGTCATGTGGGGTGATTTCTGGCTCAAATCGCAGTTCGAATCAGCTATCTCCGGTGTAACCAATGTCATCGCGGGCGACCCCGACGTTACCAACCGCCTGCACACAAAGGCGATCGTCGCGAAGGGCGGAAAGGGCTCGAACACCGGCCAATACTCCAACCCGGAGGTTGATGCGCTGCTCGACAAGGGTACCCGCACCTTCGATCGGGAAGAGCGGCGCGCCATCTATCTGCGTGTTCAGGAAATTGTTCGTCAGGATCTGCCGTTCCTGCCTCTGTTTGCCTACGCCAATGTGTTCGGCCGCAAGGCAGGGCTGGAGGGTTTCGAGGCAAATTCCAACACCCGCGTCGCATCCTGGCATGCCGCCGGATGGCATTGGAAGGACTGACATTCTTACGCCGCCGCCTTAGGGCGGCGGCGTGTCACCGGCGTCTTGAAAGGGGAGAGTTGAATGCGTGGCTTCCTGCTCAACCGGCTCTCGCAGAGCCTCATCCTGCTCCTGATCGTGTCGGTCATCGGGTTCGTTGTCCTGAACTTGTTACCGGGGGGGCCACTGGCGCAATTCGGGCTCGATCCCGGCATGACGCAGGACGATCTCGATCGCCTGAAGGAGCAACTAGGGCTCAATCGGCCGCTGTGGATGCAATATCTCGATTGGGCCTGGCGGCTTCTCCAGGGCGACTGGGGCAACTCCTTCCGCGATGGGGCGCCGGTGCTGTCGGTGATCGGCCGGCACGTCTTTGCCACGCTGTTGCTGATGGGCACATCCACCGCGATCGCAATCGCCATTGGCACCTGGATCGGCATCCGTGGCGCCACGCACCGCTACTCGCTGTTTGACCATCTGGCGACGGTTGGCGCCATGGTCGCGCTGTCGATCCCGACCTTCTGGTTCGGGCTCGTCGGCATCTACATTTTTTCGCTCAAGTTGGGATGGGTGCCTGCGGGCAACATGTACACCATCGGCGACGGCTCGGTGCTGAACTATCTGCACCACCTTATCCTGCCCAGCCTCGTGCTGTCGCTGGTGCATGTGGCGATCTGGAGCCGCTACATGCGCACCTCCACCCTCGACGCGATCAGCCAGGATTTCGTCAAGACTGCCCGCGCCAAGGGCCTGACCGAGCGCCGAGTCATAATGAAACACGTCGTTGGCAATGCACTGTTGCCGATGATCACGCTGGCAGGGGTGCAGCTTCCCAGCATCCTGACCGGCGCACTGGTGACGGAGACAGTGTTTACCTGGCCAGGCATGGGGCGGCTGTTCCTCGACAGCCTCGGCTACAGCGACTACCCGGTCGTGATGGGGCTGCTGATGTTCTCGGCCATCCTCGTCATCCTGGGCAACCTGATCGCAGACATCGCGGTGGCGATCGTCGACCCGCGCATTCGCCTGGGTTGAGCGCGCAATCTCACCCCTGACAGGAGGCAGCCACATGACCGCTCTCGTCGCAAATGCAGGACAAGGCCGCTGGTGGCGCAGCCGCACGGTGCGCCGTTTCACGAGTCATCATCTGGCGCTGCTGGGGGTGGCGATGATCACGCTCCTCACGCTGGCATGCGTCTTCGGCCCTCATCTTCTGCCCTATGATTCGCTCTACATCGATTTGCGCGCCCGGTTTTCCCCGCCGCTGACCGGCCACCATTATCTGGGGACAGACCCGCTGGGGCGCGATCTGGCAGCGCGATTGCTCATGGCGGGAAGGATCTCGCTGGCGGTGGCCTTCTTCGCCATGTTGCTGTCGACGCTGATCGGAACGCTCGTCGGCGTAATCGCGGGCTATCGCGGCGGCTGGATCGGCGCGGCGCTGATGCGCACGGTCGATGGCTTCCTGTCCTTCCCGTCGATCTTCCTGCTGCTGGCGCTTGCTGCGGCGCTGAAGCCGAGCCCGGCTATGGTCACCGTCATCATCGCGGTCACCAGTTGGATGGAGGTCGCACGAATTGTTGAGGCCGAGGTCCGCTCTCTGCGCGAGCGCGAGTTCGTCCTGGCTGGGCGCATGCTGGGATTGAGCGGCGCCCACATCATGTTCCGGGAGATCCTGCCCAACGCCATGGGACCGATCATTGTGGCCGCCACATTGACAGTTGCGCACGCGATCCTTCTGGAAGCCTATATCAGCTTCCTGGGCTATGGCATTCAGCCGCCGCTGGCCAGCTGGGGTAACATGCTGGAGGGGGCCCAGCAGTATCTGGCGAGCGCGCCCTGGCTGGCGATCATCCCGGGCGCCGCCATCACCATCGCAGTCACCAGCTTCAACTTTATCGGTGACGGACTGCGCGACGCGCTCGACGTGCGAGATGACCGTGTCTGATCTCGTCAGCAAACGCGACCCACTGCAGATCCTAAAAACGCAACGGGAAGTAGCGCACGTGCATGAGGAGAAAGTCGCCGACAAGAACACGCCCTACTGGTGGGAAGCCGCACCTGTCAGGCCGCTGCCGTCGCAGCCGCTGGCAAAGCGGCTCGATGTGGCAATCGTCGGCGCTGGCTATGCCGGGCTGTCCGCCGGGCTGGTGCTGGCGCGTGAAGGACGGTCAGTTGCGGCCTTCGATGCGATGAACCCCGGGGAAGGAGCTTCGTCGCGCAACGGCGGGATCACCAGCGGAAGCATCCGACCGAACTATGCGACGATCACCAGGCGCTTCGGCGAGGCAAAGGCGATGGCGATCGAGGCCGAGGGCAAGATCGCCCGCGAGTTCCTGTACGACTTCATCGAGACGGAAGGGATCGACTGCGATTTCCAGCTGGTCGGCCGGTTCATGGGTGCTCTCGGATACGACCAGTACGAGAAGATGGCCCGCGGCGCCGAGGCGTTGGCGAAGAGGCTGGGGATCGAATCCTACGCTGTTCCGCATGCCGAGCAGTGCAACTACATCGGCACCGACTTCTACCGCGGCGGCACGGTTCGGATGGACATTGGCGGTTTGCACCCGGCTAAGTTGCACGCCGAGCTCCTGCGGGTGGCCTTGGCTTCCGGGCTGACGGTCCACTCAGGAACGCCCGTGATTTCCATCGAGAAAGATGTGTCCGGGTTCCGTGTCGCGACATCGGCCGGGACTGTGCAGGCCCGGCAGGTGCTGGTCTGCACCAACGGATATACCGATGGCGGCGCGCCCTTCCTGCGCCGCCGTCTGGTTCCCGTCCGCAGCCGGATCATCGTCACCGAGGAGCTTCCGCCTGAATTGATGGCGCGGCTGATGCCCAAGCTGATGATGATGGGCGAGAACCGGGAGCTGGGCTTCTACTATCGTCCTTCGCCCGACGGCAGGCGCATTCTGCTTGGTGGGCGAGACAGCTCCCGCGGCAACAGCGATCCGACAGCCCCGACGCTCCGCCTGCGTAACGGTCTGATTGAAATTTTCCCGGAGCTGGAGAAGGTTCGCCTTTCGTACAGCTGGTTCGGCAACGTGGCCATGAACCGCGACATGATTCCCCGCATCTTCGAGAAGGACGGCGTGGTCTATGCGACCGGCTTTTGCGGTTCGGGTGTGGTCTGGGCGCCGTGGGTCGGTACGCGTGCCGCCCACAAACTCATGGGCCATGCCGACAGGGCACGCTCGGCTTTCGACTTCCGGCCGCCCGCGGCTGTGCCGTTCTATCGGGGCAATCCGTGGTTCATGCCGGCGGTCATCAAGGGTTATGGCCTGCAGGACAAGATCGCCTGGTGGCGCGCCCGCCGCTGAGCCTGCGCAGGCGTTCTTGTGCAATGTCATTTTCATCGAGCTTCGGGGCGGTTCAATAGTATCCCTCCGCCGAAGGCCGTCTGCCGTGATCTGCTGACAGGCTTCAAGTCCATGCCTCATAACTGAGCGGCTTGAATTCAGACCAATGTATCGCCGTCGCCTTGCTCGCTTTTCCTGTTCTTTTGCGACCGGCAGCAGTCCATGCCGTGGAGCCTGCCCGAAAACGCAATTTCCTGCGCGCCGAACATAAAAGGCCGCAAGCTCTACCGCTTGCAAACACGCATTCTGGAACCACCTGACGAACCGGAGAGAGCCATGACCTTCCGTCCCAAATTCATCACCTTTGATTGCTACGGCACGCTCATCAACTTCGACATGGCGGGCGCCGCGCGCGATATCTATGGGACGTTGCTCTCCGAAGAGAAGATGGCCAAGCTCATCAAGAACTTCGCGGCTTATCGCCTTGACGAAATCCTAGGAGACTGGAAGCCGTACTCGCAAGTCGTCGCCGACGCGTTTGAGCGCGCTTGCAAGGCGAACGGCCTTGCCCATCGGCCGGAATACGGCCAGCAGATCTATGACAAGGTTCCGACCTGGGGTCCTTGGCCCGACGTTCCGGCAGGCCTTGCAAAGGTCGCAGCGGAAATTCCGCTCGTCATCCTGTCGAACGCGTCGAACGACCAGATCCACAAGAATGTCGCAAAGCTCGGCGCTCCGTTTGCGCATGTCTTCACGGCCGAGCAGGCGCAGGCTTATAAGCCCCGCTTCCGCGCGTTCGAGTACATGATGGACATGCTCGGATGTGGCCCGGAAGACATTCTGCACTGCTCCTCGTCATTCCGCTATGACCTGATGTCCGCGCATGATCTCGGCATCAAGAACAAGGTCTGGGTCAATCGTCGCCACGAGCCGGCCAACCCCTTCTATGAATATACCGAAATTCAGGACATTTCCGGCCTTGCCTCGGTGGTTGGCCTGTAACGTCTGAGACTGGACCATTTCAATGAAGCTCGCTTCCTATTGGCATGACACCTCTGAACGCTTCAATGGCGCCAACGCCGCGCCTGTATCAGGGGATTTCGATGTCGCGGTGGTCGGCGCCGGATTTACCGGGCTGAACGCCGCTCGAAAACTCGCAAAGTCCGGCGCAAAGGTTGCCCTTATCGAGGCACAGCACATCGCCTACGGGGCATCGGGGCGCAATGGCGGCCACCTCAATAGCGGCCTTGCCGAAAGCTTCGGGGCGGCCAGCGCCCATTTGGGTGAAGCAAGGACGCGTACGCTGTGGGACGCCTATAATCGATCAATCGACATGATCGAAGCGATCGTCGAGGAGGAGGCGATAGACTGCAGTTTCCGGCGCTCCGGCAAGCTGAAGCTCGCGTCCAAACCATCCCATGTTGCGCGGCTGCGCGCTATGGGTGCGGAAATCGCCCGTGAAGTCGATCAGTCAGTCCGCTGGCTCGACAAAGACGAGTTGCGCTCGGAACTCGGGTCTGACGCCTTCCACGGCGCGGTTCTCTATCCGAAGACAGCAATGGCCCATATGGGGCGCTATGCAAACGGACTGGCAGCGGCCGCCAAGCGGCATGGTGCGTCGATCTGGGAAAACAATCTGGTGATCTCGCGGCAGAAGGTCGCCAATGGCTGGCAGCTGACGACGCCGACGGGCAGTCTTACGGCGCGACAGGTCATTCTGTCCACTGATGCCTATACGACGTCGGCCTTCGGATATTTTCAGCGACGCATCATACCGATCGCCTCATTCATCATCGCGACGCGGCCTTTGACCGGCACGGAAGTCGCTGACACGCTTGCGGGCAATCGCACCTACGTCAACTCGCTCAACATCGCCAACTACTTCCGATTGACGCCGGATAATCGCTTCCTGTTCGGCGGACGTGCCCGCTTTTCCGCCGCTTCGAGCCACCGTACGGATCAAAGCTCCGGCGAGTTGCTACGTCGGCAGATGCTCAGCATGTTCCCGCAGTTGGAGAACGTCGAGATCGACTATTGCTGGGGTGGTTTGGTCGGCTGCACGCCCGACCGCTTTCCGCGGGCCGGCAAAGCCGACGGCGTCATCTACGCGATGGGTTATTCCGGACATGGGGCGCAGATGTCGACCTTAATCGGCAATGTACTTGCTGACATCGCCTTGGACATAAAGGGAACAAATCCCCTCGACGGCATGGAACTCGATGCCGTACCTATGCACACCGGAAAGCCCTGGTTCCTGCCGGTCGTTGGCGCATATTATCGCGTCAAGGATCTCCTGCCCTGACCTGATCGAGGACGCGGTTTGACGCACTGCGTTTCTTTGTCTTGCTTAACCCGACGTAGCAGAGAGGCTTCATGGCCCAGAATAACACGATCCAGATTCCGACGTTTGCCGATGTCACCGCCGCGGCTAAACGTATTGACGGGATCGCACACAAGACGCCGGTGATGACGTCGCGCACCTTCAATGCGATGACCGGCGCCGAGGTGTTTTTCAAATCCGAAAACCTTCAGCGCGGCGGAGCTTTCAAGTTCCGCGGTGCGATGAACGCCATTCTGGCGATCGACGAGAAACTCCGTGCCCGCGGTGTCGTGGCCTACTCGTCCGGAAACCACGCGCAGGCACTTGCCTATGCAGCACAGATCACCGTGGTACCGGCAACAATCATCATGCCGAAGGACGCACCGGCGCTGAAGGTGGAGGCGACCAAGGGTTACGGCGCAGATGTCATCTTCTATGACCGCTATACCGAAAACCGCGAGGAAATCGGAAGACGTGTCGCCGCCGAGCGCGGCGCGACCCTCATCCCGCCTTACGACCATGCCGATGTGATTGCCGGCCAGGGCACCGCCACACTGGAGCTGATCCAGGAGGTCGGCGAGCTCGATGCGCTCTATGTCTGCCTCGGCGGCGGTGGCTTGCTCGGCGGCGCAGCCTTGGCTGCTGCGGAATTGTCGCCCAAATGCCGTGTCGTTGGCGTCGAGCCAGCGGCAGGTAACGACGGCCAGCAGTCGTTCGAGAAGGGCGAAATCGTCACAATCCCCGTGCCGCAGTCGATCGCAGACGGCGCCGTCGTCACCCATCTCGGCGAGCATAACTTTCCGATCATCCGCGAGAAGGTCTCCGCCATCATGACCGTGACCGATGCGCAACTCGTGTCGACCATGCGCTTCTTCGCCGAACGAATGAAGATGATCGTGGAACCCACCGGTTGCCTCGGCGCTGCCGCAGTGCAGGCCGATGCCGCGAAGCTTGCGGGAAAACGCGTCGGCGTGATCCTGAGCGGTGGCAATATCGACCTCTCTCGCTTCGGCGAACTGCTTCAGGCTACACCGGCAGCCTGACGGTGACCGAGGTGGCCCGATGAGCGATCGCGCCACCTCTTCACCGAAAATCAGCACACCTTAGGCGAATTAGCCCAGGGCCTGAGCAGCGACACCGAACACTCTTAGTCGATCGGCACCAACTTCCGGTACGCTATTCCAGTCGCCTCGATAGGACACGGTCGTAACGGGCGTGTCGCAAATTTTCTCCGTTAACGGCCTATCGACCATCGCCGGAGAAATTCCCGCTCAAAATGTTGTGGAGCGTAGCGATGATCCTGAACGCCATTGCCGAGAAACTGAAGCGTCAATCGAAGGATGATTTCAAAGGGCGGCATTTCGCGGCACGGCTCATTGTGCAGGCGGTGACTTGGTATCTACGCTATCCACTCAGCTACCGAGACTTGGACAAGATGTTCCCGAACGTGGCTTCGAAGTCGACCACAGTACGATCAATCGCTGGGTCCTCGCCTACGCGCCGCTGATCGAGAAGCGGCTCCGTCAGTTTCGTCGGCCTCACTGTGGCTCAGTTCGGATCGACGAGACCTATGTCAAGATCCGCGGCATGAACTGCACGATCAAGGACGCCACGGTCAAACGCTTCTACTATGAGAGCCACGATCAGCTCAGGTAACACCTCGCCGACCTTGTTGCCGCCTACAACTTCGCTCGCAGGCTCAAGACCCTTGAGCGCTATCCGACGCACTCGCGAGCAGGTGCCGCCCTTCGCGGAACGGGCGCTCGATCGGGCCTGAGCAACTCGTATCGATCAAGCGATCAAAAACCCGCATATCTGGCGAAGTCCTGGATGATTTCGGCACATTCTTTCGAGCGCGCGATGCGATGAAGGGCTGATCGGAACTTTGCTTCCGCATTCTTGGCAGCCGAGGTTGGTTGGAACATGTCGCCCCGAGTCGAACGCATTCACAGCGATGAGCGTCTCCCGGCCGAGGCCGACGTCGTCATCGTCGGCGGCGGCATCCTCGGCTCTACGGCCGCCTATTTCCTGGCGAAACGTGGCCTCTCTGTGGCTCTGCTCGAGAAGGGCCACGTCGCCTGTGAACAATCGAGCCGAAACTGGGGTTGGTGCCGCCAGCAGAACCGCGATCGGCGCGAACTGCCGCTCTCGGTGATCTCCATGCGACTGTGGGACGAGCTCACGCGCGATATCAATCGGGACCTTGGATTTCGACGCTGCGGTCTCGTCTATGCAACCCACGACGAGGCTGTGCTCGCCGGCTGGGAAAAGTGGCGCGAGGTCGCCAGGGAGTACGACGTCGACACCCGCGTGCTGAGCCGGGCGGAAGTGGCCGAGCGCGTCCCCGAAGCGCGCGACAAATGGGTCGGCGGGACCTATTCGGACCGGGACGGTAAGGCCGAACCTGCGCTCGCCGCGCCGGCTATCGCCGATGGGGCCAGAGCTCTGGGCGCCACGATCCACCAGGGATGCGCCGCGCGGGCGCTCGACTTGGCCAATGGCAAGATTGCGGGCGTGCACACGGAGAAGGGCTACATCAGAACCAGCGCGGTGCTGTGCGCCGCTGGCGCTTGGGCCTCGCGCTTCCTGAGGCCGCTCGGAATCAGTTTCCCCCAAGCGAGCATCCGGCAGACCGCGCTGCGTTCCACCCCGACAATCAACATAGGCGAGGCGGTCTCCACACCCTACTGCACGATCACGCGCCGACTGGACGGCAGCTATACGCTTGCGATCAGCGGCAAGGCGAACCTCGAAATCACGCCCCAGGCTATTCGGTATAGCCGGGAATTCATGCCGCAGTTCTTGCGTCGCCTGAAGAACGTCAGGCTCGGCATCGGCCAATCGTTCGTTTCGGGGCCGGATTCATTGCCGGCGCTCCTGACCAGCGACGATCGGATCTTCGAAAAGAATCGCGTGTTGGATCCTCCACCCTTGAAATGGCTGGTAAGCCAAGTGGTGGAGAGTGTCCGGAAAACCTTCCCTCAACTCGGCGATATAGAGATCGATAGCGCCTGGGGCGGCTTCGTCGATTGCACGCCGGACGCAGTGCCTGTGGTGTCGCAGGTGGACGGGGTGAAAGGCCTCGTCCTCGCGGCGGGCTGCTCGGGCCACGGCTTCGGTTTGGGCCCGGGGCTTGGCCATCTCGCCGCAGAGCTCGTCGTAAACAACACGCCTTGCGTCGATCCTACACCGTTCCGCCTGTCGCGTCTGGTCGACGGCTCGAAGCTGGACATTGCCGCCATCTGAAGGTCAACCGGAAGTCAGGCCTGACGCGCACCAACCCTCCACCCCTCGGTGCTGCGCCCAACGGAAATTCGCTTCTACGACCATCACTTTCTGATCGTTGAAGCCGCATCGGCGGGGTTGGGCGTTGCCCTCAGTCCCATGGTCCTCGCAACCGACGACATAGATAGAGAGCGGCTCGTCGCACCGGTCGGCTTCGATCCCGACGGAAGCCACTACGGGCTCATATGGATAGGACAAACTGAACTGTCTGGGAAAGCCCACGATCTTGCTCGATGGCTGGAAGCAGAATGCAAGATTTCGTTTGGCTCAGCAGGTATGCAGTAGATGCCGGTCAAATCCCTCGTGCGCTAGATCAGCGGTGGGACGCCTCAGCGCGGATCAGCGCCTCGGCCATGTAGAGATCCTGTAGGGAGATGCCGGAGCTGTCGAAGACGGTAATCTCTTCGTCGGAGCGGCGTCCCGGCGCGCGGCCTTCGATCACATCGCCGATCGCCGTTAGGGCGAGCATGCCGGCGTCGATTTCGTCGCGCACGTGCTGAAAGTCGCCGATCTGGACGGACTGTGAAGGCAAGTCGCAGAAGAGGCTTGCCCTCGAGAGCAATTCTGTCGGCAATTCCTGCTTGCCGGGCGCATCCGATCCCATGCTGACGACGTGCGCGCCGTCACGCACCCAATGGGCCTGAAACAGTGGCTCGCGCGAGGGGGTTGCAGTGACCACGATGTCCGCCTGACGCACGGCGTCTTCGGCCGAGACGGCGCGCGCCGCGAGGTCTTTGGCGCGGATACGCTCGACAAAAGTGTCGCGTCGCGGTGAAGGTCCGGCCACGACCAATACCGTCTCGACCGGACGGATGCGAGCCAGCGCCGCCACCTCGAAACCCGCCTGGTTGCCGGCGCCGAATATCGCCAGCACCTTGGCGTCCTTCCGGGCAAGAAGGTCGGCCGCCACCGCGTCGGCGGCGGCTGTTCGATAGGCATTGACCTTGCCTGCCTCGATCACGGCGCCGAGGCGTCCGGTTTCCTGGTCGAGCAGGACGACGGTGGAGTTGTGGCGGGGCAGGCCGCGCGCGGGATTGCCCGACCAGAAGGAGCCGATCTTGACTCCGGTCAGCTCGTCCGACGAACCGGATTTGATTGAGAAGGTATTGGTCGCCTCCCGTGCACGCCCGAGAACCGCGGGAAAGACCAGGCTCTGTTTCGAAGCGGCAGCAACGAGAGCTCTCCGCACGGCGTCGAAAGCCAGTTCATGGGTGACCAGGGCGGCTGAGTCCTCTTCGCTGATGTAGATCATCCCGAATACCTCCTGAGCAACAAGCTGTTCATCGTTGGGGCGTGTTGCGACTGTGCGATTGCGGGGCTTGGATCGCGTCCGTTGTGAACCGTGCGGGCGCAACACGGATCGCCAAACGATGAAAGCGAGGCGATACGAGGCGCCGGATATACTTCGCCCGCTTTGCGCAGTTTGGTATGCCGAGGAATGGCTCAAAACGAATAGTCTCGCTGATCTGAACGGGCAAAACAGCAGCGAAATCTGTGCTCCGGACGGCACCTTGAGGTTCGATCTCTGGGTAAATCGAAGGCGTCTTGCGCATGGCCGTTGGGCTTAACAATGACATCGTCGGCGATCCGACCGAGCTGACCGCGTTCGAGATCAGCCATGTGCCGGGCGCGCTGAAGCTGTCGCAGGAAATGGGCTGGCCTTACCGCAGCGAGGACTGGGAGTTTGCTGCCAGGGTGGGCGAGGGCCTTGTTCTTGAGCGTTCAGGCGAGGTGATCGGGTCGGCAATGTGGTGGAACTACGGGCAGGCTTATGCCTCGGCCGGGATGATCATCGTCACCCGCTCCGCGCAAGGCGGCGGCAATGGCTCGAGGCTCTTCAACGCGTTGCTTGAGGCGACGGAAGGTCGCAACGTGCTGCTCAATTCGACCGAAGATGGGCTGACGCTCTACCGGCGACGCGGCTTCACCGTTTGGGGCACCGTGCTTCAGCACCAGGGCCAACTGAACGTCCCCGTACCCGCGAAGGCCTGCGCCGACATCAGGCCGGGGACGGTATCAGACCTGCCGGCACTCCACGCCTTCGACGAACGGGCCACCGGAATGCCTCGCGGGCCGATGGTCGCTGCGCTCGCCGATGTGGGCGACGTGGTGGTGATCGACCGCCGTGGACGGGTCACCGGTTACGCGATCGCCAGGAAGTTCGGGCGCGGCTATGTTGTCGGCCCAGTGGCCGCCGAAAGCGCCGAAGACGCGCAACGCCTGATCCTAGACCAGCTTTCGAGGCTCCACGGCCAGTTCGTGCGCATCGACGTCTATGCCGAGCATGGATTGGGCGACTGGCTGGAAAGCCTGGGCCTTGTCAGGGTCGGCGGCGCCACCGCCATGGTCAAGGGGCGGCGACCAATGCCCGACGGTGCGGCCTGCATGTACGCCCTGGCGAACCAGTCCTTCGGTTAGTGATGAGGAACATCGAGAACATGGAAACGAACGCGAAATCGCTGGAACCGGTCCAAAAGATCGATGGCCTTGTCACACCGTCGCTGCTGCTGGATCGCGGGAAGCTCGAGCGCAACATAAACCGTCTCGCCGACCACGCCAGGAAGCTTGGCGTTGTGTTGCGCCCGCACATGAAGACGGCCAAGAGCATTGACGTCGCCCGACAGGTCTTCCCCACTGAACCCGGCCCGATCACGGTCTCGACCATCGCCGAGGCGGAATACTTCGCCAGCCACGGCTATCGCGACATGACCTATGCCGTCGGCCTGTCGCCGGCCTCGGCTCTGCGTGCCTCGGAGCTCTGCCGCCGCACCGGCGTCGACCTGAAGCTGCTGCTTGATACCGTTGAACAGGCCGATGCCCTGGCCGATGTGCGCAAGGCCACGGGCGTTACTCCATCCGTGTTCATCGAACTGGATTGCGACGACCATCGCGGTGGACTGAAGCCGGACGATCCCAAGCTCATCGAGGTCGCCGACCGGGTGGTCGCGGCGGGCGCCCACCTCGTCGGCGTCCTCGCCCATGCGGGCGAGTCCTATGGTTTGAGCACGCCCGACGCGCTGGTGAAGGCGGCAGAGAACGAGCGTTCGGCCACGGTGCGAGCCGCCGAAATTCTGCGCACTCGAGGCCACGCCTGCCCGATCGTCAGCCTCGGCTCGACGCCCACCGCACACTTCGCCGAGAATCTCGATGGCATCACCGAACTGCGCGCCGGTGTCTACATGTTCTTCGACCTCGTCCAGCACGGAGTCGGGGTCTGTGCCGTCGACGACATCGCGATTTCAGTGCTGGCCACGGTGATCGGCGTCAAGCCGGAGAAGGGCTGGGTGCTCGTCGACGCGGGGTGGATGGCGCTCTCGCGCGATCGCGGCACCGCGAGCCAGCGGGTAGATCAGGGTTACGGCCTGGTATGCGACGAGGCGGGTCGCGTGCTCGAAGACGTGATCGTATCACAGGCCAGCCAGGAACACGGCATCCTGGCGATCCGCAGCGGCTCGGCCAAGAGCATGCCAAACCTTCGGGTCGGAGCCCGGGTGCGGATCCTGCCAAACCACGCCTGCGCGATGGCCGGCCAGCACGATTTCTACAGCGTCGTCAATGGAGGAAGTCCGGAGATCGACGCGCGGTGGGAGCGGATCCGCGGCTGGTAGAAGTTCCGCTGGCCGGCGATCCCCGGATATTTCGGGCGTCCCTGGTTCCTGCCGAGTCCTCGGCGCCTACTATCGGATGAAGGATCTCGTGACATGACCACGCCCCTCGAGCACCTGTCTCGCAACGGCCGCCTCGGCACATTCTTCATCGACGGCGAATGGCGCGCGCCCAGGGGCACTGGCCAGGCCGCCGTCACGAATCCGGCGACGGAAGAAGTGGTGACGCAGTTTCCGCTCGGAAATGGCGAGGACGTGGACGCGGCCGTTTCCGCGGCCCGTCGGGCATTCGCCACCTGGAGCCGGACCGAGCCGGAATATCGCGCGGGGTTGCTCGATCGTCTGCAGGCGCTGCTCGAGGAGCGCAGTGAACTCATCGCACAATGTCTGACCCTCGAAATGGGCGCGGCGATCGCGTATTCGCGGGCCGCGCAGGTTCCGCTGGCGATCGCCCATGTGAAGACCGCTCGCGATGTCCTGACAGCCTTCACCTTCGTCGAGCAGCGCGGCCACACCGCCGTCACCCGCGAACCGGTCGGTGTCTGCGGGCTGATCACGCCGTGGAACTGGCCGCTCTACCAGATCACCGCCAAGGTAGCGCCGGCGCTCGCCGCAGGCTGCACGATCGTCTTGAAGCCAAGCGAGCTTTCTCCCTTGAGCGCTCTTCTGTTCGCGGAGGCTATCGAGGAAGCCGGCTTCCCTGCCGGTGTATTCAACCTCGTGAATGGTGACGGTCCAGGCGTGGGTATGAGGCTTGCCTCCCACCTGGACGTGGACATGATCTCCATCACCGGGTCCACCCGCGCTGGCATCGCGGTGGCCCAGGCCGCCGCGCCGACGGTGAAGCGCGTCGCGCAGGAACTCGGCGGCAAGTCACCCAACGTGATCCTGCCCGACGCCGACCTCGATCGCGCCGTCTCTCTGGGCGTAGCCGCCGGCTTCCGGAATCTCGGCCAGTCGTGCAGCGCGCCGACGCGCATGATCGTGCCGCGGGCGCGGCTTGCCGAGATCGAGGTGATCGCCGAGCGTGCCGCGGACGAGATCGTCGTCGGCAATCCTCACTTGGAGACTACCACCCATGGTGCAATCGCCAACCGCGCCCAGTTCGACCGCATCCAGACTATGATCGGCGTGGGGATTTCGGAAGGCGCGAAGCTCGTCACCGGCGGCACGGGACGTCCGGGCGGTCTGAACGCCGGGCTCTTTGTCAAGCCGACGATTTTTTCCGAGGTGCGCACGGACATGCGCATTGCGCAGGAGGAAATTTTCGGGCCTGTTCTCTGCATCATCCCTTACGAGACAGTGGAGGAGGCCGTCGCGATCGCCAACGACACCGTCTATGGCCTCGGGGCGCATGTGCAGGGCAGAGATATGGACCGCGCCAAGGACGTCGCGTCGCGGATCCGCGCCGGTCAGGTGCATCTTAACTATCCGGCCTGGGATCCCCACGCGCCGTTTGGCGGTGTCAAGCAATCCGGAAACGGACGCGAGTACGGTCTCGAGGGCATGTTGGAGTATCTCGAGGTCAAATCTATACTCGGCTATTTCTAGGCGTCATCTCGCCAGGCGCAGGGACGCGCGCCGGTGGCGCCATCTATTCCAACAGGCTGCCTTCGGTGAGCGCTTCCGCACATTGCGGTGTGCGGTCTAGCCTGCGACCTTGATGAGCGCTTGCTCCATGGATGCAAGGAAGAGGTCCACATGCTCGGCTTGGCAAACGAGCGGAGGGCGCACTTTAAGTGTATCCTCATTGGCCCCTGTCGTGCTGATAAGTACGCCGTCATCCCGCATCGCGTTGACCACATCCAAAGCCATTGCACGCCGGCCCGCAGCCGGTGTGTCCTCAGGCCCCATGTCGATGCCAAAGAAAAGACCGGCGTTTCGGATCGCACGAACTCCATGATGCTGCTTTGCGATCTTTTCCAGTCCGGCTCGGAGGCGCTGGCTCATGGCAAGCGCCTTTTGGGGAATTTGGTCACGCTGCAGGATCGTTAGCACGGCGTCCGCGGTAGCTACTCCAACTGTGTTTCCGGCGAACGTGTTCGAGTAGCGCGCGGTGGCGCCAAACTGCTCCATCGGGGCTCTGCGACCAACGACGGCGCCAATTGGAAATCCGTTGCCCATCGGCTTGCCGAGGGTAACAAGATCCGGAACGATCCGGTGCCGCTCGAAGCCCCACATATGGGCGCCAGTTCGCCCAAAGCCCGGTTGAACTTCGTCGGCAATGACGAGGCCACCTGCCTCCCGCACCGCCGTAGCTCCGCCGGCAATAAAACCAGGAGGATCTGCCCATACGCCATCGCTGGAAAAAATACTGTCGATGAGCAGGGCCGCAACGCCTATGCCACGACGGTTCAGATCCATAATGGCTGAACGAATCTGTGCCTCGAAAAAGTCCTCAGCCTGGGCTTCCGGCACGCCCGCCGGCCCGGGTAGGGTTACCATGCGCACGAATGGGCTGAGCTTGACTGCGTCGCCCAGGTTCGGCGAAACCGCGGCGGTAGCCGCACTCGTGCCGTGATACGCATAGGTGGACACGATCACACCTTCGTTGCCGCTCGCAAATCGCGCGATACGCAGGGCCAGATCGTTGGATTCACTCCCCGTGCAAGTAAAAACCACACGGTCGAGCTCGTTTGGGAAAGTATCAACCAACCGCTCGGCATAGTCGACAAGTTTCGGCTCGAGATAGCGCGTGTTGGCGCTTATTCGGCCCGCCTGCTCAGCCATTGCGGCGATTACTTCCGGGTGGCAATGGCCGAGAGACGGCACGTTATTATAGAAGTCAAGATAGGCCCGCCCGTCAGGATCGTAGAGCCACATGCCTTCGCCGCGAACGAAGTGCACGGGCCGGCGGTACTGGAGCCGATAGGAGGCCCCCAGAACGTCGTCACGGCGAGCAATTAGCTCGGACTCGCGCCTGGGAAGATCGGATTCGCCAGGTCTGTAGCGATTCGGCATGAGATCGGTGGACATGTGCTGCTGCCTATCTGAACGAGTATCTTGATCAATTCGCGGTTCGGCGACCCTGCCTGTCGGGCGAACCGATACGGCGTTGCAGCGGGACGACGACATTGCCGCCTGGACTGCCGCCTCGCCCGAGGCGCCACCAAGAGGCGTCAGGATGGAGAGGCCATGCTCGGCACGCGCGACGTTCTTTTTGATGTACTGGGCGTCGCCCGGAAAAAGGTGGGAGCGCCAGTAATTGACCAGGATCAAAGCGCTTTGTCGCGCCCGCATCAATCCGACGAGCAGTCTTGCTTCCAGCGCCGAAATTGCAATGACCGAGGCATAGCCGGCGATAAGATGTTCGGCCCCACCCAAAGGAAGGTTCGGATCCGTCACCGCGTGACTTGCCGCGATCGCCAGATCCTGGATCCTGGGGCTCCAGCAGCCATCGCCAAAATCGATGAAACCCGTTCCCTGGGCAGTCGTCATCATATTGAATGGGCTGGGATCATTATGGGTGACCTGCCACGCCACGTTCGAGATTTGTGGCTCAACAAACTCCACATAGTCCGCCATCGCGACGCGAACGCTGTCGGCAATGCTCCCGGATGGGAGGTATTGCTCTAGTTCCATCAACCGCGACCAGCACCCGACATGCCAAAGAACGGGGCGGCGGGCCGCGGGCACATTGACTTGCGCAAGGGCCAAGTCCAGCCGGGCCAGAGCGCTGCCAGTTCGAAAAAGCAGGTCCGGAGTGGGCACCGCCTTGTGCAGCGGAACGCCTTCAATCCGGGTCTGCAAGTACCCGCATACCCCTTCTTCCTCAAACATCAATGCGCCGCTGCTCGTGCGGAGCACTTCGGGTGCAACGAAGCCCGCGGCCCCTTGCAATCCCGCCATGGCGGCGCTTTGGAAACGAAAGCTGTCGACCGCCTCCGGTCTTGTCGACGTCTTCAGGATCAGTCGGCGGTCGTCCGGCAGGTTGACCTCAACGGTGCGCTCGACCTCGGAGGATAATGTGGCGATCGATCCCGCCAATCCGTAGTGGCGCTTAAGCAGTGCCGCCGACATGTCCGGTTCCGAGGAGCCCGGCCGCATGGCCAGGATTGCGGCGGCAGCGCGAAAATAGGCTTCGGTTGAGGCTGCCGCGTAAGGCAGATGGTCGCGTCCCGCAGCCATGGAGCCATTGGGCTGACCTGCTTCTTCGTCGGAGACCAGATGACTACAAGCACCCAACTCGAAAGATCCTCGCCTGCTGGATATGGTGTTCTTCATGCTGCGAGAGGTGGAGCGGTCCAGCCAATAAACCCGCGCCCCATCTTCGCCCTCAGATCCCGAAAACGCCCGGTAGCTCCGTCACATCGCGGATTTCGGTGTACTCGTAATAAGGGTTGGCCGGCTCATGGCCGCGATTAACCCAGACCTTGCTCTTGATCCCTAGGTCATAGGCAGACATCAGGTCGTGGCGGAAAGACGAGGAAACGTGAGTTATGTCCTCCGGGCCGCATCCCAGCATGTCGAACATATATTCGAACGCCTTGAAGTGTGGCTTGTAAGCCCCCGCTTGTTCAGCGGTGTAGAGGGCATGAAATGGCGCGCCGAGTTTTGCCACGTTCGACGGAATTTGGGCCATCATGGAGTTCGAAAGGATAACCAGCGGAATTTCCTTGGCTAGTTTAGCCAAGCCCTCGGGAACGTCCTGATGCGGTCCCCAGGTCGGGATGCGGTTGTAGATCGTTTCAGCGTCTTCGGCACGGAATGCGACGTTGTTGCGGCGGCACGTGCGCTCCAGTGCGTTGTGAACGACATCGGCATAGGGCTTCCAGTCCTGCAACACCTCATCGAGGCGGTAGGCTTGGAAGTTTCTGATGAATTCGTCCATGCGCGGCCCATCCAGAAGATGACCGAACAGATCCCGAGCGGCTCCCGCCATTTGGAAATTGATCAGCGTGCCGTGGCAATCAAAAGTCACGTATTTCGGCCGGAAGCGATCCATGTCCTTGGTTCCTGTCAATCTGCCGTGTTAGCCGAGCATAGCCGCAGGCGTTTGGCAGAAAGTGCCGCAATACATGGTCGTTCGGCAGAAGGGCCCTCCGGTCTACCGCAAACCCAGCACGATCTTCCGCAGTACTGTTTCTTTCGCCCCTCCTGAGCCGAAACCGACCTGTAGCGCTCGCACAGTGTGCTGAGCCGAGCCGAATAGATCAGGGGTCGTAGTCAGTTCGGCCCGCGTCCGATTATCGCTCGATAGGCACGCCAACCCCTGGCCAAGGCCCATCCTTCGTGTTCGCGGGCGACGGCGGAACTCCAAGACCGATATTAGGCGCAAAGCTGACCAATCGGGCGGTCCTTTGGCCCAAAGCCACACTGGTCATCAATGAGAGAATGCCGCCTCGAACGCATCCGTTGCACAGACGGGACATACTCGAAGCGTCGACAGGGCAAACCAAACCTTGGTGATTGCGCGGTGAGACGCCTGAAGCCCCGCCGACCGTTCCCCAACGTCATCCGGTCGCGATCGAACGTGCGCCGTTCAGCGGGATACCGCCTCGGATGACCGTGCACACTCAGGTGGCCAAATGCGGGCTCTAATTCCGCGTCGGAGACGTTTGTGTCGCTGTTCAGCGTGCTCTTGGATATGATATGGCAATTACCTTATCAGTCGGTCCAGTGGGGCATTGGGCCGACTGAGAGCAAAAAAGTGTAACGGAATGAAATACTTAGACAGGCGATTTGCCGTGGCGCCCATGATGGATTGGACGGATCGGCATTGCCGGTTCCTCCATCGCCAGTTGACGCGCCGGGCATTGCTCTACACCGAGATGGTCGTCGCCGACGCGGTCATCCACGGCGAGCGCGAGCGCTTGCTCGGCTTCGATGGTACGGAACATCCGGTCGCGTTGCAGCTCGGCGGCTCCGATCCGCAGAAGCTTGCCGAGGCAGCCCGCATCGGCGAAGCCTTCGGCTATGACGAGATCAACCTCAATGTCGGCTGCCCATCCGACCGCGTCCAGTCGGGTACGTTCGGCGCCTGCCTGATGAAAGCACCGGTTCTGGTCGCCGATTGCGTGGCGGCGATGAAAGCCTCTGTCGGCATCCCCGTCACCGTCAAATGCCGCATCGGCGTCGACGAGCAGGATCCTGAGCCGGCGCTCGATGCGCTGGCGGACGGCGTTTTCGCGGCCGGCGCAGATGCGCTGTGGGTGCATGCCCGCAAAGCGTGGCTGGAAGGACTGAGCCCGAAGGAAAACCGCGACATCCCGCCGCTCGACTACAACAGGGTGTATCGGCTGAAGGCCAAAAATCCGAACAAATTCAGCGGCATCAACGGCGGCATTCAGTCGGTAGACGAAGCGCTTCGCCATCTTGATCATGTCGATGGTGCCATGCTTGGACGCAGCGCCTATCACACGCCGGGCATTCTGGCAGGCGTCGACGCCACTTTTTACGGTGACAAACCCAACCCGTTCGATTTTGCCGCGCTGATCGATGCCATGGCGGATTATGCGGCGCGCCATATTGAGCGGGGCGGGCGGCTTGGCCATGTCACCCGTCACATGGTCGGCCTGTTCCACGGTCTGCCCGGTGCGCGCCGTTACCGGCAGATCCTTTCGACCGATGCGACAAGGCCCGGCGCCGGACCGGATGTGCTGAAGGCGGCTTTCGCTGCAGTCGATTTTAGCGGGACGGACGCCGAAGCAGCCTGACTGTTCAGTCGAGCAAGATCTGCGGCCGTTTGCGCGCGTTGCGCAGTCCGTTCAGCAATCCAGGGGACCGTCGATAGTTGGGGCAAGCCGGTCAAGCTAAGCGGCGCTCGCCCGCTCGCCGTCCTGCATTTCTTCTCTGATCCCGCTTGCTGCGTCCCGGACGCGAAGGGCGTCGCGCTTCGGCGGCGCTTTGAACAGTCGGGCATATTCGCGCGTGAATTGCGAGATGCTCTCGTAGCCCACCTCGAACCCGGCGCTGGTTGCCGAAAAACCTTCATCGAGCATGAGGCGGCGTGCTTCGATTAGGCGAAGCCGCTTCTGGTATTGTCCCGGCGTCAGCGACGTCATGTGCTTGAAGTGCTTGTGGAAGGCCGTGAGGCTCATTGCCGCTGCTGCCGCTAAACGCTCGACGGGAACACGCGATCGATACTCGGCTCTAAGAATCGCGATGGCCGCCGCGAGACGACTCGCGTGGCTGTCCGGATCCGCCAGCGACCGCAGGGCTGCGCCGTGCTGACCGGAGAGGAGCCAATAATGCAGCTCGTACATAATTCCGGGGCGCAGGAGCGACGTAGCATCCGGTCGGTCCAGCAAGTGCAACAGCCGCACTGCGCAATCTAGAATCGCGGCTTTGGTGTCCTCAACGAACAAGGTGCGTGTCTCTGACGGGCGCTGCGCACGCACGCTGCCCAACTGCGCCGCGACCTCGCGCAGGAGCGTCATCTCGAGTTCGACCGCGACGGCCAGATAAGGCTCGCGCTGGCTTGCCTGCACGATGCGTCCGGCGACCGGCATGTCCGCGCTCACGATCACGGACTGCCCGGCGGTGAAGACTTGCTGCTCCCTGCCCACGGTCATCAGCTTAGCGCCCTGCAGAACCAGACAAACCAGCGGCCGATAGACCGAATGCAAGTCGCGATGTGGTGACTCGACGCACATCATCCGCAGACCCGGCACTGGCGTCAGCGCCAGGCCATCTCGGTTTGCATGGCGGGCGGCATAGGTGTGAACGGCATGTTTGAGGACGTCCATGCAATGTCTCCTGCAGCGGCGCGATCCTGGCGATCCTAGCATGCGGGCGGACAAACATCACCTGGGCTGCAGGATCGAGCAAGTTTTGCGCATGCGTTGGCAAGCTGTCGACCGCATCGCCCGGTAGGAAATGTCCCAACCGAACAAGCCGCTGGACAAGGAAGGGAATTCATATGTCTGGACAGAATGAAGTACCGAGACGAGCCGTGCTGGCGGCTGTCGCCATGGCTCCCGTAGCACTCGCGGTGGGTGCCGCCCACGCGCAAACGACCCGCCAGGCGCCGGTGTCGCTCGGCAAGGTCGCCCTGGTGACAGGTTCTTCCCGGGGCATCGGCGCTGCGACGGCCAGGCGCCTCGCTCGTGACGGCTATGCCGTCACCGTCAATTGCGAAAAGAACCGCGGTCTCGCGGCTGGCGTAGTTCGAGAGATCGAGGCAGCTGGCGGGCGCGCCATCTGGGTGCAGGCCGACGTCAGCGACCCAAGTGCGGTACAACGCCTGTTCGAGGAGAACGAGCGCGCGTTTGGCGGCGTCGACGTCGTCGTGAGCAATGCCGGCATCATGCGGCTCGCGCCTTTCCGCGACATGACCGACGCCGACTTCAGCCGGATGGTCGACGTCAACCAGAAGGGCAGCTTCTATGTGCTGCGCGAGGCGGCGCTGCGCGTGCGTGACGGCGGCCGGATCATCGCCCTGTCCTCGAGCATCACTCAGCTGCGCAGCCCGACCTACGGAGCCTACGCTGCCACCAAGGCCGCGCAGGAACTCTACGCGAACATACTCGCCAAGGAACTTGAAAGCCGCATGATCTCGGTGAACGCGATGGCGCCGGGCCTAGTGAACACAACACTCTTCACCGACGGCAAGACCCCCGAGCAGATCGCCGGTTTCGCCGCTCGCACGCCGCACAAGCGGCTGGGCGAGCCTTCCGACATCGCCGACGCAATCGCGGCGCTCTGCGGCGGGGACGGTGCCTGGATCAACGGGCAGACGGTATTCGCAAACGGCGGGATCGTTTGACCCGATTGGCTGGAATAGATGGAGCACAGAACGATGAAAATGACGGGAAACACCATCCTCATCACCGGCGGCGGATCCGGGATCGGGCGGGAACTGGCGCTGCGCTTCAATGCGCTTGGAAACACTGTGATCATCGCGGGACGGCGCAAGGAGGCGCTCGAGCGGACGATCGCCGGGCGTGAAGGCATGCACGCCGTGGTCGGGAATGTTGAAGATCCGGAAGCAATCGCAGCATTTGCCAAGCGCGTAGTCGCCGAGCACCCGGTGCTCAACGTGCTCATCAACAATGCCGGCATCATGCGCCGCGAGGATCTGACCAGGACCCGCGATCTGCGCGACGCGGAGGAGACGATCGTCACCAACTTGTTCGGGCCGATCCGCCTCAGCAATGCGCTAATCGAGCATCTGGCGGCCCGGCAAAATGCCGTGATCGTCAACGTCTCGTCAGGCCTGGCCTTCGTGCCGCTGACTGGCACGCCGACCTACAATGCCAGCAAGGCAGCGATCCATTCCGATACGGTGTCGTTGCGCGAGCAACTCAGGGGCAAGGTCGAAGTGATCGAGCTTGCGCCGCCCGCGGTTCGCACCGAACTCACGCCCGGCCAGTCGAGGCGCGAGGAGTATATGCCGCTCAACGCGTTCATTGACGAGGCGATGGCGTTGTTCAGCCGGGAGCCGACCCCCAAGGAGATACTGGTGGAGCGCGTGGCTTCCTGCGCTGGGCGGAGCGGGACGGCCGGTTTGATCAAGCGGTCGAGATGCTCAACGCTCACTGAGCGGCGCCGAAGCAGCCTGACTGTTCAATCGCGCAAGATCATGCGGTCGCCGCGCACGTCGAAACCGGACAGTGAGCCGATGAAATTCATGCCGAGCAGGCTCTGGCCGAGCATGCCGGGCGCGGCGATCATGACCGGCATGTCCTTGCGCACGATCCCGCCGATCGCCAATTCGTCGGTTCTCACAGCGGCGGCGCGCGCCATGCCGTTGGCGGTGGAAACCGGTATGGTGAAATTGAGAGCGGCTGGATTAAATCCGGCCGCTTGCGCGTCCTGCGCGGTCAGCACGGTGCTGGTTGCGCCGGTATCGACCACGGCCCGGACCGGCGTGCCGTTGACCATGATGCGCGCTTCGAAATGGCCATTGCCGGCCTTGTCCAGGGTCACCGTGGCATGGCCGTCCTCAAGGCCCAATGCCAGCGGACTGCCGGGAACAAGGCCGGCCGTTACCCGGCTGGCGAAATCCTGCAATTCATAACGATATTGGTAGCCGGCGATCAGTGCGAGCACGATGACGGCCCAGGTGCCCAGATTGCGGGCCATCGCGCCTAAGGGGCGGCCTGATCTGAGCAGGCCGGCGCCGATGAGCGCGACCAATGCGCCAAGCCAGATCAGCCGGCTGAAATCGTAATTCTCGACGCCGAATGTGCTGCCGGCGGAATCGTTGAGCATGAGCAGGACCACGCCTGCCCCGATCGCGATCATCAAAACCCAGTAAAATCGGTTCATATGTGGCTCACGAGAGAGCGTCGCGTTCGCGCGCGAGGCGGGTGCGGCGCGTTTCCCGGCGCGGTCTGCGTTCAACCGTTTCAAGCCGGGCCGGCAGCTCGGCCATGACGCTGCGGCGGATTTCAGGGGTCATGTCGATCCAGGCGCCGATTTCCTCGCGCGTACGGCCGCAACCGAAGCAGAAGCCGGTTTTCATATCGATCGAACAGACCAGGATGCATGGGGATTCGATGGCCGTCATGATATTCTCTCAGGGTTCCGCCAGGAATCCCTTGTCTCGCTTCCACATGGTGTAACGGCAAGGCCAATGCAAGCCCTCCGGAAAGCGCCGCCGGCAACCGCTTTCGCGTCAACGCAGGCAGTTGTGCCGGCCGAGCAAGGCGGCTATGCCGCTCGCCAACTCTGGGAACGATCACCAACGACATGACCAGCGCGCTGCCCTTCGACGATTTTCGCAATCTTCTGGCGACCCTGCTGCCGGCCGACACGGCGGCCGAAGCTCGCGTCCGTGCGCTGTTTGCCAAGGCAGACAAACCCAAAGGTTCGCTCGGCCGCATCGAGGACATCGCCGCGTGGCTCGCCGCCTGGAGCGGCCGTGCGCCGCCGGCGGTGAACCGTCCCCTGGTGGCGATCTTCGCCGGCAATCATGGCGTCGCCCGGCACGGCATTTCGCCGCGGCCTGTCGCTGCCACGGCGAACGCCGTCGAGCTTTGCGCGGCGGGCGGTGCTGCGGTCAACCAGATCTGCATCGCCAACGATCTCGGGCTGAAAGTGTTCGATCTAGCGCTGCACATTCCGACCGCCGACATCACCGAGGACGCAGCGCTTGACGAGCGCGGCTGCGCAGCCACCATGGCCTTCGGTATGGAGGCGATCGCCGGCGGCACCGATCTGCTTTGCCTTGGCGACCTCGGCGTCGGCAATTCCACTGTTGCAGCGACTTTGTTTGCCGCACTGTTTGGCGGCGAGGGCGCCGATTGGGTCGGATCCGGATCGGGCGCCGATGCATCGATGCGGGCGCGCAAGGCGGAAGTGGTCGATGCCGCGCGAGCCTTCCACGGCACAAGTCTCAGGAATCCGCTGGAAGCGTTGCGCCGGGTTGGCGGCCGTGAGTTCGCAGCGATTGCCGGCGCCATCCTCGCCGCCCGGATGCAGAAGATACCCGTACTGCTCGATGGATTGGTGGCGACCGCCGCCGCCGCGACGCTGCATGCTGCCAACCCCGCGGCGCTCGACCATTGCCTTCTTGCCAGCCTGTCGCCAGAGCCTGCGCATGCTCGGGCCGCCGAGCGACTCGGCTTGCGCCCGCTGCTTGATCTCGGCGTGAGCCACGGCGAGGGGGCAGGGGCGGCACTTGCTGCGGGCCTGGTCAAAGCCGCTGCGCTCACCAGTTCGGGCATGGCGGCGGCGGTTCGCTAAGCGTCTATCGCCGGCGCGCAGCAACGGCTTTGGTCGGCAGCGCCGGCAATTCCTCCATAACCCGGCTCAACGGGAAGATGGCGATCGCCTCGGTGCCTTCGCGCAGTTTGGAATGGAGTTCGAACTCGCCGCCATGCATGGCGAGCAGGCTTTGGACGATCGGCAGGCCAAGCCCGGTGCCTTGTTCGGCGCTCTTGATAGCGATGGAGCCCTGACCGAAGGCGGACAGCACGACCGGAATCTCGTCTTCCGGTATGCCAGGCCCATTGTCTTTGACGGAAAGGTATTGGCCGCCGCCCGCCGTCCAGCCGACGCGCACGCGGATCTCGCCGCCAGTCCCGGTGAACTTGATGGCGTTCGACAGAAGATTGAGCGCGATTTGTCGCACCGCGCGTTCGTCGGCGAACAGGCGCGGCAAGGCGCTTTCGAAATCCTGGACGATACGGATGTCCTTGTTGCGCGCCTTCAGCTCCATCATGTGACAGCAATCCTCCACGACGGAAAGCAGCATCATCGGCTCTTCATTGAGCTGATAGCGGCCGGCTTCGATGCGCGACAGGTCGAGGATTTCGTTGATCAGGTCGAGCAGATGCTGGCCAGAGTCGTGGACGTCGCGAGCATAGTCGCGATAGGTCGGGTTGCTCATCGGGCCGAGCACCTCGTTCGCCATCACCTCGGAGAACCCGAGAATGGCGTTGAGCGGCGTCCGCAACTCGTGGCTCATCGAGGCCAAAAACCGCGACTTTGCCAGATTGGCGTCCTCCGCCCGTCGCCGCGCTTCGTCCGACATCGATTTCGCGGTGTCCAATTCGGCGATCAGCGCATCCTTTTCGGAGCGGAACGAGAGCAACATCAAGGACGAGCGATTGAGCTGGCGCGCCACATAGGCGAAGAAGGGCAGCGAGACGATCAGCAACCCGGCCATGATCAGTTCTGCCGGCATCCACTGGCTAGCGCCGGCATAGGCATAGGCTGCCACCGGAACGGCGAAGGTCGCCAGCAACGCACCGCGCAGCGATGACGCCGTGATCGCGGTCGCCGCCATGGCCAGCAGCAGCACCACCGCCTTGATCAGCTGAAACTGCTCGACCTGGCAAGCATCGCAACCGAGCCAGGCGAACCAGGCCCAGCCCAGGCCGCAAAGGAAATGGCCTATCAGGAAATCACCGTGCGTTTGCAGCGGGTTGAGTTCGGCAGCTTCCGTTCGGTCGACGCGCCTCGCCATGAACACGACGATCGTGTAGCAGATGAGTGTAAAAAGGGCCCAGACGCCAATTTCCTTACCCACTCCAGCAAACAGACCCGTCGCGGCGGCCGCCAGGACGAGAAGCGGAACGATGATCGCGCCGCCTAACATCGAACGGGCGTGGAGTTTCAAAAGCTCGCGGTCGAAATCAGGATTTCCGACCTGCTGCGAAAGACGGTCGCGCGTCTTGCGCACCGCACGCGCCACATCGCTGTTGCGATGGGGTTTCCGGCGGTCCACAATAAACTTGTCCGCTGTGGTCGAGCGTTGCAAGGGCATGGAGACTTCAATTTATGCGGGCAGCGGTTTCAATTGTTAAGCTACGTTCGAATGATTAACCAACGGTTTGCCATATGAGCCGTTCGTGGTCGCGGCGGCCGGGACAGCGATACGTCCCGCCGCGGCCGCGAAGCCTTTGGCGCCGGCTGGCGGACTACGCACTGGCCGTGCTTGTCCTCGGTCTGCTGATCCTGCTGGCGGCGCGGCTTGATCGGATCGAGACCCGCAAGACCGAGGGGGCCGCCGTCGTCAATGACGGCGATACGATCACGCTCGGCACCGAGCGCATCCGCATGCGCGGCATTGATGCGCCCGAATATTCGCAAATCTGCCGCAAGGACGGCGCCGACTATCCCTGTGGCAAGCTGGCGCGGCAGTCGCTGGTACACCTGATATCAGACAAATCCGTCTCCTGCACCGGCTGGCAGCGCGACCGCTACGGCCGGCTGCTCGGCGACTGCAACGCCGGCGGCAAGGATCTCAACCGCGCCCAGGTCGAGGCCGGCTGGGCGGTTGCCTATGGGGATTTCGAAACTGAGGAAGCCGCTGCCCGCTCCGGCAAGGCCGGCATCTGGGCCGGTACTTTCGACGAGCCGCACGATTGGCGCGAGAGCCGCGATCACGAAGTGGTCGAAAGAAAGCACGGTCGTTTGGCTTCGATTGGCGATGCCTTGCGAGAAATTTTTCGCTTCCGGTGATGGTCAACCCTATAGTTTGTCGCATCAGACCTGATCAGATTCGCATCGTGCTTTCCGGAAATCGATCCCGTTTTTGGGCCGATCCGATAGGAGAAATGGAATGAAACTCTTCGACGGCGGCCGGGCGCCCAATCCACGGCGGGTTCGCGTCTTCCTTGCCGAAAAGGGGCTTGAGGTTCCTCTGGTGCCCGTCGATATGGGCGCGCTGGAGCACAGAAAGCAGCCGGTCAGTTCCCGCAACCCGCTGCAGCGCCTGCCGGTGCTCGAACTCGACGACGGCACCGTCATCACCGAATCCGTCGCCATCTGCCGCTATTTCGAGGAGCTGCACCCGGAACCGGCGTTGTTCGGCCGCGGCGCGCTCGGCAAGGCGCTAGTCGAGATGTGGCAAAGACGCATGGAGCTCAACCTGCTCAGTTGCGTCGCCGCGGCGTTCCGGCACATCCATCCAGCAATGAGGGAATGGGAGGTTCCGCAAATTCCCGAATGGGGCGAGGCCAACAAACCTAAGGCTGTCGAGTTCCTGAGGCTGCTCGACGGCGAACTGGCGCAACGGGAATTCGTCGCCGGCGATGCCTACTCCATTGCCGACATCACCGGGCTGATCGCCATCGACTTCATGAAGCCGGCGCGCATCAAGGTGCCGGAAGACTGCGGCAACGTGCTGAGATGGCATCAGGCGATCTCAAGCCGGCCGAGCGCGGCGGCCTAGAATCGGTCGTGGATTTGATGCGCGATGATCTGGAGTGCTTCACGGCGAGGGTTCGCGCCTGCCGCATCTGCGTCGAAAATCCGATCGGCCGGCCGTTGCAGCACGAGCCGCGCCCGGTGCTCCGGCCGTCGTCGAGCGCCCGTATCCTGATTGCCAGCCAGGCACCGGGCACCAAGGTGCATGTGTCAGGCATGCCGTTCACCGACGCCTCCGGCGATCGGTTGCGGAACTGGCTGGGCGTCAGCAACGAAGAATTCTACGACACGACAAAATTCGCCATCGTGCCGATGGGCTTTTGCTTTCCCGGTCAGGATGCCAAGGGCGGCGACCTGCCGCCGCGCCGCGAATGTGCACCGGCCTGGCGTACGCCGCTGATGGCACTGATGCCGCGCATCGACCTGGTGCTGACGATTGGCAGCTATGCGCAATCCTGGCACATGGGCGCCGCGCGCCGGCCCTCGCTGACGGAGACGGTGATGGATTGGCGCACCATCTGGAGTGCGCCCAGCAACCCGAAAGTGCTGCCGCTGCCGCATCCGTCGTGGCGCAACACCGGCTGGTTGAAGCGCAATCCGTGGTTTGAAATGGATTTGCTGCCGTTTCTGAGATCGGAAATCCGCTATCGCCTCGGCCGAGGTGTGAGCAAGAAATCACTTGCTTTTGTGCCATTTGGCAGAAATTCTTTCTTGTGAATGGCCATAATAAGAAGGACTATAGCCAATCTATTCCTAGTCTATCCCCGTGGGAGCACCAAATGGACCGCCTTGATAGAAAAATCCTCCGTCTCTTGCAGGAGGACGCGACGCTCGCGGTCGCCGATGTCGCCAAGAAAGTCGGCCTGTCGACCACGCCGTGCTGGCGTCGCATCCAGAAGCTCGAGGAGGAGGGCGTCATCAAGCGGCGCGTCGCCATCCTCGATCATGAAAAGGTCAATGTGCGCGTCACCGTATTCGTGTCGATCCGCACCAATTCGCACAGCCATGAATGGCTGCGGCGCTTTTCGGAGGTCATCCAGGAATTTCCGGAAGTGGTCGAGTTCTACCGCATGAGCGGCGACGTCGACTATCTCTTGCGCGTGGTGGTGCCCGACATCGCTGCTTACGACGCCTTCTACAAGCGGCTGATCGCCAAGATCGAGATCCGTGATGTCTCGTCGTCGTTTGCCATGGAGCAGATCAAGTACACGACCGAAATGCCGCTGGACTACATGGTGCTGGACAAGGAATCGGGCGCCAACGCTGCCTGAGGATTTTTTGCTTAGTTCTTCTTTTTGTTGAGAAAATGCCACGGCGAGTTTGCCGGCTGCGTGATGGTGTCCGGCACCACATCGATATCCACCACTTCCGCCTTGCGCAGCGCGTAGCCCGACTGGATGACGCTCGCGCCGTCGAGAATGAAGAGCTGACTTTTCTCCATGCCCGGCTTCAGGGCACCGGTCACGGAAACCGGCTGGTAAGCCTCCGACATCCTGTAGGGATGCGCAGGCGTGACGAGGACGATCTGATTGGGCGGCGGCGTCGGCATGTGGCTGCACGCACCCGTCCACGGTACCAGCAGGAACTGGTAGACGAGATCGCCCTCGCGATCGACCGGCAGCGCGTACCCCGCCAGTTGGACGGTCTTGTCCCGCAGATTGAGAGACAGCGTCTCGCCATGATCAGGCATTTTTGCCGCGATCATCGGCAAACCGACACTTTCGGCAGCGGGCTGGGTCGCCGGACGCAGATCCTTCCAGAATATCCGCGCGGTTTCGGCGGAAGCGCTGCCCGCCGCGATGGAAATCAGCACGGCCGCCAGCGCCGCTGTCGATTTGAGACGATTGCTCATCGTGTGCTCTCCATTTGACAGGAGTAAAGCTGCCGTCGCCGACAGCGTCAACGTTCGAGCCGCATCACATGCCGGCGCGAGCCGGCCATGCCGATCTCGTGGAATCCGCGGGCCACGAACATGTTTCGGAAGCCCATGAAACGGTAACTCGGCGATGCCTGGTCGACCGGATAGGCCTCGATCGTCCTGGCGCCTTTGGCGAAGGCGTGATCGATGGCCGCGTCGAGCAGTGCGGTTGCCAGCCCGCGGCTGCGCAATGCCCTCGGCACATAGAAGCAGACGATCGACCAGACGCCCGCCTCGCTGTCGTCCTGTTGCGGCGACACCTTGCGGTAGGTCTCGCGCGGCGCCACCGAGCACCAGCCTATTGTCTTGCCTTCCGCATGAGCGACAATGCCGACCGGTGTGCCGGCCGCGATGAGCGCCATCATGGCGCGTTTCCTCTCATCGTTGCCCAGGTGCTCACGGTTATCGAGATTGCGCCAGGCCATGCACCAGCAATATTTCGGGCCGCCCGCCTGTTCGAACAGATTTTCGAAATCGGCGCGCGTCGATCGCGTCACCTCAGTAAAGTGGATTTCGCCCCAATCAGCCTTTCCTGGCGAGCCGCTCGAGCGTTTTGGCATCGGAAAGTTCCCTTGCAGCATCCTTGCCGATCCAGCGCGCCGTCTTGTCGGTCGAAACAGCCAGCTTTTGTGCCAGGGCAAGGGCAGCGCCGTGCAAATTCATCGATCGCTTGCCGATCGAACGAAGCGCCCAGTTCACCGCCTTCTTCACAAAATTGCGGCCGTCGGTGGCGTGCACTTCGATGATCGACAGGAAGTCGAGAAAGGTCGCCTCTGGTTCATTCTTCCGGTGGACCACCGACCAGGCCATCATGGCAAAAGCCGTGCGTCGAACGAATTCCCGTTCGTCGACTGCGAATTCGGCGATCAGTTCCCTCCAGCAATCAGTATCGACAAAGAGATCGGAGACGCCGTCGACGATATCCCATGAGTCGAAAGTCGCCGCCCATCGTCTTGCATCCGCGGCAGTGAACCGCTTCGGATCGGCCGTGACGGAAGCGATGAACTGCGCTTCCACGATGCCTGTCTGCCATAGCTCGAAGGCACGCTCATGGTTGCGCTTGATTTTCTTGGCAATCTGCCGCTGCACGCCATGCGAGATACCGAGCGCACGTTCGATCTTGATGCCGTAGCGCAGCATGCCAAGGCGGTTCTCCTCCGAGCCGACCGAGCGCAGGTGGTCGACAATTTCCTCGGCGCTGGCTTGAGGCGACAGCTCGGCCACGACAATACCTACTTTTCCAATCGCGCCAGCAAAGAGGACGTGTCCCAGCGTTTGCCGCCCATCCCCTGCACATCCTTGTAGAATTGGTCGACAAGTGCCGTCACCGGCAGCTTGGCGCCATTGCGGTCGGCCTCCGCCAGGCAGATGCCGAGGTCCTTGCGCATCCAGTCGACAGCGAAGCCGAAATCATATTTGCCGGCATTCATCGTCTTGTGGCGGTTCTCCATCTGCCATGAGCCGGCCGCTCCCTTCGAGATCACCTCGATGACTTTCTCGATGTCGAGCCCGGCCTTCTTGCCGAAATGGATGCCTTCGGCCAGCCCTTGGACAAGACCGGCGATGCAGATTTGGTTGATCATCTTGGTGAGCTGGCCCGAGCCGGCCGGGCCCATCAGCCCGACCATACGGGCATAGGCATCGATGACAAGCTTCGCCTGTTCGAAAGCTTTCTGTTCGCCGCCCACCATGACCGTCAGCACGCCATTTTCGGCGCCGGCCTGACCGCCGGAGACTGGTGCGTCGAGGAACGAGAAACCGCCCAATACCGCCTTCTCGGCCAGTTCGCGCGCGACTTCAGCGGAGGCCGTGGTGTTGTCGATGAAGATGGCTCCCTTCTCCATCGTCTGGAATGCACCCTCGGCTCCAATCGTCACAGCGCGCAGATCGTCGTCATTGCCAACACAGGAAAAGACAAAGTCCTTGCCGTCGGCCGCTTCTGCCGGCGTGTTGGCGGCACTCCCGCCATGCTTGGCAACCCATTGCTCGGCCTTTGCCTTGGTGCGGTTGTAGACGGTGACGTCGTGGCCGCCCTTGTTCCTGAGATGTCCGGCCATTGGATAGCCCATGACGCCAAGCCCGAGAAATGCCACCGATGCCATATTTTCGAATCCCTTCAAGCCGTGTTTTCCGGCCTTCTTAGCGGATCAGGCAAAGCTATGGGAGTCAGCGGTGCAGATGTATGGTAATACGCCGTTCTACCCACTCGACCGCGTGGCGGAGTATCTCGACAATGATCAGATAGATGATCGCCGCCCAGAGATAGGACTGGAAGTCGAAAGTGCGCGAATAGGTGAGCTTCGTAATGCCCATCAGATCATAGACGGTGATGAGGGCCACGATGGCGGAGCCTTTGATCATCAGGATGATCTCATTGCCATAGGGACGCAGCGCCACGATCAGCGCCTGTGGCAGGATGATCTTGCGCAGTGTTTGCAGTTTGTGCAGGCCAAGCGAGGCAGCGCCTTCCCACTGACCCCTGGGGACGCTCTCGATTGCGCCGCGCAGGATCTCAGCCTGATAGGCTGCCGTATTGAGGGTGAACGAGAAAATGGCGCAGTACCAGGCTTCGCGAAAGAAGCCCCACAAGCCTACAGCTTCAAGTGCCGGTCGAAACGAACCCACTCCATAGTAGATAAGAAAAACTTGGGTCAAAAGCGGAGTGCCGCGGAAGAAGTAGACATAAGCGTAGGCAAAGCTGGACAGGATCCGGTTCCTGGACATCCGCGCGTAGGCGACAGGAACTGAAAGGACGGCTCCCAACACGATCGACACAGCGACAAGCGTGAGAGTCACGCCCAGGCCAGAGATGTAGCCCGGGGCGTATTTTTGGAAGAGTTCGGAATTCCAAGCCTCGACCAAGTATACAATCATGCCGATGCCGAGCACGATCCAGAGACCGACCAACGCATATCCCAATACACGTTGCCGGGACCAGCCGCGCGGTATTGCTGGCGGTTTTTCGACCTTGGTCGCCACGTCGGTTGCTGCCGCGCTCATCGCTGCACCTGTTGTCGACCAACCCTGCGTTCAATGGCATTGATGCCGAAGGACGAGATGATGGCGAGGAGCAGATAGATAAGAGCAGCGACCCCAAAAAAGAGGAATGCGTGCTTGGTGACGCGGGCGGCGACGCCGGCTTGCCGCAATATGTCGGCAAGACCGATGGCGGAAACCAGCGCTGTATCCTTGAGCAGGATGAGCCACAGATTGGCAAGGCCCGGCAGGGCAATACGAATAAGCTGCGGCAGCACCACCAGTCGCATCGTCTGCCAGCCCGACAGGCCAACCGAATAGCCGCCCTCATACTGTCCCTTCGGGATGGCGCGGAACGCGGAGAGGAAGACCTCGCTGGCGTAGGACGAGAAGACGACGCCGAGCGCGATCATGCCGGAAACAAATGCGTTCACTTCGACCGCAGCGGTCGGGTTATACAGGCGCATCAACTGCTGGATGCCGATTTGCGCGCCGTAAAAGATCATGAACAAGGTCAGCAGCTCGGGCAATCCACGAAAGATCGTGGTGTAGATATTGCCGGCCAGCCGCAGCGACGGCTCATTGGATTGCTTGGCCAGTGCGACCAGAAAGCCGATCATCAGACCGACAGGCAGGGTCGCGGCAGCAAGCGAAACGGTGATGAAAATGCCGTAGGCAATATCGTCGAGCCAGCCCTCGGGTCCCCAACTGAGCAGCGTCCAAACGCTTTGCATCCGCCTGCCTGTTCTCCTCTATCGGTTCTTTGAGAGCAGCGCGGCGTCACTCCTCCTGCGCCGCTCCTTGTGCGAACGGCGGGAATGTCCCGCCGTTCGCTGTCAATCCGGAAGGATTAGGACTCGCCGCCGTAGACATCGTACTTGAAGTACTTGTCGTTGATTTCCTTGTACTTTCCGTTGGCGCGGATGGCGTCGATCGCCTTATTGAACTGATTGACCAACTCGGTATCGCCCTTGCGTACCGCGATGCCGGCGCCCGGACCATGGATCTCGATATCGGGCGTGATCGCACCGATCAGCTTGCAGCAGGCGCCGTCCGGCGTGGCAAGCCAGCCTTCGAGAACAGTGATATCGTCGTTGACCGCATCAACGCGGCCATTAGCGAGATCGAGCTGGTATTCCTGCGCGGTCGGGTACGGCTTGATTGTACTATCGGTATAAACCTTGGTTGAATAATTGAAGTGGGTGGTGGACGCCTGCACGCCGATCGTCTTGCCGGCCAGGTCCTCCTTAGTCACGCCCTTGATGTCGCTGTCCTTGGGCGCGGCGATCGCCGGCGGCGTGTTGTAGTATTTGTTGGTGAAGTCGACCTTCTCGGCACGCTCCGGCGTGATCGACATCGAGGCGACGATGGCGTCGAACTTGCCGGCCTGAAGCGCCGGGATGATGCCGTCCCAGTCCTGCGCGACGAAAGTGCACTTCACCTTCATCTCGTCGCAAAGTGCCTTGGCGATATCGATATCGAAGCCCACGAGCTGGCCATCAGCGGTCAGGTTGTTGAACGGCGGATAGGCGCCCTCGGTGCCGATCCTCAAAGTTTTCTCCTGAGCCTGGGCAACGCCCAATGTCAGCAGCGCGGCCGATGCGGCGAGCGCTATTCGCAGTGCAGTACGCATGATGGTCCTCTCTGTATGTTCCCGGCCGTCGTTCCAAACGGCTCTGTGGGCGGTTCTTTTGACCGCCCGCTGACGCGATACTCCCATTCTTTCCCAAGAAAAAGCAACTGTAAAACCGTTGCTTGCGGGGTTTCGCATTCCCAGACAATGCTGACGTTGGGGCAGGCATACCAACGAGGAAATAGGGGGCGGCCGAATGCTCCTTCGGCAGACCCTCAGCGCGTCAAACCTGTCGCGCGCTCGATGAAGTCGGCTATCGATTTCGTGTCGTCGAGATCGAAGACAGGCACGCTTTCGTGCGCTATGGCGAAGTCGGCTGCGATGGCGATGATATGCGGATCATGTGCCGAAAGCGGTGCCCGGTCCTTAGTCTCCAGCCGCCGCGTTTCGATCTTGCTGTGCGCCTCGCGCTTGTAGCCTTCGACCAGAACGATGTCGGAGGTGCCGAGCCGCGACAGGATCGCCTCAAGCGTCGGCTCGTCCTCGCCGCGCAATTCGTGCATCAGCGCCCAGCGCCTGTCAGACACGATGGCGACTTCAGTGGCTCCGGCCTGCCGGTGGCGAAAACTGTCCGCCCCCGGTCTATCGATGTCGAAATCATGATGGGCGTGTTTCACCGTCGAGACTTTCCAGCCACGCCGAACGAGTTCGGCGACCAGCTTTTCGGTCAGTGTCGTCTTGCCGGAATTCTTCCAGCCGGTGATACCGAAGACGCGTCTCATCATGGCTTCATGCTCTGCAACAGACGTTCGGCCCGGGCAAGGTCGTCTGACGTGTTGATGTTGAAGAAAGGGTCGTGCAGATGGCCTCCCGAGATCAGCATCGGGAATTCCACATCGACAAAGTCATGCCGGTCGATGGAAGCGGAAACCCGCCTGACATCTTCATCGACCGGAAAACGCCTCAAGGCGTCGTGGAGCGCCAGCGGCCAGAGCACGAATGTCGGATGCCGTTTGCCGCCGGAACAGGCGACGGCGATCGCGCCGGGACGTTCGTCGACTGCCGCGGCCAGCCGCTCGACCAGATTTTCGGGCAGGAACGGTGTATCGCCCGCAGCCGTGACAACTGCCTCACAGGCCGTGTTCGCGGCAGCCCATTCGAGGCCGGTCAGGATCCCGGCGAGCGGTCCGGCGAACCCTTTCACCGTATCGGCAACCACCGGAAGCGCAACCCCGGCAAACCGTGCCGGGTCGCCATTGGCGCTGAGCCCCAGCGGACCGACCTGCGCAGCAAAGCGCGCAACGACATGGTCCAGCAGGCTGCCGCCGCCGAGCGCAAGCAGGCCCTTGTCGCCGCCGCCCATCCGCCGCGACTGACCACCGGCCAGAATGACGCCGGCAATGTCTTTAGTCATCGTCTTTCGTCCATGCGGTCACTCGCCGCGATCGGCAAGCTATATGCCGTCAGGCGCCATGTCGGGTCCAGCGCTTTCGGCGGCTGTCTTTCGCCGGCCGACGATCCGTTCGCGGTAGAGAGCGTAGAGGCCGGAACCGACAATGACGCCGGCGCCGAAGATCATCGGCAGGTCGGGGACGTCGCCGAAGATGAACAGGCCAAGCAGGATCGACCAGAGCAGGGCTGTGTAGCGGAATGGCGCGATGAACGAGATGTCGCCCTCCCGCATCGCCATGATGATGAACTGGTAACCGATGACCACGAGCACTGCCGCCAATGCCAGCAACGCCGTGCTTTCTCCCGTCATCGGTGTCCACCCACCCATTGGCGAAAGCAGCGCCGCGCCGAGCACTGTCATGGCAAGTGCCGTGGCGGTCGACACCAGCAATGTCGGAATGGCTTGCGGTATCCGCTTGGTGGCGAGGTCACGCACCGCACAACAGGCGACACAGGCCAGCGCCAGCAGCGAATAGACACTGAATCCCTCGAAGCCGGGCCGCACGATAATCAGCACCCCGGCAAAGCCGATGGCGATGGCCAGCCAGCGCCGCCAGCCGACGCCTTCGTTGAACACAAGTGCTGCGCCCATCGTCACCGCCAGCGGCAGCGCCTGCAGCACGGCCGAGACGTTGGCGATCGGCAGATGCGCCAAAGCAACCAGGAACGACACAGTAGCGCCGGCTTCGCCGGCGACGCGCACCGCAACCATCGGCTGCAGCATCGAGCCGGGCAGGGCAAGCGCACCGCGTTGCCAGGCAAGCAGGCCTACGAAAAGCGAAGCGAAGGCGCCGCGGATCAGCATGACCTGCGCCATGTTCATGGATTCCGACGAGACTTTGGTGATCGCGTCGTTGAGGGTGAAACCGATCATGGCCACCACCATGAACAGCGCGCCGCGAAGATTTGGGGAAAGAAGCAAAGGCTTTACCGGTTGCGCTTTTGCATCAAGCCTTTAGCAGCCGGTCATAAGACAGCAACGTCAAAAGGCTGGGCCACAGCCTTTCGCGTGGCCAGCGATGTCTGATGTTCCAGGACAGCAGAACTTAGTTTGGCGTCAGCATTTCGGTGCCATTGCCTTCCTTGCCGGCAATCGTCCACAGGCCATGCAGCGAGCCGTCCTCCTGTACCTTATAGACGACAAGGCCGACCGCCTTGCCCATGACATAGCCTGCCGAGAAGGCATCGTCGTTTCGCATGCAGATGCCGTCCGAGGACGAGCCGCCTGTCTCCCAGTGGATTTCGCAGGTCGTCTCGCTGGTCAGCGTGATGGTTGCCTCGCCGCCATAGGACGATCCGTCAAAATTGGTGCCGGCGACGGTATAGGTGCCGCCGATCGACTGGGCGGCCGCGGGCACGGCCGCGAGCCCAAGCAATGCAAGAAAAAGACTGAATTTGCGCATGTTGTACTCCCCCACCGAGCGAGGATCCGCTCCCGAGCAGGAGGCTAGGCTGGAACGTTTCGCCAGTAAATCGGCAACCGGTTGCGGACCAGACTTTTTCTGGGTGTGATCGAGAAGATCAGCCGCCGGTGACGCTCATGTGCCGCGACACCGACGGGCGGTTGGTCCGGCGGTCGATGATGAAATCATGGCCCTTCGGCTTGCGGCCAATAGCTTCATCGATGGCGTCGGCGACCAGTTCATTGCCTTCGGATGCACGCAAAGGTGCACGCAGATCGGCGGCGTCCTCCTGGCCGAGGCACATATAGAGCGTGCCGGTGCAGGTCAGCCGGACGCGGTTGCAGCTTTCGCAGAAATTATGCGTCATCGGCGTGATGAAGCCGAGCCTGCCACCGGTCTCGGCGACATGGACGTAGCGGGCCGGACCACCGGTCTTGTAGGGGATGTCGGACAGCGTGAACTGCCGCTCCAGCGCTGCACGCAGCAGCGACAGCGGCAGATACTGGTCGGTACGGTCGGCGTCGATCTCGCCCATTGGCATGGTTTCGATGACCGTCAACTCCATGCCGCGGCCATGCGCCCAGCGCAGCATCTCCGGCAGCTCGGCGTCGTTGAAATCCTTCAGCGCCACCGCATTGAGCTTTACCTTCAGCCCCGCTGCCTGCGCAGCGTCGATGCCCTCCATGACCTTGTCGAGATTGCCCCAGCGGGTAATCTGGCGGAATTTTTCCGGGTCCAGCGTGTCCAGTGAGACGTTGATCCGCTTGACCCCGCAATCGGCGAGTTCAGCGGCAAAGCGCGAAAGCTGCGAGCCGTTGGTGGTCAGCGTCAGTTCTTCCAGAGCGCCGCTTTCGAGATGACGCGAAATCTGACGCACCAGATGCATGATGTTCTTGCGCACCAGCGGCTCGCCGCCGGTAAGACGCAGTTTCCTGACACCCTTTTCGATGAAAACCGTGCACAGCCGGTCGAGCTCTTCCAGCGACAGCAGATCCTTCTTTGGAAGGAACGCCATGTCCTCGGCCATGCAATAGGTGCAGCGGAAGTCGCAGCGGTCGGTGACCGACACCCTGAGATAGCTGATCGTGCGACCAAAAGGATCGATCATGTCCATGCTAGTGCGTTTCCCGTGGCTGCGAACGGCATCGTTATATATGGCTATGTGATACGATCCAACCTGCCATTCAAGATAAGAAGTTTCGATCCTAGGTCACATCGCGCCACCGACAGATTGTGTCGGAAGTTTCGAAGCGGCCTTTTCCCGCTGCGCGAAGCGGCGTAGGGAAAGGACAGATGATGCGGGACCTATCACCATGACGGCGCCGAAGGAACTGAGGGTCTCGAAGGACCGCAGGCTGCTTACCGTGACGTTCCCTGACCATCAGCCGTTTGAGTTGCCGGCGGAGTTTCTGCGCGTTGCCTCGCCATCGGCCGAAGTGCAGGGCCATTCGCCCGAACAGCGTGTGACCGTTCCCGGCAAGCGCAACGTTGCGATCCTGAAGATCGAACCAGTCGGCAACTATGCCGTCCGCATCACCTTCGACGATTTCCACGATACCGGCATCTTCACCTGGAATTACCTGCATACGCTGGGTCATGAGCAGGAGGCCCGCTGGAATGCCTACTTAGCCGAGCTGGCGGAAAAGGGCCTCAGCCGCGATCGTTAGCTGGCGGCCATCCTGTCGTCAGAACATCATGGATCGGGAGTAACGGCGGCTGGACTATCCGGAGGCAAGAATGTCCATCATAACCACGGTCGAACAGCTCGAAGCGCTCTATGGCCTGCCCGGCGAGACCTCGCTGGTCAAGGAACTCGACCATGTGATTCCCGAGTACGCCGCCTTCATCGAGGCCTCGCCTTTTGCCGCGCTCGCGACCAGCGGGCCGGAAGGGCTGGATTGCTCGCCGCGCGGCGATCTCGCCGGCTTCGTTCGCATCCATGATCCGAAAACCCTGATGATGCCGGACCGGCGCGGCAACAACCGTGCCGATTCGCTAAAAAACATCATTCGCGATCCGCGCGTCGGCCTGTTGTTCCTGGTCCCAGGCTCCGGCACGACGCTGCGCGTCAACGGCCGCGCCCACATCACCACGGATGCCGCGCTCTGTGCCTCGTTCAGCGTCGACGGCAAGCCGGCGCGCTCGGTCATGGTCATCAAGGTCGATTCGGTCTATTTCCAGTGCGCTCGCGCCATTGTTCGGTCGGAACTGTGGAACCCGGCGAGGCATGTCGACCCAAAATCACTGCCGACACCCGGAAAGATCCTGGAAATCACCAGCCGGAAAGGCATCGACGGCGAGGCTTACGACAAGGAATGGCCGGAGCGCGCGAAAAAGTCTATGTGGTGAGCGGATCGTTCCGCGAGCTCCGTCCTTTTGTTTGAGCATCGTATTTTTCCACTTTTGGGCCCGATGCTCCAGTCACGCTTCCTTGAGGACGTCGGCAATCTTGCGCATCTGCTCGCCGATCATGTCGCATTGCTCCGGCGTCGACTGGCTCATCGCTTTCTCGATCAGCGCCATATGGACCTTCAGCGCCTGCATCAGCAATTCCGTGCCGGCTTCGGTCAAGGTCAGCCGCAGCACCCGCTTGTCTTTCTGATCGCCTTCGCGGCGCAGCAGGCCGCGTGTCTCGAGTTGCGGCAGCAGCATGGTGATGTTGGAGCGGCCGACCAGCAGCCGGCGGGCGAGATCGTGCTGCGACATGCCGGGATGGCGGTAAAGGTTCATCAGCACGTCGAGCTGCGCCGGCTTCAGGTCCAGCGGCGCGAGCTTCGCCGCCAGCGTGCGCTCCAGCACATGGCAAGCGCGCGCCACCGCGACCCAGTTGCGAAAACGCGGGTTGTCCCAGGGCAGCTCTTGTTTAATGTTCATGTTTGAACTATTATGTTCATGCTTGAACGAATGGAATGGATCGCCACTATGGCATCATTTGGCTTGAAGGTCATCCGGGGCGTGTTTGCCGCTGCCGAACACGTGGCTCCCCGCCTCACCGGGCGCGCGGCATTCGAACTGTTCTGCCGCACGCCGAACGCCAAGGTTCTCAGCGACGGCGAGCGGCGCGCCGTCGACCGTGCCGCCGGCTTCATGGCCGAGGCGCGCCATCATCGGCTGAAGGCCAAAAACGGGTGCGTCATGGTGCATGAATTCAGGCCCGAGCCGGGCAGGCGGGCCGCCGGCACGGTGCTCGTCATCCATGGCTGGCGTTCGCGCACCGAATATATGCGCACGCTGATCGAAGGGTATCGCGACGCCGGTTACAAGGTTGTCTCGCTCGACTTGCCGGGCCATGGCCAATCGCAGGGCCGCCGGCTCACATTGGTCAGCGCTGTCGAAGCTGCACGCCTCACCGGCGAATGGTTCGGCCCGTTCGTGGCGGTCGTCGGCCATTCCTTCGGGGGTGCCGTCGCCGCCAATGCCGTCGTCGGTTCGGTCAAGAACATTCCGCCGCTGGCGGCCGAGCGGCTGGTGTTGATCGCGGCGCCGAGTTCCCTGCCGGCGATCTTCGATGATTTCAGCCGCATGCTCAGTGTCGGCCGACGCTCGCAGGCCGCCATGGCCGACCGGGTCGAACGTATCGCTGGCCGGCCGCTGCACGAATTCGTCGGCGACCGCCAGCTTGCCAGCACGCCGGTGCCAACGCTGGTCATCCATGCGCCGGACGACCGCGAAGTGTCCGCCGACCATGCAAGGCTCTATGCTGGCGCCGGCGACCATGTGCGGCTTTACTGGGCCGATGGGCTCGGCCATCGGCGCATTCTCGCCGATAGGGGCGTGGTCGAGCGTGCGATCGGTTTCGTTGCCGAACACCGGGAACCGTCGCTGCTGCATTGACCTGAATATCTTGTTTCTTCCTGTCCGACGCGAGTTCGGCCGCCATCATTTGTCACACCGTGTCGGTGCCAGCCAGGACCTTCCACGCCGCCATGGCCCCGGTCACCGTCGCAAGAAGGGCGGCGCGCGATGCGCCGTCGCGCGCCTGGATCGACATGCCGTGCTGCACCGTCGCATAGAAGGTCGCGGCAGTGGGGCAGTCGAAATTTTCCGGCAATTCGCCTTCCGCCACGCCACGTTCCAGCCGTCTCAGCAAAGCTGCGCGGCTTTCAGCGCGACGGCGGCGCAGGTCATGGCAAATGGCGCCGCGGCTTGAATCCTGGTGCAGCGCGCCGAGTGCGATCAGGCAGCCTTGCGGACGATCGGTCTGCGAATAGGCCTTGGCCGTCTGGCGCAGGAAGCGCTCGACCGCCTCGCGCGCTGTCGGCGCTTTTTCCAGTGCGGACCAGATATCGGTGCCTTCGACCTGCGTGTAGAGCTCGACCGCTTCGAGGAAGAGCGCTTCCTTGCTGCCGAAGGCGGCGTAGAGGCTGGGCGAGTTGATGCCCATCGCAGCGGTCAGCTCGCTCATCGATGCGCCCTCGTAACCCTTTGCCCAAAACACCTCCATTGCACGCCGCAAGGCAGCGGTTCGATCGAAGGTGCGGGGGCGGCCTCGTTCGGGCATGGCATCCTTTCTGTGTTGATTGATACATAAATCTGTTGACGCGCTCGGGCAAGGCTGGCAGACATTTATGTATCGACCATTACAAAAAAGGAGAAACAAATGTCATCGCAACAGTTGAACGGCAAGGTCGCGCTCGTCACCGGTGGCAGCCGCGGCATCGGCGCAGCGATTGCGCGAAGGCTCGCGGCCGACGGCGCCAGCGTCGCACTCACTTACGTGACCGGTCAGGAGCAGGCCCGTGCTGTCGTCGAGGATATTCAGGCAGCCGGCGGTCGCGCCATTGCCCTCAAGGCCGACAATCGCGACGCCGCCGCAATCCAAGAGGCGGTCAGCGAGGCAGTGAGAGTTTTCGGGCGGCTCGACATCCTCGTCAACAGCGCCGGTATCTGGCGCGTCGCGCCGATCGACACATTGGCGCTCGCCGACTTTGATGAAACTATGGAGGTCAATGTCAGAGCCCCGTTCGTGGCCTCGAAGGCGGCAGCCGTGCACATGGGCGAGGGTGGCAGGATCATCTCGATCGGCAGCAATCTGGCGGAGCGTGTCACCGACACCAGCCTCAGCGCCTACTCGGCCAGCAAGGCGGCGTTGGTCGGCTTGACCAAGGCATTGGCGCGCGACCTCGGTTCGCGCGGCATCACCGCCAACGTCGTTCATCCTGGCTCGACCGATACCGATATGAACCCCGCCAGTGGCCCGCACGCCGAGCACCAGCGACAGAAGATGGCGACGCCCCGCTTCGGCAAGGCTGAAGAAATCGCCGGCATGGTCGCCTGGCTGGCAGGTCCCGAAGGGCGCTTCGTGACAGGCGCCGCACTGACTATCGACGGCGGCGCCAACGCCTGACCCGTGCACTATTTCCCTGGAACCGGAGCGGACCCAATTCGCTTTAGTTGTCACGGTTGTGAAACTGTTCTGCAACAGGAGAGCCGAAATTTATGGAAGCTTAACGAAATCGGTATGAATCGATGTGGTCGCGTCTTACATCCCGCCGTGCGGTGGGCGAGACCGTCAAGCGATGCGGAACGGGAGCCGGTTGCAGCCGGAGCGGGTGATCCATGAAATTCCTCGGAAACAAAGCAACCGTGATGCCGCTTGCGGTTGTAACGGTAATGCTGACCTTCGGCGTGCCGCAGGCGGACGCGCAAGGGCTTTTCGAGAGGCTTTTCGGCGGTGGTATCAGGCGCGCGCCCCAAGGTGATTTCCCCCCGCCGCCGAAGCACAGACCGAAGCCGAAAGAATTCGCTGGTGGTGGCACCAGGATCAACAGCCCGTCCTACTACACTTATAAGGCCGACCGGCTGGTGCGTGTCGATTTTGCGACACTGATGGCAGCACCACAGCCGGTGGCACCACAGGACGCTGCCTTTGTACCGTCGCTCACCAGCGACGCCTTCCGCGAAGCGATTGCCGGGCTCGGCGACTACGAGATCTATGCCGAACCTGACATTGCCAAGGCGTTGATCGCTTATTACTCGGCCAATCCGGATTTCATCTGGGTGACCGGGACCGGCCCAAACGGTCGCGCGCAGGATGCGGTGCGGGTGCTTGGCGAGGCGACGAGCTATGGCCTCACGCCGGCCGACTATTCGGTTGAAGTGCCTGCCGCCGGCGCATCGACCGGCGGCGCCGATGCGCGGCTGAAGGGGTTCGTCCGCTTTGAGATGGCACTGTCGGCGCGCGTCTTGCGCTATGTCCACGACGCGCAAAGCGGCCGCGTCGATCCCAATCGCATCACCGGCTACTATGATTTCCCGGCCAAGCCGCTCGACATGGAAGGCGTGCTGAAAACGCTGGCGCGCACTCAGCAAGTGCGCACCTATCTCGAATCACGGCATCCGCAGAACGCCGAATATCAGGCGCTCCGCGTCGAACTGGAATCACTTCAGGCCAGCGCCGAAGACGAGATCGTCGTTGACCCCAAGCTGTTGCTGAAACCGGGGCAGACCAGCCCCGAACTGCCGAAGCTTCTGGCGAAGATCGCGCGCAATCTCGACGACGAGATTGGCGGCGCCTATGGCGAGACATTGGCCAGGCTCGCCACCAGCGAGGTCTATGATCCGGAACTGGTGCCGGTTATCAAGGCGGTGCAGAAAAAGGCTGGCATGAAGGGCGACGGCGTCATCGGTCCGCGCACCGTCGCAGCGCTGGTCGGGATTTCCAAGGCCGACAAGATTCAAAAGGTGCAGGTCGCGCTGGAAGAGTTGCGCTGGTTGCCATCCGATCTCGGCAGTCCGCGCGTCTTCATCAACCAGCCGGCCTTTACGGCGAGCTATATCGAAAATGGCGAGGAGAAGCTGAAGACCCGCGCCGTCATCGGCAAGACCACGAACCAGACTTCCTTCTTCTACGACCAGGTTGAGCAGGTCGACTTCCATCCCTATTGGGGTGTGCCGCAGTCGATCCTCGTCAACGAGATGCTGCCCCGGCTGCGCAGGGATCCCGGCTATCTCGACCGCGCCGGCTACGAAGTGGTCAACGCGCGCGGCAAACGCATTCCCTCCTCCTCGGTCAACTGGGGCGCCTATGGCGCGAAAATACCTTATGGCGTGCGCCAGCTGCCGAGCGAGGCCAATGCGCTGGGCGAACTGAAGATCCTGTTCCCCAACAAGCACGCAATCTACATGCACGATACGCCGCAAAAGTCGTTTTTCCAGCGTGACATGCGCGCGCTCAGCCATGGCTGCGTTCGTCTGCAGGATCCGCGCGGCATGGCGGCGGCCGTGCTCGGCACCTCGGTCGACTATGTCGCGGAGAAGCTGAAGCACGGCCATTCGACCGAAAAGGTCACGCGCACGATCCAGGTCTATGTCGCTTATTTCACCGCCTGGCCGGACATGTCCGGCAAAGTCGAATATTTCAGCGACGTCTACGACCGCGACACGCGGCTGCAGCAGGCACTCGACAGCACGGAAGCGGTGCGCTCGCCGGCGAGCTGAGGACGCTAATGCAGGGAGAGCGGGCGCCGGAACCCGGCTTCGCGCCCGGCGATCAGCCAGTAGACCAGACCGGCGGCAAGGCCGGCGGCGGCGATGATGCCGATATCGGCCCAGCGCTCCGGGCTCAGGTCTTCCGGCGCGCTCGGCCAGATCAGGACGAAGCCGGCAGCCGCTGCTGCGGCGCCGAAGGCCATATGCAGCCAAAAACTGCGCAGCGAAAACAATTCGGCGATCAGCGCGAAGATCAGCGTCTGCAGGCCGGTTAGTACGATAGTCAGGAAATAGATGAACATGCCGAGCCGTGGCACGACCAGCGCCGCGATGGGGGAGAGCCCCATGAAATCGAAATACGCCGGTGCATCAGGTAGCGAACTCAATGCACCATAGATCGTTACTACTGCAATCAGTCCAACCAGCACCGCAACGAAATAGCCGGCGAGCATCATCAGAACGCGTTTCGCCACATGCTTTGCCATCGCCATGCCCACCCCCGTGCGGCTCAATGATCACGCCGCAGTCAGCCATCAAAGCCGCATCGGCGCAAGGGGATGCCGAAAAGGTGCAGGCCCCGCTGTTGGTGAAGCCACGCCGCCCGCTTCCGAGGGGTCGTCGCCAGGCCGCGCTGTAACCTGGTTGCCGGAATTGTTCCGGCCGCACGTATCGCCTGGAGGAAGGGTGGCCGCGATCTATTTCGGCTCGGCTGTCACCGGATCGTAGGTGATTTCGACCTTCGCCTTATCGGTCGTGTAATAGGTGACGGTGTAGGCGCCGCTGTCCCAGCCGACCTCGTCGACGTAGCGAAAGTCGTCGCGCTGCTCGACCTTGGCGATTATTTCCGACAGTTTCCTGGCATTCTGCGGCGGCAACGGGCTGCCGTCTGCGGCAAAGGCCGGTCCGCCGAGAAGGAGGACTGCGACACCTGTCGCCAAAACAAGTCTGGACATGGCTTTCCCTCACTCTTCGAGGAGTAGAAACTCGCGGCCATGCAGGTTTGTTCCGGATTGGGCAAGGGGCGTGACAATCTAGCGCCGTGCCGACGCGCCGCATTGTTGTCCCCTGAACGGAATCGGATGCAGCCTCGAAAGCTGTGGGGTTGGTGGGCGATGCAGGGATTGAACCTGCGACCCCACCCGTGTGAAGGGTGTGCTCTCCCGCTGAGCTAATCGCCCGCTCTTGCCCGAAGGCCAAGCGCGCCGCGATATAAGGGAGGCCGGCCGGGGAAGTCAAGGCGATGCCCTGGCGTTCCGACGAAGACCGAATGCAATCCCGCCGGGAGCGACCCGGTCGCCTCGCTCAGCGCCCCGCAGCGGCGATCAGGCGTTCGGCCAGACCAAGCGTCAGTGCGTCGAAATGCGAGATCACCGCCGACGGTTCGAATTCGCGCACATGGCGGTCGGTGTAACCGAAATCGACCGCGACCACGGGAATGCCGGCGGCTTTCGCCGTATCGATGTCGGTCTGCGAATCACCGACCATCAGCGCGCGGTGCGGATCGCCGCCGGCCAGCACGATGGTTTGGGTCAGATGGCGCGGATCGGGCTTGCGGAACGCAAACGTGTCCTGGCCGCAAATCGCCGCGAAATGCTTCGCCAGGCCGAGCGCCTCGATCAGCGCCACCGAGTTGGCTGCGTATTTGTTCGTGCAGACGGCCAGGAGATAACCGGCTGCTTCGAATCGGGCGATCGTCTCGACGACGCCGGGGTAGGGGCGCGATTTACCCGGGATGTTGTCGGTGTAATGATCGAGAAACAGTTTCAGCAAGCGATCATGCTCCTGGCTTTCCAGCGATCTCTGCTGCGCGGCATGCGCGCGCTCGATCATCACCCGTCCACCATGGCCGACGAAGCGCTTGAAGCCGGCCTCATCGACGGCTGCGAGTTCGCTGGCGGCAAGGCTGTGGTTGAGGCTGTCGAGCAGGTCCGGCGCTGTATCGATCAGCGTCCCGTCGAGGTCGAACACGATGATCGGTCGGGTCATGGCCTGTCCTGTGACGATTACGCTGCCGGCAGGCGATAGCCGCTGCAGCCCATCCAGGCAAGCGGTGCTTGGTCAATCCACAGGGCAAAGCCTTTGACCGGACGGGCAAAGATGCTAGGAGCGCCGAAACAAGCGAAATCCGGGGCAGGCATGGATGCGAGGCAACTGAAGGTCGAAGCCGCACGGGCGGCACTTGCCCATGTGACTGATAGCATGCGGCTCGGCATCGGCACCGGCTCGACGGCCGAGGAGTTCGTTCGGCTGCTTGCCGAGAAGGTCGCCAACGGCCTCACCATTATCGGCGTGCCGACCTCGGAGCGCACCGCCATCCTTTGCGGCGAGCTTGGCGTGCCGCTGTCGACGCTGGAGGAAACGCCGGAACTCGACCTTACCGTCGACGGCGCCGACGAGATCGATCCGGCGCTGACATTGATCAAGGGCGGCGGCGGCGCGCTGCTGCGCGAAAAGATCGTGGCGGCGGCTTCCGCCCGCATGATCGTCATTGCCGACCGTTCGAAGATGGTCGAGACGCTCGGCCGTTTTCCACTGCCCATCGAGGTCAACCCGTTCGGTCTGCGTGCCACGGAAATCGCCGTCGCCGCGGCGGCCGGAAGGCTCGGTCTTTCCGGTCCCGTCACATTGAGGATGACGGGGGGCCAGCCTTTTGTTACAGACGGCGGCCATTTTATCCTCGATGCATCTTTTGGCCGCATTCCGGATACAAGAGCGCTTTCGAATGCTCTCCATGCCATTCCGGGCGTGGTCGAGCATGGTCTTTTCATCGGGCTGGCATCAGCGGCCATCATAGCCGGCGACGGCGTCCAAACCGTCCATGCCGCCCGAAAACCAGGGAGTTCTACCGATCATGACGTTGCATAACCGGGTTCGCCGTTTTTCTGCCGTTCTGGCAGCTGCAGCCGTCTTTGCGTTTTCATCGCCGGCGTTCTCGCAGGACGTCACCGACGGGCATATGAAGGCGGCCCGCGCCGCGGTCGCGGCGATCCATGCAACGGACCCGTTCGACAACATCCTGCCGCAGGCCGCCGCCGCGCTTCAGCAGCAGCTTATCCAAAAGAACCCGGACATGCAGGAGCTGATCGGCAGAACGGTTAGCGAAAAGGCTCTGGCGCTGGCCTCGCGCCGCGCCGATCTCGAGAAGGAAGCGGCCTTAGCCTATGCCAAGGTATTTTCCGAAAAAGAGCTTACCGAAATCGCCGCTTTCTACAATTCCGATTCCGGCAAGAAGCTGCTCGACAGCGGCCCGGCCGTGACGCGTGACCTGCTCAAGGCCGCCGACATCTGGCAGAACGGCGTCGCTCGCGATCTCGCACAACAGGTCGGCGAAACGCTGGCCGCGGCAGCGAAGGCTACAGCGCCGGCGGCACCGGCGAATGCCGCGGCTCCTGCGGCTGGTACGGAACCGGAAGCACCGAAGAACTGAGAATATTGTCCGGCGGCGTTATCGCTGCGGACCGGAAAGCCCGGCCTCCATTGCGCGTCCGACAGCGTGCGCGGCGTGATGGTCCGGGCTTTTCTTTTGGCGGTTTGCAGCCTACCTGTCTCAGACATTTGAAGGGCAAGGAGCCGCACCATGGCCGTCTATGACTACGATCTTTTCGTCATCGGCGGCGGCTCCGGCGGGGTGAGGGCGGCGCGCATGGCGGCGACACTCGGCAAGCGCGTCGGCATTGCCGAGGAATACCGCTATGGCGGCACCTGCGTCATTCGCGGCTGCGTGCCGAAGAAGCTCTATGTCTATGCGTCGCAATTTCCCGAACATTTTGCCGACGCCGCAGGTTATGGCTGGACCGTGCCGCAGGCGAGCTTCGACTGGCAGACATTGGTTGCCAACAAGGATCGCGAGATCAGCCGGCTGGAAGCCATCTACAGGAAGAACGTCCAAGGCGCCGGCGGCGAGACGTTCCAGTCGCGCGCCATGCTGGTCGATCCGCATGTGGTGCATCTTCTCGGCAACGACCGCACCGTCACTGCCGACCAGATTCTCATCGCCACCGGCGGCCGCCCAGCGCCGCACCCGGCTTTGCCCGGCCACGAACACTGCATCTTTTCCAACGAGGCCTTCGACCTCAAGGAATTACCGAAGGCGATCATGATCGAGGGCGGCGGCTATATTGCCGTCGAATTCGCCAACATCTTTCACGGCCTCGGCGCCGACACAACGCTGGTCTATCGCGGCAAGGAGATTCTCTCGCGCTTCGACATGGATCTCCGGCATATGCTGCACGAAACGATGGAAAAGAAGGGGATAAAAATCCTCTGCCATGCCGTATCCGAATGGATCAGGAAGCGCCCAGACGGGCGCCTCGACGCCGTCATCACTGGCGGCAAGATACTGACTGTCGATCAGGTCATGCTCGCCATCGGGCGTCTCCCCAATACCGAAAACATGGTTCTTGAGGGCGTCGGCATCGAGATGACCAAGACCGGCGCTATCAATGTCGACCAATATTCGCGCACCAACATCGACAACATCTGGGCGATCGGCGACGTGACCAACCGCGTGCAATTGACGCCGGTGGCGATCCACGAGGCGATGTGTTTCGTCGAGACCGCCTTCAAGGGCAACCCGACCGCGCCCGACCATGATACGATCGCCACCGCAGTGTTTTCGCAGCCCGAGATCGGCACAGTCGGCCTGTCGGAAGATGAGGCGATAAAGCGTTTTTCCGACGTTGAGATCTACCGCGCCACCTTCCGGCCGATGCGGCACACAATGTCCGGCCGCGACGAAAAGATGCTGATTAAGCTGGTGGTCGACGGCACCTCGAAAAAAGTGCTCGGTGTCCATATCCTCGGGCCGGATGCCGGCGAGATGGCGCAGCTTCTCGGCATTCCGCTGAAGGCGGGGCTGACCAAGGATGATTTCGATCGCACGATGGCCGTGCATCCGACCGCGGCGGAAGAACTCGTCACCATGTACAAGCCGACCTACCGGGTGAAGGACGGCGAGCGCGTCTGACGTTTGATTTCGCCCGGACGGAACAGCCGCCGATGTCCTTAAGCTCCTCGAAACACTGCTAACCAGGGGCGAGCCGGTGATCGCCCCGACACTGCCGGCTTCAGCGGGCAGGGCAGGATCACCAGCGACACTGGGCAGCGATGTTGTTTCGCCGCTATTTCTGCCTCATGCGGCGAGGGAAGCGCAGCCATCTTTCCTCGACCGGCCTTGGGTGCTCGAGGATGGTGGTGAGCTCGACCGGCAGGCTCGGCGCCAGCGGCTTTTTGGTCGCGACGCCATCGGCGATGGCAACGATGCTGTGATAGAATTCGGCGCCTGAAAGCGACCTTGGCGGCACGGCCTCGTGCATGATCGAGATCACCGTGACGTCTGGACAATTGTCCTTGATCGCTTGATGGAAGGCGATCTTCCCTTCGGGGTCGAGCGCGCCGGTCGCTTCATCGAGAAACAGCAGCCCCGGCTGCTGCAGCACGATGCGAGCGACAACCAGCTTCTGTTTCTGGCCGCCCGAAAGCACCTGGTCCCAGCTCATTCCCTCGCGGCTTTCATCGGCCATGTGTCCGATGAAATCGCCAAGGCCCGCTCTGTGCAGAGCCGATGCAACTTGCGTGTCGGTGTGGTCGTGCTCTGAGGCGGGCAGGCAGACCAGTTGCTTCAGCGAGACCTGCTGCAGCTTGACCTCCTGGGCGGCATAGAAACTTTCAACCCCTTCCGGGAAGACGATGGTACCGCGGCCATAGGGCCACAGACCGTTAATCGCCTTGATCAGCGAGGTCTTGCCGCAGCCCGATTCGCCCTTCAGGAACGTCCACTCGCCACGTCGGAAGCGCAAATTCGCAGCACTCAGGAATGGCGTTGCGTCCTCGCCTCCATGCGCCAGTTCCAACTTCTGGATCGTCAGGCCGAACACCGGGTTCTGGCGGTCGTAGCGGAACTCGGAGCGGCCGGTCAGGCTGTAGAATTCTTGCGGGTGCTGGACGTTTTCGATTGCCTGCGCAAGTTCGATGACGCGCTGGCTGTTGGCGCGCAAGGTGGCGATCTCCGGCATCACATGAATGAACCATGAACACTTGCTAATCAGCGCATTGACCTGTTCGGAAGCTGTTAAATAACCCTTGAGGTCGATGCCGTTGTAAATGAAGGGCACTAGTCCAGGGCCGTAAGCGACAATCTTGGCGCCGATGAAATTGTAGATCAGCTCGAACGAAGCGTAGCCGGTGTTGACGACGTTCAATCTTGCCCAGGTACGGTCAATGTCGGCATAGCGCTGGCTGTGCACAGTCTTCTGTACATTCTCCCCTTGCGATGCGGCCACGTGAAAACTGCGGCGCAGGAACGTGATCAACTCGCCGCGGTAGTTGCCTTCAGCCTGCTGCATTCTGACGTTGAGCCACTCCAGCATTCGGCCGAGTTTCACCGCGATCCAGGTGTTGAACGGCACGTAGATAGCGATTGCCAAGAGAGCAAGGACGGCGCTGCCGTAGTTACCCAGAAACTCCAGCCCTTTCACCTCCACGGAGTTTCTCAGCAATTCTCCGCCGACAAAGTAGAGCGAAGTGAAGACGCCGAGCACACCCATAGCAAGCCCGATGGCTCCGCCGGTCATGGCCTTGATGGATTCCTGCACGCGCTGGTCAATGTTATCGGGAGCTGCATTCCCGGAAGACCCATGCTGGGCATGGAAATGCGTATGATTGGTGTCGAGCAGGGACTCATTGAAGCGGCCGTCCAACCAGCCACGCCATTTGCGATGCAATGTTTTAGAAACAAGGTTGCGAACGCCGGCAATAACCAAGTCCTTGAGCACGACCAGCAACACGAGCAAACCGGCGTTGGTCAGCACTGTCTTGATTGGCGTGGTATTCGCGGCATTGTGGAAAAAGGCGATCGACGTCGCCAGCTCTGCTGCAGCCACTGTAAACCAGACGTCGGCTTTGCTGGACAGCGCGGTGACCAGGGCAATCACCAGGGTCAGCGTCCAGGCTTCCACCCAGCGTTCTGAAAACCAGTAGGCCCGCATCAGTCCCCAGAAGCTGCGCATCGAGGAAACCGGTGTCAGGAGCGGCGGCCTTGCGGCACCGCGGAGCCATTTTTCCGATATTGAATGTCGCTCTGGTCTACCGACCCGAATCACTATCCGCCCAAACCTCTTTTAGTTTTGTTACAGAGAGTAACACCAATTGATCATTTTCCATTATCTTTTCTCTGCCTGCGGAGAATTGATCCGCTCGCCGTTGCCATCAAGCAACAGAATTCAGGACTGCAATGTCATGCCCTGTCGTTCCCAAAGGAATATTGTTCGCGTAAATTCAATGGGTTGCTGATCCACGCATGTGAAGGCCGGCATCTTCCCTTAGGGAAGCTCTTTCCACAGTTTTGTGAAGGCAAGAGCGTGGTCGATCAGCCGACTTTATGCTGCGAAGACGGATGCGCGCAAGAAAGTGCCGTCTTCGACAGGTCTTTGTTGGCCATGTCGGACCTGGCGGCGCCCGGAATGTAACCGGAATCGCGTTGGCTGCAGCGCAATGCATCGATGCCGCCAAGCTTGCCTATGGAACAGCTGCAGCAAGGGGTCGCTTTCTTGCAAGCCGCAAGCCGCCAAGCAAGGGGAAGTCGTCAACCAGGGATTGACCCGCACCAGCAGCAACGGGCACTGATTTTTCGTCAGCCGCGCCAAGGTAACGGTGGAGTAGCGCCTATTCAGTTCGCTTTCTCCAACTCGCCCCGCGCCTTGGCCGCCGCAACCTGGCGAATGGCGTCGGTGAGCGTGTCGGCGTCTTGTGCGCCCATCACCGCATACCTGCCCTCAAGCAGGAAGCACGGCACGCCCGTGATCCCCATGCGCGAAGCAGTGGCGATTTCTGTGCGCACCGCCTCGACATCGGCGTCCGTCGGCAAAAGCGTCTCGACCACGGATGCATCCATGCCGGCCTCGCGGGCAGCGTTGATCAGCACCACATGATCGCCGAGATTGGCGCCTTCCTCGAAATTCAACTGGAACAGACGTCGCACCAGCCGGTTCTGCACGACCTCGCCGGCGGCACCAGCCCAGCGGATGACGCGGTGCGCGTCAAGCGTGTTGGGCGCGACCTTGATGGCGGCGAAGGCGAAGTTGATCCCTTCGGCCTCTCCCAGTGGCTCGATGCGGGCGTGGATCTGGCGGATGCGTTCGTCACTGCCGAATTTGGCCACCAGGTATTCGCGGCGATCTTTGCCTTCGGGCGGGATGGTCGGGTCGAGCTGGAACGGCCGCCAGCGAATGTGCACCTCGACATCGGTTGCCGCGGCGATCGCCTTGTCGAGCCGCTTCTGGCCGATGAAGCACCAGGGGCAGACGACGTCGGAGACCACATCGACGGTAATCGACTTCTCGTCGCTCATCTTGATCTCCTGTTCCGAAGAGGTCACTTCGGCTTGCGCCACCATGTCGGCAGCCGATAACCTGATATGGGCGTCTTTTGCGGATGTTCCAGATAGCTCCAGTAGGCGAGCCATTGCTGCGTGTTGTGCTGCATCGGAACCATGTAGTTGCCGGAGATCAACAACCTGTCGAGGACGCGGACGGCGGCAACATAATCTTCGCGGCTGCGGGCGTCGAGCATCGCCTCTAGTGCGGCATCTATCGCCGGATCGGCGACGCCGGCAAGGTTGAATGACCCTTCGGCATTGGCGGCAGCTGATCCCCAGCGCCCGAGCTGCTCGATACCCGGCGACAGCGAGTTCTCGAAGCCGCTGGTGCCGATCAGCACATCGAAATCGAAACGTTGCTTGCGCGACTGGATCTGGTCGCCGTCAAGGCTGCGGATGGTGACAGCGATGCCGATCTTCGCCAGCGTGCGCTGGTAGATGGCGGCAAGGCGCTCCTCGTTCTGCGAGGCGGTCAGGATCTCGAAGCCGAAGGGTTTCCCCTCGGGATCGAGCATCACTCCATCCTGCAAGGCATAGCCCGCGCCCCTCAATATGTCGAAGGCAGCTTTGAGCACCTTGCGGTCCTGGCCCGAGCCGTCGGTGACGGGTGGCCGCCAGGTGCCGTCCATGACATCGGCTGGCACACGGCCGGGGTAAGGTGCCAGAAGCGCCTTTTCCCTGTCGTCGGCCGGATGGCCGAGCGCGGAAAGCTCGGAATTCTGCCAATAGCTCATGGTGCGCATGTACTTGCCGCCAAACAAGTTCTTGTTGGCCCATTCGAAGTCGTAGAGCATGCCGAGCGCGCGTCGAACCACCGGATTGGAAAACTTCTCCAGTCTTGTGTTGAACAGGAACCCGGTCACCACTGGCGGGATGCCGGTGTCGAACGTTTCGGCGATCACGTCGCCCTTGTGGAAGGCCGGGAAGTCGAGATCGCGCTCTCGCTTGACCGGATCGCTGTCGTCGTCGATGGCGCAGATGCCTTTCTTGAAAGCTTCCAGCTTGGCGTTGGCATTGAGGAAATATTCGATGGTGATCTGGTCGTAATTGTCGAAACCGCGCTTGGCGGGGATGTCCTTGCCCCAGTAATTTGGGTTGCGCTTGAATACGATGCGCTGGCCAGGCGCGACGTGCGCCACGGTGTACGGGCCGCTGCCGATCACCGGTTTCAGCGTGGTCCTGTCGAAGGTCTCCTTGTCGAAAGCGTGCTTCGGTACGATTGGCGTCATCGCGATAACCAACGGAGTCTCGCGGTTAGCCTTGTCATTGAATATAAAGCGCACGCTGTGGTCGCCGATTTTTTCGAGTTTGGCGACCATGCTCATACGGGCGCTGTAGGGTGGTCGGCCTTTCTCGGTAAAGACGTCGTAAGTGAACAGCACGTCTTCCGCAGTCACCGGTTGGCCATCAGACCACCTGGCCCTCGGATCGAGGTGGAATTCGATGCTCTTGCGCTCTGGATCCATATCGGCAGTGTCGGCAAGCAGGCCGTAAAGACTGAAGGCTTCATCGTCATTGCGCTGCATCAACGGCTCGAAGACCAGATTGCCGAAGATCTTATCGATCATGCCGCGTGCGGTCGTGCGCAGGCTTTTCAGGATGAACGGGTTGAGATTGTCGAAGCTGCCAACGACGCAATAGGTGATGCTGCCGCCCTTCGGCGCATCGGGATTGACGTAGTTGAAATGCGTATAATCGGCGGGCAGCGCCGGCTCGCCCTGCATGGCGATCGCGTGTTTCGGCTCCGACAGAGCTGGCTGAAGCGAAAGGGTGACAGACGAGATCGCGGCGATCAGCCAAACAAGAACGCGGCCCATGACCGTCTCCTTACTGGGTCGGCTTGATGATTCGGAGCGCACCCTAACATGAGCCGGCCGCCTCCCGGCCAATCGCGAGCTCAAGAATTGCGACTATCGGGCTGGATTCGGCACCGCTTGCAGTGTAACACGCCGTCCGAAGTCATTCTGTTGCCTCATTTCGGCAACAGGTAGCTGGACCACACGGCGCGAAGAAGCCGGTCCTGGGATCATTTGAGAGGAAGTGCACGATATGACGAGCCTGAACAGCAACGCGTACCGCCTGTCGGTCATGGCCGCTGGCGTGGTCGGCTTTCTGGGCGCACAACTTCCCACTGCTCTTGCGCAGCAGCAACAGCAGATTCCGCAGGGCTGGTTCAAAGCCTGCACCAAGCAGGAAGACGTCGACATCTGCAATGTCCAGAACATCACCACTGCCGGCAACGGCCAGCTCGTCACCGGCGTCAGCCTGATCGAATTGAAGGGCAAGGTGAACCGCAAGGTGTTCCAGGTGACGGTTCCGACCGGCCGACTGGTTCCTCCCGGCATTGGCCTCCAGATCGATGCCGGGAAGGCGCAGAAGCTCGATTATGTGATCTGCTTCCCTGACCGGTGCGTGGCGGAAGTGCCGCTGACCGACCAGCTCGTCGCCTCCTTCAAGAAGGGTTCGAACCTGACGCTCACCTCGGTCAATTTCCAGAACCAGCCGAACCCGATCAAGGTCGCGCTGACCGGCTTCAGCGGCGCCTTCGACGGACCGCCGCTGCAGCAGTCGGACATCGAGGATCGGCAGAAGAAGCTTCAGGATTTCGTTGCCAAGAACAATCAGGACTTCGCCAAGAAGCTCAAGGAAGAGCAGGACAAGGCGAAGACCGCCAACTGATCGCCCCTCAGGCGCAATTTCTAAGGAAAAAGCGGGATCATGCCCCGCTTTTTTTTCGTTTCGGCCAGCCATTTCGTGATCCCGGCCCGCAATCCCGTCACGTCAATGTCTTGACTGGCGTCTCGGCTCGTAGCGCCCGTCCGGCCTCTTGTCGAACATCTCACCGATCTCCGGATGCCGCACCGGTTCGCCAGACTGATCCTCGAGCAGGTTCTGCTCAGACACATAGGCGATGTATTCCGTTTCCGAATTCTCGGCGAGCAAATGGTAGAAGGGCTGGTCCTTGCGCGGCCGCACATCCGCTGGGATCGCCTCGTACCATTCGTCGGTGTTGGCGAATTGCGGGTCGACATCGAAAATGATGCCGCGGAACGGAAACAGCCGGTGCCGAACCACCTGCCCGATCGAGAATTTGGCTGTCTTCATCATCGTACTCACCACTAAGTCCTAGGAGCGCCGCGTCCTTGGAATGCGCAAAGACTCTCTAAGACTTTGAATTTACGCATTACGCTTCAAAAAATCGAGCCCCACTTAGGACTGATACCTGGCCCTACTTGACGCAGACGTTCAATGCCGCAGCGCTTGACGCCCCGTCACTACGGGCTAGCCCGAGGGCGTGCTACCGCCTGACTTGTTTCCTTAAGCCGCCGGCGAGTGCCGCAAAACCACTGCCGGGCCGCAGCCCCTCGCGCATGAAAAAGGCGCGAAGCGGCGCGAAGCCGCCGAGCACGCCGAGACCAGCGCTGCGCGCCATCTGTGCTGGCAGCATGTCCGAGAGCAGCGACTTGTTGAGCAGGTTGACCGCACTGCTGCGCGCCAGGATGTCGGGCCGGCGCTTGAAATCATAGGCTGCGAGTGCCTCGACGGCGCCGGGGTCAACCCTGTTTTCGCAAGTAATTCCAATCAGATCATCGATATCCCTGATACCAAGGTTGAGACCTTGCGCGCCGATCGGCGGAAACACATGGGCGGCTTCGCCGACAAGTGCCACCCGGTTATGCGCGAAGCACCGGGGCGTTACGCCGGAAAGCGGGTAGATCTGCCGGCCGGGTTCGACAGAAACCCGGCCCAGCATCGATTGCATCCGCTGTTCGATCCGCATCGAAAGCGTAGCATCGTCCAGTGCGGCGAGTTCTTTCGCCGTTGCCGGTTCTACTACCCAGACGAGGCTGGACCGGTTGCCGGGCAGGGGAACCTGGGTGAACGGACCGGTCTCGGTGTGGAATTCGGTCGAGGTGAAAGCGTGGTCGCTGCGATGAGCGAAATTGAGAACCAGTGCGGCCTGCGGATAGGACCGCGCGGATGTCGAGATGCCGGCAGCCTCGCGGGCCCGCGACAGACGGCCATCAGCAGCGACCGCCAGCGATGCTGCAACCTCGCTGCCGTCAGACAGGATCGCATGGGCATGATCGGCGTCGAGGCGCCAGGTCTCCACCATCGATTTTCGCCATTCGATGCCGGAATGCGCGACTACAGCCCCGGCAAGCGCGGGATTGAGAGCGCTGTTGGGTAAGTTCAGCCCGAACTGCTCCTCGCCGATTTCGCTGGCACGAAAAATGACCACCGGGCTGCGGATCAGCCGGCTGGTTGCATCGACGATGCGCATAACCTTCAGCGGTGCGGCTTTGGACCTCACCTCATCGAGGACGCCCAACCGTTCGAGGACATTCAGGGCTGGGTTCATCAAGGCCGTCGTTCGGCCGTCTTGGCCATTTGCCTCAGGTCCGACGAGCGTCACGGGAAAGCCGGCATCCGCAAAACCAAGCGCTGCGATCAGCCCTGCCGGGCCACTGCCGCCAACCAGTATCCGTGCTGTCTGCTGATGGTCCAAGTTCGCTTCCGGATTGTGATGCGAGGCGGTCGGTCCGGCCTGATAAGCATATAGGTCAGATCATACGGCTTGATCAACGCGGCGATTCGGCCCATTCGATTGCCATGATCGGCCAAGACCATGATTTCAGTCATCTCGACCGTGCCGGCCGTGCCACGGCGAGCATCTCGCGCAATCCTCGACTGGCGGTGAGCATCGTTCTGGGCGCAAGCGTCCTTCTGGCCTGGCTGCTTCTCGGCGCCATGGCGATTCGCGGCGCCGAAAGCCGGGTTCCGGGCATCGATGCACCCGGCGACACATTGATCAGATATCTTCCGCAGCTGCCGCTGCCGGATTTTCTTGAGCGCTTCTTCACCCTTTGTCTTGCACCTGCGCCGCTCGATGGGGGCGTCGGCGCGCAGGCCGGAGCGCTCGTCGTCATGTGGTTCCTGATGGCGGTCGCCACCATGCTGCCTTCGGCGGCGCCGATGATCCGCACCTATTGCGAGATCGCCGATACCGCGCGGATCAAGGGCGAAGCGGTCGTCCATCCGCTGGTCCTGGTCGCCGGTTACCTCAGCGTGTGGTTGGCTGCGTCGGCAGCGTTTGCGGCGCTGACGCTCATCGTTCACGCCTTCGCATCATCTGTGCAGATGCTCGATCCGGTGGTCGGAGCGACAGGAGCGGCTGCACTTTTGGGTGCCGGTCTTTACCAGTTCAGCGGTCTGAAGCAAGCCTGCCTGACGAAGTGCAAAAACCCGTTCTCGATCCTGTTTTCGAACTGGAGCGCGAGGTCCGGCCGGATTTTCCGGCTCGGCATGGAGCAGGGCGTCTGGTGTCTCGGCTGCTGCTGGGCGCTGATGCTGGTGATGTTCGCCGTCGGCGTGATGAACTTGTTTTGGATGGCGCTGATCGGCCTGTTCACCTTGATCGAAAAACAGACAGCGGGCAGGCTGCCAACCCGGATCGCCGGTGCGATACTGCTTGTCTGGGCAGCCGCCCTGCTAGTAGTCTCGGCATAGGGAGTGAATTCGATGGCAGATCAAGGCTGGGCAATGAAAGGAGAGCTGGTACTCTCCTGCAATTGCACAGTTTTTTGTCCTTGCGTGCTGTCTCTCGGCAGTCATCCGCCGACCGAGGGCTATTGTCAGACCTGGGCGGGGTTCCGCATCGATGCCGGCCATTTCGGCGAGGTCGAACTGTCCGGCCTCAACCTTGGGCTGGTCATGGAAATCCCCGGCTATATGAGCCGCGGCAACTGGACCGCCGGACTGTTCATCGACAAGCGCGCCTCAGTCCATGCGGTAAAGGCGCTGACCAGGATTTTCACCGGCAAGGCTGGCGGAACCACCTCGCTGCTCTCCATCCTGGTCGGAAAGTTCCTCGGCGTCGAGCAAGCGCCGATCACCTATGAGACGCGCGACAGGACGCGGATCTTCCAGATACCGAAGATCATCGACGGAGCGGTGACGCCGATCCCAGGCAAGGACCGCGACAGGGATACGGTGATCAGCAATTCGGAATACTGGATCGCACCGGAAATCATCGTCGCCCGGTCCGACAAGAGCAAGATGCGGGCCTTCGGCCGCAACTGGAATTTTGCCGGCCGCTCGGCCGAAATCTGCAAGCTGGACTGGCGGGGCCCGTGAGCAAAAAAACAACGGCCAGGAAAATCACGGACAGGATTCCGAGGCCAAAGAAGAAAGTCACGTGGCCGCAGGCGCGCGCGTTTTCGGTCCACCTGCTGACCGCGTCGGGCTCGTTCCTGGCGTTCCTGTCACTGGTGGCAGCGAGCGAGCAGCGCTGGACGGCGATGTTCTGGTGGCTGGGGCTGGCGCTGTTCGTCGACGGCATCGACGGGCCGATCGCCAGGAAACTCGAGGTCAAGGAAATCCTGCCGACATGGTCGGGCGAACTCCTCGACAACATCATCGACTACGTCACTTACGTGCTGATACCAGCCTTCGCGCTTTACCAGCGCGGCTTCATGGGTGAGGGCCTGTCGTTCCTGTCGGCGGCGATCATCGTCGTGTCGAGCGCGATCTACTATGCCGACACCGGAATGAAGACCAAGGAGAATTTTTTCAAGGGGTTTCCGGTAGTCTGGAACATGGTGGTGTTCACCCTTTTCGTCATCGATCCGGGACAATGGGTTTCCTTCGCCGTCGTCGTGGTGGCCGGCATTCTGACCTTTGTGCCAATCAATTTCATCCACCCGGTGCGGGTGGTACGGCTGCGTCCAATCAACCTTGGCATGACGCTGCTATGGTGCGCTTTTGGAGCGCTGGCGCTGGCGCAGGCAGCTCTTGCCGCCTTCTACGACCAGATCGGCGTCTTGGGCGAGCAGGTGAGTGTCTTCACCAAGATCGGCATCACGGTCACCGGACTTTACCTCGCATGCATCGGCGGTATCATGCAGCTCTTTCCAACGCTCGGCGCCAAGAAAACCTGATCCCAAGAGAGTTTGGTCCCAAGAGAGCCTCATCAATGTCCAAAGCAATACGCATCCACGCCAATGGCGGTCCGGAGGTTCTGACCTATGAGGACGCCGATCCGGGCCAACCCGGCTCGGGACAAATCCTGGTCAGACACACGGCGATCGGCCTCAATTTCATCGACGTCTATCATCGCTCCGGCCTTTATCCACCGCCAGGCGGTTTCCCGCTGATACCCGGCAGCGAGGCGGCCGGGGTGGTGGTGGAATTGGGCGCGGATCTCGACTGGCTGAAGCCGGGCGATCGCATCGCCTATGCCGTGACGACTGGCGCCTATGCCGAGCAGCGCGTGATCGCCGCCGACCGCGTGGTCAAGGTGCCGGACGGCATCAGCGACGAACAGGCGGCCGCCATGATGCTGAAAGGGATGACGGCGGAATATCTGCTGCGCCGTACCTTCAAGGTGAAGGCGGGCGACACGATTCTGTTTCACGCCGCGGCCGGCGGCGTCGGGCTGATCCTCGGCCAATGGGCCAAGCATCTTGGCGCGACCGTGATCGGCACCGCCAGCTCCGCCGACAAGATGGAGCTCGCCAAGGCGCATGGCTTCGACCACGTCATCAACTACCGCGAGCAGGACTTCGTCGCCGGCGTTCTCGCCATCACCGGCGGCAAGAAGTGCGACGTCGTCTATGATTCGGTAGGCAACGACACCTTTCCGGCCTCGCTCGACTGCCTGAAGCCGCTCGGCATGTTTGCCAGCTTCGGTCAATCGTCGGGGCCGGTCCCGCCGTTCAGCATGTCGTTGCTGGCGCAGAAAGGTTCGCTGTTCGCAACCCGTCCGACGCTGTTCGTCTACAACGCCAAGCGCGAAGATCTGGAGGCGTCCGCCGCCGCGTTGTTCGAAATCGTGCTCAGCGGGGCGGTCAAGATCAAGATCAACCAGCGCTACGCGCTCAAGGATGCCGGCAAGGCGCATTCCGACCTTGAAGGCCGCAGGACGACCGGGACAACCATTCTTATCCCCTGAGTCTTGCTATCCCTTGAGTTTCCGCTGAAATTCTTGAAGCTCTTTCAAGACGGGTGCCGCTTTGCGATGACAGCAGGCCGCGCATACGATGCCTGCGGGAACACAGAACATATCTGGCAAACCAGATGGGAGGCACTGTGAGTGCAAATCAGGACGGCGCAGACCTGCTTGAGGTTCGTGGCCTTACCAAAACGTTCGGCACGCTGACCGCGTGTGACCATATCGATCTCAACGTCGCAAAAGGCGAAATCCACGCGTTGCTCGGCGAGAACGGCGCCGGCAAGTCGACGCTCGTCAAAATGCTGTTCGGAACACTGGAGCCCAATTCGGGCGAGATTTTCTGGAACGGTCAGGCGGTCGCGATCACCAATCCCGGCTTTGCGAAGAAGCTCGGCATCGGCATGGTGTTCCAGCATTTTTCGCTGTTCGAGGCACTGACGGCGGCCGAGAACATCGCGCTGTCGCTGGACGACGGTTCGCCGATCAGCACGATTGCCGCGAAGGCGAGGGCGCTTTCCTACAGCTACGGCTTGCCGCTCGACCCGCAATCGCTGGTCGGCGACCTGTCGGTCGGTGAGCGCCAGCGTATAGAGATTATCCGCTGCCTTCTGCAGACGCCGCAGCTCATCATTCTCGACGAGCCGACTTCGGTGCTGACGCCGCAGGAAGCCGACAAGCTGTTCGAGACGCTCGAACGGTTGCGCTCGGAAGGAAAGTCCATCCTCTACATTTCGCACCGCCTTGAAGAGGTCAAGCGCATCTGCGACCGCGCCACCGTGCTGCGCCACGGCAAGGTGGTTGGCCATTGCAACCCGCGCAAGGAAACCGCGGCATCGCTGGCCCGCATGATGGTCGGCAACGACGTGCAGGCCGTGGTGCGCGCGCCGGTTCAGGGTATCGAGACGGCGCGGCCGCTGCTTGAAATTCGTGCGCTCAGCCGCCGGCCGGCAACGCCGTTCTCGATCCCGCTCAGGAACATCAACCTGACGGTACGCGCCGGCGAAGTGATTGGCATTGCAGGCGTTGCCGGCAACGGCCAGGGCGAGTTCTTCGAATCCGTTTCCGGCGAGGTGCCACAGCAGGATGCCGCCTCGGTGCGCATCCGCGGCAAGGATGCCGGCGGCCTCAGCATCACCGGCAGGCGGCTGATGGGCGCTGCCTTCGTGCCGGAAGAGCGGCTCGGCCACGGTACAGCCCCCCGCATGAAGCTTTCGGAAAACCTGCTTTTGTCGCGCCATGCCACCGACGGCAAGGTGTTTGTCGGCGCCGGCGGAATGGTCAAAAGCGATGCGATCTATGCCGCTGCCCAGCGCATCATCAAGGCGATGGATGTGCGCAAGAGCGCCCTGGATCCGGAGGCGGCAGCGCTTTCAGGCGGCAATCTGCAGAAATTCATCGTCGGCCGCGAACTCGACCGCAGCCCAAGCGTCATGGTCGTCAATCAGCCGACATGGGGCGTCGACGCCGGTGCCGCCGCCCACATTCGCCAGACGCTGATCGAATTGGCGCGCAGCGGCTCGGCAGTGCTGGTCATCAGTCAGGACCTCGACGAACTGTTCGAGATATCCGACGCGATCGCGGTGATGCACAATGGCGAATTGTCGAAGCCTTTGCCGATCGCTGAGGCCACGTTCGAAAAGATCGGACTGCTGATGGGCGGGGCCGAGCCAGGCCACGCCGAACACACTCTGGAGACGTCATGATGCGCCTCGAACTCGTCAAACGGCCGCAGCGCTCGATGCTGTTCTCGGCGCTGTCGCCCTTCATTGCATTCGTGTTGACAATCATCGCCGGCGCCATCCTGTTCGCACTGCTTGGCGTCAATCCTTTGAAGGCGTTCCAAATTTACTTCCTCGAGCCGGTCAGTCAGGTCTGGCAGCTGCATGAGCTGGCGATCAAGGCGGCACCGCTCATCCTGATCGGGGTCGGCCTGTCGGTTTGCTACAGGGCCAACATCTGGAACATCGGCGCGGAAGGCCAATTCATCCTGGGCGGCATCGTCGGCTCGAGCATTCCGGTGCTGTTTCCCCAGTTTGAAGGCCCGCTGGTGCTGCCGCTGATGCTGCTGTTCGGCATGGTTGGCGGTGCCGCCTACGCCGCCATTCCCGCCTTGCTCAAGACGCGCTTCAACACCAACGAGATCCTGACCAGCCTGATGCTGGTCTATGTCGCGCAGCTGTTCCTCGACTGGCTGGTGCGTGGGCCGTGGCGTGATCCGAAGGGTTTCAATTTCCCGCAGACGATACAGTTCAACGACTCGGCCATATTGCCGGAACTGATGCCGGCCTCCGGCCGTGCCAATTGGGGTTTCGTGTTCGCGCTGGTCGCGGCGGTGCTGGTCTGGATCCTGATGAGCCGCATGCTGAAAGGCTTTGAGGTTCGCGTGCTCGGCTCAAGCCCCAGGGCAGGGCGCTTCGCCGGCTTCGGTATCAACCGGATGGTGTTCTTCGCCTTCATGCTGTCGGGTGCACTGGCCGGGCTTGCCGGCATCTCGGAAGTCTCCGGAGCCATCGGCCAGCTGCAGCCGGTGATCTCGCCCGGCTACGGTTTTGCCGCCATCATCGTGGCGTTCCTCGGCCGGCTCAATCCGCTCGGCATCGTCGCTGCTGGCCTGGTGCTGGCACTGACCTATCTCGGCGGCGAGGCGGTGCAAAGCGCGCTCGGCATCTCCGACAAGGTGGCGCGCGTGTTCCAGGGCATGCTCCTGTTCTTCGTGCTCGGCTGCGACACGCTCATTCACTACCGCATTCGCTTGATCGGTTTTGCCGCGCCGAAGCTTGAATCCGCGCCGAAGCTGGAGGAGGCCCGCTGATGGACATCACCGTCAACATTCTTTTGACCATCGCAACCGCGGCGACGCCGTTGCTGATCGCGGCGATCGGCGAGCTGGTGGTCGAACGTTCCGGCGTGCTCAATCTCGGTGTCGAAGGCATGATGATCATGGGGGCGGTCGGCGGTTTCGGCGCCGGCTATCTCACCGGATCGCCGTGGATCGGGTTGTTGGCGGCGATCGCCTTGGGTGCGGTGTTTTCGCTGCTGTTCGCTGTCATGACGTTGTCGCTGGCCACAAACCAGGTGGCGACCGGCCTGTCGCTGACATTGCTCGGCCTCGGGCTTTCCGGCATGATGGGCACCAGCTTTGTCGGCCAGCCCGGCGCGAGGCTGCCAAACCTCGACATTCCCGGCCTGACAGCGATCCCCGTCATCGGCAGGTTGTTGTTCGGCCAGGACCCGATCTTCTACATCTCGATTGCATTGACCGCCGCCGTCATGTGGTTCCTGTTCAAGACCCGCACCGGGCTCACGCTGCGCTCGATCGGCGACAGCCACACATCGGCCCATGCCCTTGGCATCCAGGTCATCCGCTACCGCTATCTGGCGGTGATCTTCGGCGGCGCCTGTGCAGGCCTTGCCGGGGGCCACCTGTCGCTGGTCTATACGCCGCAATGGGTGGAGAACATGAGCGCCGGGCGCGGCTGGATCGCACTGGCGCTGGTCGTGTTCGCATCATGGCGGCCATGGCGGGTGCTGGCTGGCGCCTATATCTTCGGCGCGGTATGGATCGGCCAGCTTCATGCACAGGCTTTTGGCATTCCGGTTCCCTCGCAACTGCTTTCTTCGTTGCCCTATCTGGCAACCATCGTGGTTCTCGTTCTAATCTCGCGCAACAAGCGTTTGACGATGATGAACACACCGGCTTCCTTGGGGCAGCCATTCGTTCCAGATCGTTGACAATAACAAACGGGAAGCTCCAAGGCTTAACTCAGAGAGGTAACACGATGAAAAAACTGCTTATTGCGCTGATGGCCGCGGCGGCAGCATTGTCGCTGGCAGCGACCGCCGAAGCGCAGGAAAAACTGAAAGCCTGTTGGGTCTATACCGGCCCGATCGGCGATTTCGGCTATTCCTACCAGCATGACCAGGGCCGCCTGGACGTAGAGAAGGCACTCGGCGACAAGGTCGAGACCGCATATCTGGAGAACGTCTCCGAGGGTCCCGATGCCGATCGTGCCTTCGAGCGCCTGGCGCGCGAAGGATGCAAGATCATTTTCGGCACGTCCTTCGGCTTCATGGACCCCGAAGTAAAGGTCGCCAAGAAGTTCCCCGACGTGATGTTCGAACACGCGACCGGCTACAAGACGGCCGAAAACCTCGGCATCTACAACGCACGTTTCTACGAAGGCCGCTACATCCTCGGCCAGATCGCCGCCAAGCAATCGAAGTCGGGCGTCGCGGGCTACATCGTTTCGTTCCCGATTCCTGAGGTGGTGATGGGCATTAATTCCTTCATGCTCGGTGCCCAGTCAATCAAGCCAGATTTCAAGGCGAAAATCGTCTGGGTAAATTCATGGTTCGATCCGGGCAAGGAAGCCGATGCCGCCAAGGCTCTGTTCGACCAGGGCGCCGACATCATCGTCCAGCACACCGACTCGACCGCTCCCCTGCAAGTCGCCGAAGAGCGCGGCCTACAGGGCTTCGGCCAGTCTTCGGACATGATCAAGTTCGCTCCCAAGGCACAGTTGACCTCGATCGTCGACGATTGGGGGCCGTATTATATCGGCCGGGTGAAGGCTGCACTCGACGGCACCTGGAAGCCCGGCAATGTCTGGCTGGGCATCAAGGACGGCGCCGTTAAGATGGCCCCTTACACCAACATGCCCGACGACGTGAAGGCGATGGCGGAAGCCACCGAGAAGAAGATTATCGACGGATGGAATCCTTTCACCGGGCCGATTGCCAAGCAGGACGGAACGCCGTGGCTGAAGGACGGCGAAGTCGCCGACGACGCCACGCTGCTCGGCATGAACTTCTATGTCAAGGGCGTCGACGACAAGCTGCCGCAGTAAGCGCAAGCCTTGGCTCGGCCGGCTTTCGCCGGAACAGGAGAGGGCGCCTTTGGGCGCCCTCTTTTCATCTGCAGAGCTTCGAAGGTTTACCTGCCCGGCTTGCGAATCCCACTCACGAAAGTTCAGCGGGCGACTATCGTGTGAACGCCCGTAGGCAGCCTGATACGATCCGATGTGGGAGCGAGCGCCGGGCGCCCATCCGTAGTGATCTGCCATATCTCGACGGCGCCGCCAAGCGGCGCTTCCTCATTGCGGTAACGGTTCACGCCAACGAAGAGCTTTTGTCCCGTGCGATCAAAAGCGAGTCCTTGCGGCAGCACGCCTGCGAGCGGCCATTCGCCGTGCGGCGATAGCCGTCCTGTTTCAGGGTCCAGCTGATAGAGGCTGAGCGACGCGTGCTCCGTCCAGTCGCGCGAGCCATCTGGCTTACCGGTGCCGCGAAGATTGGACGTGACAAGAAAGCGGCCGTCGGGGCTGAAGGCGATCGTCTCGGCGCCCCAGCCACCAAGCGCGATGTGAGGCACGGTGTGCCTTGCTGCGTCGCCCGTCGTCCCGACATCGGCAAGCCGGACTGTGGTGAGGATGCCCTCCTGAACGCCATAGAAACCAGCCGTATCGATTCCCCATTGAACATCGGAGGTGATGTAGTAGCGGCCGTCCGGCGAAAAGCTGCCGACAAACGGGAACTTGTTCGTCTGGATGCGATTGCCCCAGGGACGAATAGCAGAAACTGCTCCGTCCTCTCCGCGCAGCACCTCGTAGAAGGCAACCTGACCACGGTCGACGAGATTGACCCCGACATACCGGCCGCTTGGATGCCACTGCACCCAGGTCGCTTTCAATGGAATGAAACCCGTTGAGGGCTCAAGACCGAGACCGAAGCTGGATGCTTGGCCGAACCGACCCTCTCTGACCGGAACGAAAGTGAGTTCGTGTTCGGCGTCGGCAGTAATTGCGGCGATGAGATCGCCAGCAGGATTGAGATGGATCGCCTGCGGCTGGATTCCGATCCTCACGCTGTCGACCACCGCCGAGTGGCCGCCATCGAACTGGAGCGATCGGATCGTGTCGCCTTGCTGCAACTCGTCGAGGCGGGTCGCCCGTTCGGAGCGTTGACGGAAGGTTTCGGCGACGAAAACGAACTGGCCATCCAGGGAGACGTCTAGTGCTCCGGGCGGCCCATAGGTCGAATTCGAAACCTCCGTCATCGCAACAGGGCGAGACCGCTCTGTCGGCGAGGTGATGATGGACAGCGTATCCCGATTGTGAGGATCTGGAGGCCCGAGCTCGCCCGTCTCGTAGACGGTCGGCACCATATCGACATCCGACAACGCAAAGACGATCCCTCCGCGACTTTCGGCCGGCTGAGCGCTTGAGAGGTTCGGCATCAGGAATAGAAGAATAGCAGCGAGAGAACAGCGTCGCATGGATTGTCTCCATATCGATTGAAGGCGCCTATTTTCGGGGTTCGCTTTCAGTCGTCAATCGATATTTGACATCTCAATATTCCTCTCAGTAATAAGAGTTCGGAGGTCCAGCATGAATCTGGCTTCGATCGATCTGAACCTGCTTGTCGCCTTCGACGCTCTGCTCAGTGAAGGCAGCGTGAGCGCGGCAGCAGCCCGTATCGGGCTCAGCCAGCCAGCGATGAGCAAGCGCCTCGCCCATCTGCGTCGGCTCTTCGCCGATGATCTCTTCGTCCGTCATGCCGATGGCGTGCGGCCGACCGAAAAGGCGCTCGACCTCGCCGATCCGATCCGGGCCGCGCTACGGCAGATCCAGGATGCGCTGGGAGGGTTCGGCCAGTTCTCGCCGGAGCGATCGGGTCGCATCTTCAGGATCGCGACCACCGATCACATCGCGGCGACTTTAATGCCCAGACTGATGCCGGTGCTCCGTTCAGCGGCGCCGAGAATTTCGATCGTCCTGCGCAGCCTACACCGACAGGAAATCGTCGATTGTCTCGAGAAGGGCTCGATAGACCTTGCGATCACTATCCTGCCCGATGCGCCGACAACGATCAAACGTGCATCACTCTTCCACGTGAACTGGCTATCGATCGTCTCGGCAGAGCATCCTGAGATCCGCGACGCGATGACGCTCGAACTCTTTCTGAAGTATCCGCACTTGCTGGTCACTCATGTCGGCGATCTGAAGGGCTACATTGATCGCCTTCTGGACGACCGCGGTCTGAAACGGACCGTCGCAATGAGCCTGCCTTATGCGCTCGCCGTGCCGGCGATCATCGCCCAGACGGACATGATCTGCACCTTGTCGGCAAACGTGATCCGGCTGACGAATTGGCCGCGCGTGCGCTCTTTTCCGCTGCCCTTCGACTACTTCGGTTATCAGGAAACTCTGCTATGGCATCGGAGGAACGACAGCGACTCCGGTCACGCCTGGCTCAGGCGGATGCTTATCCGTGCAAGCGAAACAGTCACGTCCTAGAGCGCTTTGCGTTTTGGTCGAACCAAAACCGCGCTCTAACTCTCTATTTTAAAGCATTTTGTCGGACGCCAAACGAAGACGTTTGGCTGCAAAATGCTCTAGCAGAAAGGGTCTTCGCCCCGCCGGCGATCAGACCGCCGAACCGTAGAGATCGTAGGCGTCGGCGCGGTCGATCTTGACGGTGACGATGTCGCCGGCGCGCAACGGGCGGCGCGACTGGATATGCACCGAGCCGTCGATTTCGGGCGCGTCGTATTTGGTGCGGCCCTTCGCCGAGGTGCCATGCGCCTCGTCGATCAGGACAGGCAGGCGTTTGCCGACTTTCCTGGCGAGCTGCGTCGCCGAGATCTTCTGCTGGCGCTGCATGAAGCGGTGCCAACGCGCTTCCTTGATCTCCCGCGGTATCTGTTCGAGGCCGAGATCATTGGAGCGGGCGCCCCTGACAGGCTCGTATTTGAAACAGCCGGCGCGATCGATTTTCGCTTCGTCCAGCCAGTCGAGCAGCATTTCGAAATCGTCGTCGGTCTCGCCGGGGAAGCCGACGATGAAGGTGGAGCGGATCGCCAGATCCGGACAGATTTCGCGCCAGCCGCGAATGCGGTCGAGAGTCTTTTCGCCATGGGCAGGCCGGCGCATGTTCTTCAGCACCTGCGGCGAGGCGTGCTGGAACGGAATGTCCAGGTAGGGAAGGATCTTTCCTTCGGCCATCAGCGGGATGACATCGGCGACATGCGGGTAGGGGTAGACATAGTGCATGCGTACCCAAACGCCGAGCTTGCCGAGTTCCTCCGACAGATCGAGGAATTTCGCCCGCACTTCGCGATCGCCGAACATGCTCGTCTGGTATTTGATGTCGATGCCATAGGCACTGGTGTCCTGCGAAATGACCAGTATCTCCTTAACGCCGGCCTTGGCCAGTTTCTCGGCTTCGCGCAGAACGTCGGCCGCCGGTCGCGAGACGAGGTCGCCGCGCAGCGCCGGAATGATGCAGAAGGTGCAGCGATTGTTGCAGCCTTCCGAAATCTTGAGATAGGCATAGTGGCGCGGCGTGAGCTTGACGCCTTGCGGCGGCAAAAGGTCGATGTAGGGATCGTGGCTCGGGGGTGCTGCCTCATGCACCGCAGCCATCACGCTCTCATAGGCCTGCGGACCGGTGATGGCGAGAACGTTGGGGTGTTTCTCGCGGATTACGTCAGGTTCGGCGCCTAGACAGCCGGTGACGATGACCCTGCCGTTCTCCGAAAGGGCGGAGCCGATGGCATTGAGCGATTCATCACGAGCCGAATCGAGAAAGCCGCAGGTGTTGACGACGACCAGATCGGCGCCGTCATGTTTGCGCGCAATCTCGTAGCCTTCGGCGCGCAGGCGCGTGATGATGCGCTCCGAGTCCACGAGGGCTTTCGGGCATCCAAGGCTTACGAAACTGACGCGAGGGGCAGACATGTGCGGTTTCCAATGGACGCGGGCCGGAAACCCTAAGGCCCGGCCCGGAAGTCTCGATACATGTTGATCTTTAGAACTTTCGCAGAAGCTCAATTTGCACGGCGCAATAGCATAGTTCCGCAATCAAGCAAACCGGGGAATGGCTTGGCGCCGCTCGGCGGGCCTGCGCTGCTAAAGGGTCATGTTCAATGACCGCCCGGTCCGAACCACGGCGCCAGGAACGCAAACTGTTCGGGGAACTGCTGCACGGCACCATCCAGAAGCATCTTCACGGCGACGTAGAGAATGATCACGAGGCCGATATAAGCAATCCAGCGGTACTTATGCAGGAGGCGTGCGACAAACGAAGCGGCGAAGCCCATCAGCGCAATCGACAGCGCCAAGCCGATGATCAGGACCGTCGGATGGTCCATTGCCGCGCCTGCGACTGCAAGGACGTTATCGAGAGACATCGAAACGTCGGCAATGACGATCTGCCAGGCTGCCTGAGCAAAGGTCTTGCGCGGCCCTTTGCCGCCGATCGTCCCGCTCTTGTCGTAATCGACATTCGACAACGATTCCGTCGCGTCATGTTCCTGCTCGTGGCTGACACGGAGTTCGCGCCACATCTTCCAGCACACCCAAAGCAGCAGCAGGCCGCCGGCTATGAGAAGAATGGGGCCAATTGTGAGGAGCCACTGGGTGATTAGTGCGAAGAAGATGCGAAGCACGGTGGCCGCCGCAATGCCGACGAGAATCGCCTTCTTGCGCTGGTCCGACGGCAGGCCTGCCGCGGCAAGGCCGATGACGATGGCATTGTCGCCGGCAAGCACAAGGTCGATGGCGATGACCTGGAGCAGAGCCGCGAGGCCAGAGGCGGTAAAAATTTCCATCAGCTGGAATTTCCTTGCTTGGTCGCCAATCGTTCGCGTGGGGTGCCCGAACGCCTAACGTGTATGGTTCCCGCGCGTCAAGAGATGGCTTGAGAACAAGGCCGGCAAACCGCCTGATCTGCCGTGATCAAGATGACCCCGAAACCAGAACGCAAATGGCGCCCCTGCAAGGAAATCTGTCGAAACTGCTCATGCCAAGCAGTCCCTGCAGGCATCGGGATAGTAAAAATGATGTCATGCGGCAATCGTGCGGAACGTCGGCTGGATGGCGCGAGCGGCGCATGCACCGAGGTCGCGACTCCGCTCACGACCGCTCCACGATTGGTGGAATCCTCGACAATTGCCCAGTTCCGCCTGGCGTCGCAACCATGCGATGCAGGGCTTGATCGAGAACGACAGCACGGGTTGAAGCACGCCGCCACCGCGATAGATTTCGGGGACCGAAGAGTACGATGCCTTAGAAAGTGTTCCTCACAGGAGAGGCTCGTGACGTCTGACGACAACACACCCGTCCTTTCCGGGGCGATCGGGGAGTACCGCGAGTTCGATCCTCCGGCCGCACTCGAAAGGCATTTCCTGTGTGTCTGGTCCAATACATTGCGCCCGGACGCGGGGAGCTTATCGGCCGTGGTCCCCGACGGTTGCGTCGACATCACCTGGATCGACGGCGATCTGGTCGTAGCGGGCCCCGACGTGGCCGTTGCCCTCTCTACGCTGACACCCGGCTCTACTGTGATCGGCACCCGCTTCCGACCGGGTGCGGCAAGCCGGTGGCTCGGGCTGCCGATGTCGGAGATCGTCGGCGGCCGGGTGGGGCTCAGCCAGTTCTGGGGGGCGCCGGCGCGCGAAATCGCCCAGAGAATTGGCGATGCATCCTCCACGGCGGAGCGGATGCGGGCGATGCAAGCGGCGCTCTCCAGGCTTGCGCCCGATGTCAAGCCGCCGCCTCCGGACATGGGATTTGCCTTCAACTCGCTGAAAACGGAATCCGCCGGTCCGGGCATGGCGGTGATCCTCGATCGACTCGACGTCAGCCCGCGAACCCTTCGCCGCCGCTGCCAGGAGGCTTTCGGCTATGGTCCGAAGACGCTCGACCGCATTCTCCGCTTCCAGCGGTTTTTGAACCTGGCGCGGCAGTCCGCCAAGCCGCGCCTTGTCGATCTTGCGTTCGAGGCGGGCTATTCGGACCAGGCGCATCTCACGCGCGAGGTGCGGCGCCTGTCGGGGTTCTCGCCCGCAACGGTTCTGCGACAGCTCGGCGCCTGAACTGGCCGTTTCGTTCAATACGCCACCGCCAACTCCCCCTAGTCTGCCTTCGTTGAAAGGAGGCAGATATGACGATCTACAAATCCCGCATCATCACCGTGTCCATCGACCGGGACTGGCGCGAAGTCTACGACTTCGCCTCCACCCCGGAGAATTTCCAGCGCTGGGCGGCAGGCCTCGGCCGGCGCTTCGAAAGATCGGGCGAGGAATGGACCGCGGAGGACCCCGACGGCCGGCCCATCCGCATCCGTTTCTCCCGGCCCAATGAATTCGGTGTCCTCGATCACATCGTCTTTGCCGATGGCAAGGAAACCCGCAATGCGGTGCGCGTGGTTCCTAACGGAACCGGCGCGGAGGTCATGTTCGTGCTCCTGAGGATGCCGGACATGACGGAGGAGATCTTCGCTGCCGACGCCGCGGCGGTAGAGCGCGACCTCAACACCCTGAAGGCAATGCTCGAACGCTGAGCTTCCCAAGATCAGGAAAGGAGAAGATCATGGCCAAATCCAGCAACGACAAGCGCATCGACTATGTCGAGTTTTCCGTCGGTGTCATCGCGCGCTCGCGCGACTTCTATGGCAAGGCCTTCGGCTGGTCCTTTAAGGACTACGGGCCGAGCTATTGCGAGTTCAACGACGGCCGCCTGACCGGCGGCTTCGCCCTCGGTGGCCAGAGCAAGGCGGCAGGCGGGCCGCTGGTGATCCTCTATGCCGACGACCTTGACGAGACCCAGCGCCACGTCGAGGAGGCCGGTGGGAAGATCGTCAAGCCCGCCTATTCCTTCCCCGGCGGCCGCCGCTTTCACTTTTCCGACCCGGACGGCTACGAGCTGGCCGTGTGGTCGGGCAAGTGAGATAGCGGAAGGGGGCGCCGAACCGAGCCCGGCGCCTCTTCGAATGGTTTTGGGCGGGCCGTCGGGGCTTAATGCCGCTCTTGGCGCCAGGAGCGGATATTGAATACTGACTGGGCGAGCTACCAAGGATTCGATTGCGCGGCTGGTATCTCTGTGCTGAACCACCTTAGAGATGCCAGCGCTGCTGTTGTAACAAAATTATTGTCCGATGGCGTAGCTCGCATCGTATAAGGCTGGCCTGAGGACCATCGCATACCGCACGAAGCATGACGGAACCGACACGAACGACAGTACGGCAAAGGCTGTATGCTTTTTTGATTGCAGGCCTGGGCGGGCTGGCCGCATCGGCAATCTCGTTTTCGATGACGCTCTACGAAGCTGCCCATCCGCCAAAGGTGCCCGTCGTGCAAGCAGGCCAGCAGATCGATACCGGTCGCTGGTTCGTAACCTTGCGAACGGCACGTGTCGGAACAGTGCCGCCGACAGGCGTTCCTCCGTCGCAGCCGGTGCAGCTTCTGATGGTGGATCTGGACGTGGTGAACCGTTCCGCCACTCCAAACAACGTGCTCTATCGCACCGTGACGCTCAGCGCGCCGGCGCAAAAGCTGCCGATGCCAACGGTTTATCTCGATCGCGACAAGTATCTGGCGGGATATTTCAATCCCAACATGCCGGAACGCCTGACCATGGCCTGGGAGTGGCCGGCCGATGTGCCCGTGCCGGACAAGGTGACGATCACCGTTACCGGCCAAATCTACAAGCTGCGCGACAATCTCTACGGCGAAAGCGGGTGGTACGACCGAGATCCCGTTGCGACGGTCGATCTGCCGGTGGAAAAGGCGCTATGATGCGCATGGTGCGTTCGGTGCTTGCGCTGCTGTTCGCTGCCGCCGTGCTCTACGGCATGCAGCATTCGCGTCCGCTCTACAGCGACATTACATCGCCGATAGTCTCTTCGGGCGGCATGAACAAGCGTGTCCAGGCTAGCGCGTTCGCGCTTTCGCTGGACAGCGCCAGGGTCGCGCGTATCCTCAACGTCGAGACCTTCGGGAAGTCAAAGACCTACACAAGTTCCGGCGTATGGGTTGTGGTCGAAGGCGAGGCGGAGGCGAAATTCGAGACCTTGCGTCTCACATCGGGTGAGTGGCTGAGCGGCAGCGGCATCCGTTATGTCCTGACCGACCGGCTGCCGGCGACGATCGAAATGATGCCGGGCGATGCCTATCAGCCCGGCCTGCCACGCCGCGTCCTTCTGGTGTTCGAAGTGCCGGAAGAAGCCGTCGCCGGCGGGACCGTAGTGGTCGCACGCACAAAATTGCTGCCGCTCGACGATGAGATCCGCATCACCACGGATGTTTCCGGCAAAGACATCGAGCCCGCAATTACCATCCGCCGCAACGAAGAAAGGCCGCCATGGAAAGTTCTCCCGCAAAGGTGATGTCAACGCGGCGAGGTTATCGGCTGAGCATGACGGCGCTGGTGGTTGCGCTGCCTGCCGCGCTAGTCGTGCAGACGTGGGGAAGCATCAAGGACTGGCGCTCCCAATTTTTGCGCCAGCCGCTATCTGCGACCTTGGGGCAACCGATCGACTATGCCGGCGCAAGCTGGACCGTGACGCGCATCACCAGACTGGCAGGCAGTGAGGGAAACGCCGTCGTCCTCGCCGAATTCGAAGCTCTCGCAGCTGACCCGAAGGCGCTCGGCGCCGTTCCATGCAAGGTGCGGCTTTCCGACGGAAGCGGTCGCGAATGGCAGCCAACCCTATTTGCCGATCCGATGGTCAGGAAGCAATATCCGGAGGCCCAGCAACGGTCCCTGTGTGGCGGCATGGCGTTCGCGGCGGCCGAGCCCGGCAAGCCGGCACGGATGGCTGCCAGCTTTTCGATTCCGCCTGCGGCGAGCAGCCTCACGCTATCGATTGGCCTCTACTCGGCGCTACCGAATCATCTCAGCGTCAGCGAGCCGCGGACCTGACGCCACGTGCTTCGCCAGCCATGACGACTGCAGTCTCGAGCACGGCTGCAAGCAGCGCGACTCGGACTGCGTCGAGCAGGATTCCTCCGTCGAGTTCGCTTGGGCTGCCGATGAACAGGCTGATGGTGTCGGCGAAGATCTGCCAAGTTGCGAGATCATGCGCTCCGATCAGTCTTGTCAGGCCATACCACATCCAGGCGCCGATCCAGGAGATGGCCTGATAGGCGATGACGAAGGTGACAAGCGTCGCAAGGCCGGCACTGAGCGTCAGCTTGAGACAAGTCCAGACCGGCGAATAGCGGCTGCGGTAGCCGCCAACGAAGTGCGTCGCGAAATCCTTCAGCCACTTTTGCCATGAGGTCGTGCGCGATAGCGCAGGACCGGGAGCGGCCGGCGCGGAAAGCTCATAGCCGTTGATGATCGCCGCCATCACCAGCCAGACAATCGGCAGCAACGCGAAAAAGAAAAGATTCTGAAGCTGCTCTCCGAAGGGAAGCGGCCGGAATTCCACCGGGACGAACTGGCCGGCGGCAGCCGCCGAAGTTACCGGCGCAAACAAATCGAGGCTGAGCTGCAGCGCCGCGCCTGCGCCAAGCCAGCGGATGAACTGGTCTTTCCATACGCCGAGCGCGTAGAGACCGATGAAGACCCAAGCTGCGTCCGTCGCCACGATCAGCAGCCGCCAGTAGGGGTGAGAGGCGCGCGCATTCAGTCGCTTGGCGGCAAAACGCACCAGCCAGCAAATGACGATCGACAGTACCACGCCGCTTGACTGAAGAATGGCGAAGATGTCGACGCTCTTGCCGAGTTCGGCTTGGGCCAGCGCCATGCGCGAATATTCGCGAACCGTATCGCCAAGAAAGCCCCAGGCGGCGTAATAGGCGAAGAAAGGCAGGATCGCAGCGGCGGTAATCGCCAGGATCGGCTCGCGTTTTGTTTCGTCCACTCCCTTTTTTGCTTGTTTCCTCAGTGCCGCCACCGCCGGCATATGCGGCCGGAGCACCACGAACATCATGACCAGCACCGTCAGCTTGGCGAGAATCACCAGCGACAGCATGACCATTCCGCCCAGCGGGAATTGGAGGCCGATCGTCACGGCGCCCTGTAGCAGCAGATCATGAGCGATCACACCGAGGCAGCCGACCAGCAATAGCTGCGGCCAGCACTGGACAAGCAACCGCGTGGTTACTGCAAGAGGCCGGTATATGTCGTCAATCGTCGTGGTCATCGCGTCGGGTGACTTTTGTGCTCCGGTCCGGACTTAAGATATTGTTTCGCCAGACGATCCCCCAAATCCAAAAGGAGGGGTTGCATTGGCGGAGGGAGAGGACCTGAAATCCAACCTTCTCCACGGATCTGCGATCACCTTCGTAGTTGGGGTGTTCGGCTGATGCTGTTCATTTGACCTGTTCAATCTGCGGACCTGGGTCGACTGGCGGAGCCGGCGTGCACTGCCGGCTCCGGCGCTTCTTCGTGGTTAGGCGGATCAAGCTCATCCTCAGCGCATCCTACTAGTCACGTCGCCCCGGCATTAGTTCCGAGGCAGATAGCGTCCTCGTAGGATTTTGGGGACGCGGAGTACTGGTTTGCTCGCGCCAATGTCGCGTAGATAGCGCAAGCTTGAGGGCGCTACCAGGCCCTAGGTCCGCTCGCGGAACTCTGCCCCGTTTCCAGGCGTCGGACGCCGATCGTCGGGTGGAATCTGGATGACCTCCGCCTCTGTGCGGCCAAACTCCCGGCCGATTTGAAATGCCGCATACAGCGCGCCAAGACCGATTAGGAATCGAAGCATTTGAGATCTCCTTCGGCGGTAGAACTACACGGCCGGCAGTTAGCTCCACAGGGGCGGAACCACAACGTTCAACATTCGTTGCCACTGACCTTGGGCCAAGGAGGACGCAACAGATGGCGGACAAGAGGACGAGCGACACGAGCCGAGTTAAGAAGGGTGCAGAACTTGAAGTTGAGCACCTGGCGGAGGTGACAGAGGTAACGCCCAAACAGGCGCGGGCATTGCTTCGCAAGCACGGCGCGGACTGGCAGCGGCTGAGGGACGAAGCTGAAGATTTGAAGAATGACGACTAGTCGGGTCGATCTCCGGCCGGCGCGATTCAGGCGTAGCCTCGCCTGACTGGGGACCTACTTGCGCACAAGCCAGTCCAGCGCGGCTGACTCGACATGCTCGTGGCGGGAATCCTTAACCGGGCGGACCGTCGGGACACCGCTTCGATCAAAGCGACGTTGAATCATATTCGGCACGCCGCGCCTGATCTGGTCGCATCCACCGACGAGCTAATGAGGCTGTTATAGAGGCAGCTACTGCCCTAGGCTGTCCGTGGCTTCCGATGGGGGCGAGCAGTAGCCGTTCGTTAGCTTGAGCGCCGGTTATCCTCGCCCCGCTACCATTTGTGCGCGGCCCAAATAACCTGTTGATCCTCCCACGCAAAGTGCCAACAAATGGGCGCTTGTGGCTTATGGCCGGGGGGCGCCTCAGGTGAATGCTAAGACGAATTGTGAGCGCGAAGCCGTGGACCTTGTCCATCAGGCCATCCACAAGATCGCCTACGGTGGCACGGTCTCTGTCAAGGCCATTGTAGCACCGGTTCGCCAAAATGGCCCTCATCTCGAATGCACGGACAGGCGCTGATCGAGCTTATCGTGACGGCAGCTCCGGCGTTCGGACGCGCGGTAGCATTCGACCTCCACGAATGATGCTGCAGCAAACATTTCGTCCCTTTGCGGAACTCTTCAGCAATCAAAGAGTTGCGCACCAAAGGTGATCGTTATGGCAACTCACGACAAAGACCGTGCCTTCCGAGAGTTGATCAGATCGGAAGACTACCGACGCAAGCTTCGAGATCTGCTAAGATTGGACGGCGAACAGACTTTGCCACCGAGGCTTCTTGCGTTGGCGGTGGAGCTTCAGGAGGAGCTTGAGCGGCGAGGGATAGACGCGCCGACGAGAACCCCTAGTCCACCAGCTACCAATCTCAGCCGTCCATATCCAGTGGCTCATGTTCCGGCTGCGCGTGCCACGCTGCCTGGCGCCGATCGCGCATGTCGAAAACTTGGCCACAGACCGGACAGGGGTTGAAATGATCCGCCTCGCATTTGCCCTGCCGCTTGCCGATTACGGGCGGCAGGTCAATATCCGAGAGTGCCACTGCCGGACTTCGTCTTCGAAGCGCCGCAATGACCTCCGTTAGCACCGCACGGCTGGCCCCATGCCGCCGGATCAGCTCGCGCACTTGGTCGGACCGGACGCCGTTTTCCTTGGCGAAGCGGTGAATTTCTAGATCATTCCCAGGCGACAGTTGACCACGGTCTTGATCGGGCATCCTCGTCATAGTCGGACAGCTCTCGTTCATGACTCCATTCTCTTGGCCTCACGCTCCAGCGTGGCCCGTTCGTTGCCGTGGCGGCGGATCAATTCCCTGACCTGCTCCGGTGTAATGCCGTTCGACTTGGCGAAATGATCGACCTCGTAGACTTCGTCGGCGGAAACCCGATTGCGGTCGAGGAAATCGCGCTTTGTTTTGTCGTCGGCCATTGATCGTCCTCCTGTTGGCCAAGCGAAACCGCGGAATTGGCCAGAAGGTTCCCGTAATTCGGGTGCTTTAAAGAAACATTCGGCCTCGCTCTGCGTTCGGCTCTATGGAGCTGCCCTATGAGCGAGGATGATAGTAAGCGAAGGCCGGATAGCGGGTCTGCCGTCGAGACTTTGGCCCGGCAATTGGCCAGGCAAACAGGCATCTCGGAGTCTGATGCTCGGGTGTTGATCGAACTGATCGGCACCAATTGGAATTCATTGTTGCGTGAGGCCCGGCTGTTGAAATCGCGGCGTTGACACTAGGTGCCGAACGGACACGCTTGTGGCCGGCGTCCCTTGGGGGCGTTGGGGTAGATTGCCTGGTAGAGACACCGGCCGAGCGGATTGGGGTCCGCCGCAAGAGACAATTTCAGCAAGAGCTTCCATTCGGCAACCAGGATCGCGGAGCACGCTAAACAATTCGTTGATCAACGGCTTGCGATTAGCCTTGCACCGCGCAATTTTCGTGGCAGGGGCCATGATTACCGAGACTGACGCACCCTAGGCGCGGGCTCGTGCGATACTGTTTCGACATCTACCGTGACTAGGCCGGCTCCTTCGATCCGGACCGTCACCTTGCCGTTCTCGTCATCGACCCGAGTGACAAAGCCGGTGATCTCGACCTTCTGGCCGGCCCTTGTTCTCTTCGGTGTGTCGATCGAAAAGGGAAAGTTGTAAGAGGGTATGCTCACGCTCGACATGCCGTTGTCCAGCACCTTCAGGATTGTCACGGTGAGCGTGACTTCGTCGCCGATCTTGACCGCCATGGCCTAGGGCTCCATTTCCAGCCGATCGTGCACGTCGGATAGTTTCGTCATGCTACTAAACATTCAATTTTGCTAAAATGTTCCGGAACCGATTGCCCGCCCTGCGGCTTGAGTCGC